>JANSWS010000110.1 GCA_024743355.1 bacterium
TGGCAGAACGATATTTGATTGTTGAAGGTTGGTAACCAATTTCCTCATGGAGGTACGCGATGTTAGTTTTGAGTAGGAAAGAAGGCGAGAAGTTGGTGATCGGGGACAACATCACCTTGGTTGTCTCTAAGATTTCTGGAAACCGAGTTTCGCTGGGAATCGAGGCTCCCGCGGACGTCAAGATTTTCCGCGGAGAACTGTCGGAAGAAAAAACTGCGGCGAAGGACATGATCCCCATGCGGCGGGCTGCGACTGTGACCATCGATCTCGACGAGATCGCTGAAGCTCAGGCCAGGAATTTTGGCGCAGGCGAACACGTGCATGAGGAGCTGGCGCACTTCGCGGTCGATGTGGGTTAAACGGATGGACCCCGAATCGCCAGATTGCCAGCTCGATAGCCGACTTCACCAGCCAACCTCAGTAGCCAACGTCGATCGTCGACATTGATAGTCAACATCGAAAGTCGACATCGAAAGTCGACATCAAAAGTCGACTCAGTCCACTGCGGAACCGACCCGGGAGCTGCGAAGTGGAAGGCTGCCAAGCGGAAAGCGACAAAGAAGTCAGCTGCCAAGAGCCATGCTGCAAAAAGGAATTCGGGGTACGGTTTGTGCCACTCGCAATCGCGCGTGACGACTCGTGGGATCGCCCACGAGTTCCGAAGTGGCAAGGCTCGAGTTGCTTGCCAATCCAGTTTGCTTGTCAATTCGGGATAAAGCCCGTTGGAGATCCGCCTCGATCACGTCGTCAGTAAGGCCCCATCGAGGATTGCCGCCTTATTTGGGTGCGTAACCCGATCGCAGCGCTGCGGCCAGATCGGAAGCCCTCCAAGCGGATTCGAAGGCAAGTCGATGGTGCAGCACCAAGGTGGAAGCCGAAGTACGAGCCGCATTGTCGAGGGGCGAAATACGTAGACAGCGGCGCTCTGAACGCCGGTGAAAGCCAGGAAATCCGCTTCCAATAAGCTGCCGCATTTCTGTCGGTAAGCGACTCACAATCGGTTGCAGGAAGGTCTCTCCGACGCTGGATCCTGCTAACCAAGTCGCAGTTGCCCTGGTCGGATCCCGTTCGGCTATCTGATCCGTCTCGGATTCCGGCCGCAGCAAGCAACCCGCCTGATATATGCTGGTCGTTTCTGAGGCCAGCTCTCCCGCTTGCGGCATGAGCCAACGACCACCGCCGGCAAGATGCTGCTGCTCGAGCTGAGCTGCCAGCTCGCTGAAATAGCGGCAGCAAAGACGATTGATGGAATCCAAGTACGGCAACTGCGCCACCGCGATGGCCGCCTGAAGCTCACTCATGGCGTAAGGACCACTGCCCGCACCCGCGGCCACACGCGCCCGCTGCGCCAGCGCTGCCTCCTGCGTCACCAAGGCGCCACCGCGTCCCGCAGAGATCAATTTGCCCCCGCCAAAACTAAACACCGCCGCATGCCCGGCCATACCTACCGCTTGTCCATCGGCTCGAGCACCAATTGCCTGACAACAGTCTTCCACGAACAGTACTCCGCGATCATCACATAATTGACGGATCGCTTGACTCTTCTGAATTTGCCCGTGCAGATGAGACGCAATGACAGCTTTGCACTCTGGCAAGCGAGAGAGGGCCTCTTGAAGTGCGCTCAGGTCGATTTGCCATCCATCTGGTTCGACATCGACCAGCACCGGAAAGGCGCCTACCCGCTCCACGGCCCAAAAATTTCCGGGGTAATCATAGGCCGACAATATTACCTGGTCGCCTGAACCTACGCCTGCCGCACGAAGCACAATTTCGACGGCTGCCGTACCGCTACTAGTTGTCATGCAAGACCTGCCTGGCATGGACTCGACCAGCAACGCCTCCAACCTTTCCTGGAAATCTCCCCGATAGATGCGATAGGCCTTGCCCGCTGCCAGTTGGCGCAGCGTCTCTGCGATAGAAACCTCTATCTGCTTTGCTAGCGTTTCGCTTTCAGCTGGCCCCAACATGTAAAACCCGAAACATGGTTTGGAAATTTCGATTTGAAAACTGCTGTTCTCGCTCATGAGGCGAGCGTGTAGTCTTCCGACTAGCTGGCTTTTGCTGCGGTTGGCATGGATTGCCAGCCAAAACGATGCAACGGAAATCAAAGATGATGCAGTCTACGCCAAATAACGCCGAAACCTCTGTCGACTCGGCTGCCTCCCCACCCATCCCAACGGAATCGACCTCCGTTAGTATGACAGATCAGTTGTTTGACGCGTATCAGTCGTTTAGCGAGGGCAACTGGACAGAAGCCTCTTCTATGCTGTTGCTGAAAGTGGCTTTGCCCAGTCTGCTGGCGCTGCTGGCGATCATTGTTCTGTATCTATTTGCCAAGCTACTTTCGCGTTGGACCAGCAGGCTCCTCAGCGAACGCTTTGATCGAACCATCGGCTATTTTGGCGGGCAGCTTGTTTTCTATGCCATTACACTGTTTGCCAGTTTGGCAATCCTGCAAACATTGGGTGTGGGAATCACAGCCTTTGCTGCCGTTCTGGGAGCCATGGGTCTGGCAATTGGACTGGCCTTGCAAGGCACACTCTCGAATTTCGCTTCCGGAGTGCTGCTATTGGTCTTTCGTCCTTTCAAAGCGGGCGACATGGTTCAGACTGCAGGCGTCCTGGGCAAAGTCTTTGCGATCGAGCTATTCACGACCACTTTTGACACGCCCGACAATCGACGGCTGATAGTGCCGAACAGCTCGATCGTGGGAGCTACTATCGAGAACATCAGTTTTCACAAGGAACGTCGGGTGGAAGTCATTATCGGCGTTGACTATTCAGCCCGCATGGACAAGACCCGAGATGTATTGTTGTCGTGCAGCGAGGCCGTTTCCGATTTGCTAATTGAAGGCGAGGGACGCGGATTTAGTGTGATTCTCGCCAACCTTGGTCCAAGTTCGGTGGATTGGAAAGTCCGCGGTTGGACCGCCAGAGAAAACTTCTTTGCCATGCAAGAAGCCCTGACGGAGGAAATTAAGCGTCGGCTGGATCAGCATGGACTCCAGATTCCCTTTCCCCAGATGCAGCTTCATGTCTCTCAATCTGCCCGGTCGAAGGCTCTTACTGAGGGCCTTGCGAATTCCAGTGGCGGAACCATAAGAGATTTTGAAGCAACCTTAGACGACGCCGAGCGGGCCGAAGTCGCTGTCGCCCCAACATCCCCAGCTTTTGCTCGGACGGACGCCCCCACCTATCGTGAGGTCTTACCGGATGTCCAGCATGGGCAACCCATGCGTCCCGCGATAGCCCTCAACCGCCCGGTTCGCCCTCGATCCCGATCGGGTCATTGATCGTTTCTGCTGGTGTGCCAGTTCTCGGCCCGCGTGCTACTCTGTCTTAACCCCGAAATGCTGCGGTCAATAGCCTGATCATTGCGAAAGTCGAGCATTTGCTGCGAAGGCGGTTAATTTGCTGGCTGCTCGACGGACAGCCCAGCAGGCAGCGTGTGAGCCCTGCGCTTCTGGTTTTTCGGTATCTTCTCGAATGCTGGCAGACCCGCGGCAGCACAGCCGCGAACTTGTTTGCGGCTAAACGCCAAATGCTAGCTCTCCAAGGGCCAGTCGTTGACGTATGCGGATCGGCGATTGACAATATTGTCTATCGGCCCTGCGCAGCTCGACAAAAAGGCCCTGCGCAGCCCCCTCAGCCAGCCTTTGCCGGGCTGAAAGGCGGTTTTCGTCCTTGAGTCCGGGTCGTTCTCGGTTTCGTCCTAATCAGCATCTCAAGCAGCAGCCCATGAACATCATTGCCTCGCAAGATCCGGAAGTTTGGAACGCGATTGAAGCAGAATTCCAGCGCCAGCAAGATGGACTGGAGATGATCGCAAGCGAGAATTACACCTCTCCGGCAGTTATGCAGGCGGTCGGCAGCGTCTTGACGAACAAATACGCTGAAGGCTATCCGGGGCGACGGTATTATGGCGGCTGTGAGCATGTCGATGTCGTGGAACAGTTGGCCATCGACCGAGCTTGCCAGTTGTTTGGAGCCGAATCCGCCAATGTGCAACCCCACAGCGGTTCGCAAGCCAACACGGCTGTGTATCTGGCTTGCTTGCAGCCGGGCGACCGGGTCTTAGGTTTGGATTTGGCCCAGGGAGGGCATCTAACGCATGGCATGCGACTGAATATTTCAGGCAAATTGTACGAGTTTTTTCATTACGGGGTCGACCCAGAACACCACCGTATCGACTTCGACCAGGTGGCCCGCCTTGCCAAGCAGCATCAGCCTAAGTTGATTGTGGCTGGTGCCAGTGCTTATCCCCGCGAGATCGACCATGCCAAGTTCGCGGAAATTGCCCACGATTGTGGCGCGAAGCTTTTGGTAGACATGGCGCATTACGCGGGGTTGGTAGCTGCCAAGGTCCACAACAATCCCGTTCCGGTGGCTGACTACGTAACCACAACAACGCATAAGACGCTGCGAGGTCCCCGTGCAGGCCTCATTTTGTGCAAGCAAGAGTACTCCAAGAGCATCAACAGCGCGGTTTTTCCCGGCACTCAAGGCGGGCCTCTGATGCATGCCATCGCTGGCAAAGCCATTTGCTTTGGCGAAGCCCTCCAGCCTGAGTTTGCGGATTATGGAAAGTCTGTTGTCGAAAATGCTAAGACTCTTGCTGAAGCACTCATTGCCGACGGCATGCGAATTATCAGCGGCGGGACGGATAACCATCTGCTGCTAGTCGACGTGACCAGTATCGGACTTACCGGCAAGACAGCCGAGAGCACGCTCGACCAATGTGGGATTACGGTCAACATGAACATGATCCCCTTCGACCAGCGAAAACCACTGGATCCAAGTGGAATTCGGATTGGTACCCCGGCTCTGACCACCCGCGGCATGGGGACCAGTGAAATGAAGCGCATCGCTCAATGGATTGGCCGTGCACTCCGCTCGCCTGACGACGCACGTCTGCTGGAATCCATTCGCGAAGAGATTCGTGAGCTGGGCCAGACTTTTCCTGTGCCCGCAGCCGGCTTGGCAGTTGCCTAGGAATCCTCGCTGACTGTCAATTGCCTGAGAGACATTACGATGCCCGCCAACAAGATCTTGATCGCTGACGACAACGCCGCCAATCGTGAACTGCTTGAAGCCTACCTGGACGCTATTGAATGCGAGACAGAATTGGCCATCGACGGTCAGGATACGCTTGAAAAGGCCCGCAGCTTTCAACCGGATCTGATTTTGCTGGATGTCATGATGCCAAAGCTGAGTGGTTTTGAGGTATGCCAGCAAATCAAGCAGGACAAGGCGACGTCGAGAATTATGGTGCTGATGGTCACCGCTCTGAACGAACTGGGTGACATCGAGCGAGCCGTAAATGCTGGCACCGATGACTTTCTTTCCAAACCGATCAACAAGATTGAGCTTCTGAAGCGGGTCGATAATATGCTCCGGCTAAAGGACACGACCGACGAGCTCGAGCGACTGCGTCAATACATTCGCAGCATCGACCAGCAGCCCGAATCGCGAAGTTAATTTGTTCTTCATGAGCCGGAGCCTCTCCCCAACAGGCAAATCTTCTCCAATCTGACAGGCTGTCAAATTGGGCAATGACTGCTGGCTTGCGATAGTCCAATCAAGCCCCCGAAGTGGACTAACCGATTCTCTGTTCGTGCCTCGCTCCCACTGTGGGCGCGCGGTTATGTGACGTTTCTTCGTATGACCCAAACGAAGATTCGCTCCCAACCGATTTCCCGCTCGGAAGGGTTCTATGACGCAGACACGAGTATTCGGCCTTGCAACCACGTACTTTGGCTGGCTTCCGTCCAGTCGTGGCCAGGCCGGCCGGATGATAGCCCGCTGTTCCCAGCTCGCCTTGCTGTGGAGCCTGATATCCGCTTCGGCACTTACCGCGGGCGAGATCTCAGCTCGTCGCAACACGCGAACTGTCCAGGCCATCCGTCAAGCTGAGCCAGCTGTTGTCAACATCGAAGGCAACAAGCCTTCCTCGTCGGTAACGGGGGCTGGATCCGACGGACAGCAGGTGAATGGAATGGGGGCAGGCATCATCATTGATTCGAGGGGGTATATCCTGACGAATCAGCATGTGATTCAGGATGTGACCCGCATCGAGGTTACCTTGCACAACGGACGCCAGTATGTGGGCAAGCTGATCGCTCGCCATACCGAAACCGACTTGGCGATGATCAAGATCGACGCTCGCCAGCCACTACCCGTCATTCGCTGTGGCACTTCGTCCGACTTGATGCTCGGCGAACCCGTGATCGCCATTGGTAATCCGTTTGGATACCATCACACGGTCACGGAGGGGATCATTAGCGCATTGCACCGCGACATACCTGTCAACGGTGTCCAAGACTATCCCGATCTGATTCAGACGGACGCCAGTATCAACCCCGGGAATTCCGGAGGACCACTGCTAAATGCCGACGGGGATATGATCGGAATCAATGCCGCCGTTCGCATCGGTGCTCAAGGCATTGGCTTTGCCATTCCGGTGGATCGGGCGGTCGAGGTAGCTGCCGACATGATCGCCGAACACCGACGATCGATAGGATCCACGGAGCTGCAGGTCAAAACCAGCTACAAAGATAGTCTCTCCTTTGTGACCGTCGAACGTGCTCAGAACGAAGAGATTCGCCCTGGCGACGTCATCAAATCGGTCAGTGGCATTCCGGTGGCCAACCGACTCCACTACGAATTGGCGTTGATCGGACACCGCAGTGGCTCGTCCGTAGAGCTGGAGATTGAGCGGGATAAAGAGATCAAACTAGCCAAGCTTACGCTGGAGGATAGCTCGACGCCACAAATTCAGCTTACATCCGCCGGCTCACTTCAAAGTCAAGTCTACAATCTCCTGGGCTTGCAGCTCGAGCCAGCCAGCGCGAGTCAAGTTCAGCGAATCGACTCAACTTACAAGTGTGGCTTAAAGGTTCGTTACATCCGCAAGAACAGCCCGGCGGCCCTGGCTCAAATTCGCAGCGGAGACATCCTGGTAGGCCTCTTGGA
This sequence comes from bacterium, assembly GCA_024743355.1. GTDB lineage: Bacteria > Planctomycetota > Planctomycetia > Pirellulales > Pirellulaceae > Aureliella. The sequence continues at coordinate 6,972 of JANSWS010000110.1, forward strand.
TTGGCAGACGCCAAACTGGGATGACCTGTCTTGGATTCTCAAATCGAACGAGATGAAGACTGCTTCCACTGCGAAGTTTCATATCATTCGTGGCAATGATGTTTTCTGGGGAACCTTGGATCTTCGTCGAGCTCGGGTTCAGTAGTCGATCCCGTTCGATGAGCATGATGCTCGCACCCACATCGGACGGGGTGAGTCGCGCGGCACGTTTGCGGATTTGAAAGAATCACCAGGAGGGAAAGGGAGGAGAAGCGCCCAGCTTCTCCTCCCGGTAGGCCCAGTGCCACTTGCGACCCGTGCTCTTTGCAACTTGTGGCGTCTAAAACGAATGGCGCTTTTTGCTGCGGTGCTTCGCAAAGCCCATTAGGCTGCTCGTGGTAGCTGTATGGATACCTTGGGATCTGATTCGCGTCCACCACTGCTCACAATACTGCGAACCGCAAAGGGACGTCGCTCGTTGCGGCGGTAATAGAGTCGGGTGTTACCCTCTCCCAACAGTCCCACACTAAATAGCTGGACACTGACGATACTCATCAGCGTTCCCAAAATGAGCAGTGGATTGCCCGTCATATCAAAGCCGAAGCCGAGCTTCATCACCAGCGTGGAAAATAGCATGAGCAGTCCCACGGCCAAGAAGCCCACGGCCAAGCGGCCGAAGAGCTTCATGGGACTGCTGTAGTAGTCCAGCATGTACTTCACGGTCATCAGATCCAGTACGACTCGCAGTGTTCGCGATAGCCCGTACTTGGTCTTACCGAAACGCCTTGGGTGATGGGTTGTCACCATCTCCAGGCATCGTGCTCCCCGCCAATGCGCAAGAATCGGGATGAAGCGGTGCATTTCCCCGTACAACTCCAACTCGTCGGCGATCTCGCGGCGCATGGCTTTGAGCGTGCAACCTAAATCGTGGATCGGAAAACGCGTCACCTTGGAGATCAGCCAATTTGCCATGCGGCTGGGCAACTTTCTGGTGATCAGTGTGTCCTGTCGATCTTTGCGCCAACCGTGCACCAGATCGTAACCGTTGTCGAGCTGTTCGAGCATCTTGGGAATATCGGTAGGTTCATTCTGCAGATCGCCGTCCAGGGTCACCAGATAATTGCCCCGCGCCTGCTCTAACCCAGCTTGCATGGCGGCTGTTTGACCGTAGTTTTTGCGGAAATGGACGACCACTAAACGCGGATCTCGGCTGGCCAACTGGTCCAATAGCTCGGACGAGCCATCCGTGGATCCATCATCGATCAGCAGCAGCTCGCTGTCGCCGGGCATATTCCGCATCACCTCGCCGACCTGCTCGACGAGTAGCGGAAGATTTTCCACTTCGTTGTAAATAGGAACAATGATGCTGGTCCGCATTGACAAAGCCTCTAGCAAACAATTCGCAATTTCCTGGTGGCAGCCTGCTGGCGAAGAATAGCGAAACCAAGTTTGTGAAAGCAATGTAGAATGGCCTTTGCAAGCATTGTGGCTGCCAACTACTTTGGTCGCGGACTGAACCAGCACGCAGCATTTCCCTTGAGCCCCGCGGCAACCAGGTTTAGCGGCGGGTATTCGTCTACAACAAGCCATGCAAGATACATCGCGTTATTCCAGACAAATTCGATTTGCTCCCATCGGAGAGGCTGGCCAGACCAAGATCAGTCAGGCATCGGTCTTGATTTGCGGCTGCGGGGCGCTGGGCTCTTTGATTGCGGAACGACTGGCTCGAGCCGGGGTAGGGCGGTTGCGATTGGTGGATCGAGATTGGGTTGAGTACAGCAATCTGCAGCGGCAGGCACTTTTCACCGAAGCCGATGCGGCATCGGCTACACCCAAGGCCGTGGCAGCGGCCGCAGCCTTAGCCCGCATCAACAGTGAGATTGCGCTCGAGCCTTACGTCGAAGACGTTCATGCGGGAAATATTCGCCGCTTGTCGGAAGGCTGTGAAGTAGTGCTGGATGGAACGGACAATTTTGAAACGCGATTTCTGATTAATGACTACTGCCTGTCGTCCAACACACCTTGGATCCATGCAGGTTGTCTGGGGGCCAGCGGTCAAATCTTGAGCATCTTGCCCGGTACCACTGCCTGCTTTCGCTGTTTGATTCCTGACTTGCCGCCCCGCGAAGCCATGGAAACCTGCGATTCGGCGGGGGTCCTCGGGCCGACCATCGGTATCATTGCGAGCTGGCAGGCCAGCGAAGCCTTGAAAGTCATCTCAGGAAATTTGCCAGCGGTTTGCCGCGGACTGATTGTCTTGGATAGCTGGAACAACGATTGCCGCATCGTTCAACTTCCACGCAATCCGCAGTGCCCAGCTTGCGTCCACGAAGACTATCCATTCTTGGAAGGGCGGATTCGGACTTCCACTACAGTGCTGTGCGGTAAGAATGCCGTGCAGATCGATAGCCCGGGAATTCAGCATGAATCGTTGGACGTACTTGCACAAAAATTGAGTCCCCTGGGAGAAGTGACTCGCAATGCCTACTTTGTTCGTCTAGCCCTAGCCCAGCATACGCTCACCATCTTTCGCGGTGGACGAACGGTGGTTCAGGGAACAACTTCCGAGGCTGAGGCGAAATCGCTGCTCGCACAAACACTCGGCGGTTGACTCTGCTAAATTGGTGGATCCACCCTGTCGGAAATGCCTCTCGATGATGGATACGGCTACCCGCACTGGGCTGTTGGCGGCTGGCTTTTCGTTGCGGAACCCCTGACTATTCTGCCGCTCGTTGCCGCAGCGGCCAGGCATCGGTGGTAGCATTTTGTTGACAAGGGCGTATATTCTAACGCTAGTCATTCTTTGGCCGGTTCACTGTAAGTTATTCTTCCATCCGTTTAGCCCGCAGAGACGCTTTCATGCGCTATGAGTTTCGCTTAGCCGAGTTGCTTGGACACACGCCTGACCGACGTAAACGGCCGGGAACCATCAAGGCCATCGTGGAATACACGGGGTTGGACCGCCACCAAGTCGCTTCGTTGTTGAAGAACGAAGCCAAATACATCCCCTTGGAGGCTCTGTCGCGGCTGTGCGACTACCTGGTGGAGCACGGCTACGCCAGCGCCGATCAGCTTCCAGGAATTCTCTTCTCGGTCAAGCCGGAGCATTTTTGGGAATTGCTCGCCCGCCGCAAACGGCTTGAGATTTGTGTGGGTGTGCGTCGTCCTGACAACGTGGATACGCCGGAGACGGCCTGGGTTGTGGCCTCGGATGCCGTGCTACTAGGGGAGGTCTTGCATGGCGTAACCACATTGGGAGGCACCGATAAGTTGGCGCATACGCAGTCACAAGCGCGTGAAGTTCCGACACACCCCGAGTTGCTGAAACAAACATTGGTTTGGAGCCCAGGCATCAATGATGCCAGTGCGGCCATCGCCCGCGCCAATCGTGTGTACGATGCCTTCACGTCGTCGAGTGGTGACAAGGCGCTGATTTGTTTGGGCAGTCTGAAGAGCAATCCGATCGTCGAACTGATTACGGCCGATAGCTTTATGGCGACACCCTTCGAAACACAGGATAACGTCGAGAAGGCTTCGGACCGCAAGTGCCCGTTTTTCTTGCGCTATCGAGATAGCGATCCACACCTGCCGTCGGCATCTGCTGGCGTGCGGCTGAGCAAGAAAGAAGCTGCGGACGAGCCGGGCATCTACTATGAGCTGGCGGACGGAACTTGGAAGTACGCGGGCGGCCAACACTCGGCTCTCGTTTTTTACGTTTACCGCGAATCTCTGGGACGGTTGGAGATGGTTTTGAGTGGCTTCAGCGGACGAGCCACCCGACTCTTGGCCCGAACGCTTTCCAATCGAGGCGAGGCTTTTTGGCCTCCGGTCTATCAAGAAAACTACCTGCAGATCGGTGCATACATCGTGCAATATGAAGCACCTTCAGAGGCCAGCGAGCCGGACGATATTTTGCGTACTGATGAAATTGGCAATCCCACTATTATCCCACTGCCCCAAGAGGCCATCGCACGTCGGATGGAGAAGGCCAACTAGAAATTTTGCTCCGCAGGCATTTGTCTGACCAACAGGCAGCCGGCAATCAACGATTTTTAAGTTCGCTAAGGCGTTCCTCGGCCACGGCGACTTCGGGGGCCAGTTCCTGGTTTCCGGAGTAAAGTTCCACGATCGACTCCCAGATCTCTCTAGCTGCCAGCACGCGTGCCTGCTGATAAGCCTGATCCGCCTGGTTTAATTTGCTGGTCACAAATTCCTTGAGCTGACTACGAGTCCTACCCTTGTCGCGGATTCGCTGGATGCCCTCATCCGCCAAGTAGACAATCGGTGCCACTTCCATCTTTTGTGCGTAGATGGCCTTAACGGCGCGGTAACGGTCCCAGGCCGACATCAAGTCGCCGAATTGCTCATACTCCCAACCGCTCCAGTATTGCCGCTCGGCGTCATTCCATGAGGTACTGCGATTCAAGCGATGTTCGCGTTGGAGCCTTCGCTCACTTTCGCGAGCATCCACCCAGGCAACTTGGCTAGCGGCCCACTCACGGTGCGTGCCTTCGGGAAAACGATCCAGGAGTTGCTGCAGGTAAGCATCCCGCGCCTCGTTCCAATCTTGCCATTCTTCGGATTGCGGTGGCAGTAGAGCTTCGGATCTACGGCGGAGAGTATTCTCACTCAGCGGCATCAAAAACCAAACAATGGCTGCCACGGCTGCGGCCAGTCCGAGTAGCAGAACCCAGGTGCGTTCGAAAAAAGGCGTATCACTGGATGACTTCCGCCGTTTCTTCTTCAATCCCAGGACCTTTTCTGCCTCGGCCCGATCGGCTTGCAGTTGCAGGGGACTGAAGCCCGCTGTGGCGTGTTGCAACACACCGACACCTTCGGACTGTCGCCTTTGTGCCTCCTTAAATGCCAACTGCAGAGCCGTTGCACTGTAGGGTCGTTGGCTTGGCTCCTTGCTGAGCAATTGTTTAACGATGGCCGCCAACCATACAGGGCAGTCCATCACCAGCCCGGCAATGTCGGGTGGTTGTGTCTCAAGCACCAGTTTCCTCAGTTGGTCGGCCTGGGCAGCCTGAAACGGTGGGTGCCCGCTCAGCATGTAGAACATCAAGGCACCAATCGAGTACAGATCAGATTTCTCATCGGCCTCCGAACCGTTGAGGACTTCTGGAGCGGCGAAAAGCTGTGTATTCAGATCCAAGCTGCCTTGGTCGAGCATGGATGAGATGGCCTTGCGCCGCCAGTCGTTCATCTTTACCGTACCATCGGAGGCCACCAGGATTTTGTCCGGTTTGAGCCGACCATGTACCCAACCCATTTGGTGGGCATATTGAAGACCTTCTGCAAGTTGCTGGCTGTGTTCAAAAGCCGTCTCCCACGGCAGGCGCTGCCGCCGTTCAAGAATCGACTGCAGGGATTCACCATCCACCAACTGGTAGGCCAGGTAAGCCTTACGCGTATCGAAGCCGCCTCCATAACAACGCACGATGGAAGGGTGTCTGAGTTGCTTCAGTTGTTCCAGCTGGCTGGCATAGGCCTGTCGGCTTTCCGGCGTCATCCCCATCGGAATTGGGAACACTCGCACTGCGGCCAGCTTTTTCTGCTCCAGATGAATACCGCGGAAAACTTGTCCCGACGCACCGCCAGCCGAAAGCGGTGCTTCTAAAGCAAATGGGCCTATGCGGGACTTTGCCATGAACTCTCGACCGGGACGCGAAAACAAGCCTTAAAGTGAAGTCTCTACCCATCACAGTTTACCACCAGCCAGCCTGACTTCCGAGCTTTTTATTTCCCTGTCCGAGGTCGGCGAACGTGTGCCAAGTAGAGCTTCAGCGAGATTGGGATAGATCGGGGTTGGGATGGTTGAGCGTACCCACCATGGTTGAAACAACGTGTGCCGGAATCATGAATGAAGATTCCTCCGATGTCAGGCTTTGGGGCATCTGGTTTTGCCCGGCGGTTCGATAAGATTTGCGAACATCTTCCAAGTGCGTCAGCAGAATGCGGCGAACTTCAAAGATGGCCTTTGGATGGCGATGGATATGCTGGTGTTCGCTCTCGACAACAATCTCGCTTGCAGCACCTTGGATGCGAGCGCTTTCAGCCTCGACAACGCCGTCTCCGGTTGCCTCTTTTGTCCCCAGCCAGGTTCGTTTTGGAACCATGCCAATAATGTTGTGGTAGCGAACCCAGGGCGCTGTAGGAGCTCGCAACATTGCCGGGAATACCGGGGAGTCCGGACTCAAGGAGTCAATACTGGTAGCGGTAGTCAAGAGATCGGTGTTTCGAAATACACCGGGATTCTGACTGATTAGCTGCACGCCCGAGGTCACCATGATGTTGGGCAGCTTGATCAGCTGGCGTCCCAGCCATTTGGTAGTGTCATTGGCGTAATCACTGCCTCGATGCGGTGTGCCAATCGTGATAACGCGTTGAATATCACGATTCGGCTCGAAGAAGGCTGCCTTTCGCAAGCGGCCCACCACTTCCGGATCACCTTGAACCTCTTCAAATGGCTTATCGCTAAGAATATCCCAAAAGCGATCGTCGCTTTCGATAGTCTGCATACGACTCACCAAACCACCCATGCTGTGTCCCACCATCACGGTATGGTTGAGTGCCTGGTAGCGCCGCTCGGGATCAAGGCTTTCGCGCATGACTGCCAGGTCTTCTCGGAGCTGCGTAGCGCTCAGCCAGAATGGTTGACCGGTTGGATAGCGATAAAACCAAAACTGGTAGTTGGTTCTGAGTTCCTCAAAACTCCGCAGATCGTTAAACATGGGCATCCAGGTAATCGGGCTGGACCACAAACCATGTACCATGATCACGGGAATCCGTTCTGGATCGAAAGGCTCGAGCATGAAAATTCCGCGATGCTCGGCCGATTTTTGGGGATTGAGCAGACCGGCGGTGGCCTGGGTTTTTTGGCGGAACTGCGGACTATCCAAAAAGTAGGCTAGCGATTTGCTGAGGTCCGTCTGCAGCGGAACCAGCCGCTCGGCCAAAGTGAGATTGCTGGCCACCAGTGGATCGTGTAGCTCCAGTACACAGTGATGTCGGTGGTCCGCACCCTTGCCGGGCATGCTGCCTGGCTTAACGACTCTCAGCAGAGCGGTGACCGGAAAACTAAGTCCTTCCGGATAGTATTTTTCGGTCTTATCAGATTCATCGCCGCGTTTTCGTACTGCAATGAGTGGTACACCCAGACCGTAGCTCAGGCCCGAGGATGGCAAGCCTTCGACTTCATAATCGCTTACAAACTCAAATCGCTCGAAGTCTTCTTCTCGCCATTTTCCACGCACCAAAGTGTGGACTTCGTAAGTTTCCTCACCCGTAGTCAGTTGGTAACACTGACCGGGTTTCAGTTGTCCTTTGGCGTTAACCAACCGTAGTGTTGATTCGAGAGCTTCGTTGTACAGATCGCAGGCACCGCGGAATTGCGGATCGTAGGGATTGCGAATGTGATCAAATTCGCGCGAGAACAGGTACATGTAGGCGTTGCTGACCGCCACGCCATACATGTCCAGCGCCTGTGCTTCTTGATTCTGACGCTCAGCCCTTTTTCCCAGTACATAGGCTATTTCGCTGATGCTGTAGACCAACCCCGCCTCTGCCTCTGACTCCAACAGCTGTTGCATGGCATCCAGGCATTGCCGCGGATCTTCATCGTAGATTTCCTGCATCGCAAAACGTCTGAGAGTGGCATTGGTCCGCGGACTGACTTGCGGTCCATGCTTGCTACCCAACTGCAGTTGAGTTGTTAGTGGATTTGCGGGAGTATCGCGACGAATCAGGAATTTCTGTGTGCTGCATCCGGACAAGGTCCAGAGCGAAAGCAACACGAGCGCACAAGACAACAGCTTTTGTCGCCACTGCAAAGGACTCCGTGAGAGCGCAATGCGTCCCTCGGCGATCGAAATGACGATCGCTCGACGCAAAGGATGGAAAGCATCTGGATACGGTTGCATACCGTGTTACACAGCCTTTTGACATCATCCGTGATATCTCTCGACGTTCAGGCTGCGGACTCTAGAAAACTCGGGGTACACTAGTCAATGGCGGATGTCATGCGGCCGAGCGTTCTGGTGCCAGCACGTTTCCGGGCGGAGTGGGTTGAATCCGCTTGGTCCGCGGTAGCGGCGGGTTCGGCTGCAAAAGCTGGCATGGCCTCGTTTTCGCGGAATTCGAGGGTAAAAACGTCGCAGATTATGCAAGCATTGTGTTCGCAGACGTCGTTCCAGGATTCATAATGATGGTCTGTCCCGGAATCTTGAAATCACGACGACGGCCGTCTTGATCGAACCGCCATCGACTCGCCCGAGGTGCTTGGTGGAAAATAACATCAACGAAATCGAGCGCGAATTCCGCAGAACCTGGCGGAGCTACGATCCGCTGCGTTACCAGCGGTTTCTCCAGCAGGTCAGCGACGAAGATCAACCGGAATTGCTAGCCAGGCTCATCGGAACAGAAATTGAATATTCGTATCAGCCTCCGACGGAATCGCTGGTGCCGGCTCAAGTCGCTTGCGATGGCGAAGACCGTGACAACGAACGGATTCGACCGACGTTGAACATTCTGCTGGCCCAATATCCTACACTCGCCAGAAGCGCGAAGCTGGTAATTCGCCTATGTGTGCTGGAGTACGCTCTACGACTTCGGCATGATCCGGTGCCGCCGAATCCGGAGTCTTATCTCGGTCTGTGTCCGCATTCGCAAGATCACCTGTACCAACTGCTGCAGCGCACTGAAGATCGCTTGCCGGCAAGGGTCGCACAAACGAATGCGGCCAAGAGCAACGATTCGACCGTCAAGGACGATTCCGAGTCTTCTGCCATATGCTTGGACCGACTGCCCAACAATCTGGGATGCTTTCTTCTGATCGATCTTATCAGTCGGGGAGGCATGGGCTTTGTTTACTCGGCCATCGACCTGCGCAGCGCCGCACCCGTGGCGGTCAAAGTCATGCGTCGCGACGACGCGTGGAGCATTTATCGGTTTATCGAGGAATTCTCTTGGTTGTCACAAGTTGATCATCCCAATCTGGTCAAGCTTTATGATGCTTTCGCTGAAGGAGATCTGCGATATTTCTCAATGGAACTGGTGGAAGGCCGAAACGTTCATGAATGGTTTCGCAAATTACGTCGCGAACGATCGAACCCCTGGTCGTCCCTCAAGAAAGTGCTTGCTCAAGCGGCCAGTGCCCTCCAGTTCTTACACGACAAGGGAGTGATTCACTGCGATATTAAGTGTTCCAATTTGATGATTACCGCCCGTCGCAGAGCGGTATTGCTCGATCTGGGACTGGCAATTCGTGTCGGCAGCCGCGAGTCGGGTTTGGGGACACTGCAATATGCAGCCCCCGAGGTCCTCTCTGAAAGTAAGCACTCGACGGCCAGCGACTGGTACAGCTTCGGTCTGATGATTTATGAGATTCTGGCCGGCAAGTTCGATTTGAAGACGGTCACCGCGGACAAGGCAGAACAAGACCGAAATCATCACTTCATCGACTTGGACAATCTGCGCTGGCAGTTGAAAGATACGGATCCTGAACTGGTTGAACTCTGTTGTGATTTGCTAGCTAGCGATCCCAAACAGCGTCCCTGTGGCGCCGATGTGCTGCGCAGGCTCGGAAGTCTGCATTTCCCCTACGTCTCCACTGACCATTACGTTGATCGTCACGAAATCTTTGAGGCGCTCAATGGCTCACTCAAGCAGTCTCTAACCGAAGCTGCTCCCCAGGTAGTCGTGGTACAAGGCGAATCGGGAATTGGCAAAACGGCAGCCGTTGAAAGGTGGCTTAGAAGCGTCGACCTATCGGAGTCCCTGGTTCTATTCGTTCGCTGCTTTCGGCAAGACCACACTCCCTTGCGTTTACTGAACGGACTCGTGCAGCAGTTGGTTCAAATGCTCAGCAGCCAGCCCCCGTCCTGGTGGCGACCGCTGTTGGATTCGCACCTACAAGCCATAAGTGAGTCGTTTCCTCAGGTCCGACAACTTGTTGACGTCAACTTGGATTTGAAGTCTCGAATCGCCCGCCGCGCCGTTGACTTGTCGGAGCAACTGGGAGTTCGCCATCTCATTCAATTCATGGTGGACTTAAGTCACGAAAAGAGATTTCTGATCGTTATTGACGATGCCCAATGGGCGGATAGCCAAAGTCTATGGTGGATTTCGCAGTTGCTCGCGCATGCGAACTTCCGTGGGTTGGCAGTGGCCAATGAAGAGGGCGGTGGTGACTTCGTACGATCCGCCATGAATGGCCTGTTCGAGGCCTCGCGACCGGATACACAGTCTTCGATGGAATTGGCTGCCGAATCCCGTTTGCAGTTTACCCAACTCGAACTTCAAGCCTTAACGCCTGAACAATCCCGGCAACTGCTTGCCGAATGGTCGCGGACCAGCAATTTGACGAACCTGTCGTCAGCGGTAGAAAACAACATCTTGGACCGAGCCAACGGAAATCCCTTTTTGCTCAAAGAGATGTTTCTGGCGCATATTCATCATGTGAAACAGAATGCCATTTCCGACGAGGCATGGCTCGATTCGGATTCCCACCGCAGCCTCCACCGACGTTTCGCCTTTCTGCAAGTCCAGGCTGAAAACGTTCTGCAATTCCTGGCAGTAGCCACACAGCCGCTCAGCTTTCATCAGTTGCAAATCGTCACCAGAATTTTACCGGACGAACTGCAAGGAATTTTGAGTCTGCTGGCATCCCAGGGTTGGATACACTCGCGCAGTAAAGACTTCATGTCCGATATCGAGATTGCCCACGACAAGTTTCGTCGAGCGATCTTGGCATCTTTACCCAAGGATCGCTATCTGCGGCGACACTTTCGGATGGCCAGGATGTTGTCCACCGAGGTGCCTCCAGCCTGGGCCCGAATGGGCGAACATTACTGGAATGCCGAGCAATTCAGGGAGGCCGCGGCCTGTTATCTGCAAGCCGCACAGCGGGCGGTAGAAACCGGGTCTTTTCACGAAGCATTGAGTTTCCTGGAACGCGCTAACCATGCGGACGCGGACCGCAAGCCCGAAGAGGCCGAACAAGTTGCCATGCTGGAGGCCGATTGTCTAGCCGCACTAGGTAACTCGCGCAAGGCTGCGATTTACTATGACCGCTTGCATCAGTTCACCCTGGACCAAGAGTCCAAGCTGCTCTACCGCTGCTTGGCTGGGGAGCAGTGGATTCGCGCCGGTCAGCTCGATAGTGGACTGAAGTATCTGGACGATACATTGCGACGGCTGGGAATTACACGCATTCAGAGCTCACGTGTTTCCCACCTGGCCCTGCGGTTCAAGATCCTGTTGCACCAGTGGTCCGGATTTTCACCTCGAGCCACAGAAAACAATTCACAGGTTTTCGGGCCCCTGGAGCGTACTCTATCCCGTGTCAGCATTCCCCTGACTTTTTTGGACAATCAGCTGGGGCCAGACCTGATTGTGCAGTTCAAGAAGTTTGCCTCCGCGCGTGGCTCGGAGCCACAGCAGGCGGTGGCTTTCCTGCACTATGCATTGCTGCTTTCCTTCGGCAAGCGCAAGTGGCTCAAGCCCGCAATGAAGTGGCTCCGCAGTGGAAGATCCATTACCAAACAGCACTCAACTCCCACAGTCTGTGGCAACCTCTACTTTGTATTGTTTGCCATCCGCATACAGCAGGGCCGATTGGCAGCCGCTGCCCGCTATGCTCAACGCGGCATTCAATACTATTCCATGGATGTCCGTAGCCGTCAGTGGGAATTGCAGTTCCTGCAGTGGTCTTTGCTAGGCTGCTACTGGGATTCGATGCAATTACAGAAGCTCCGCGAATCCTGTCTGGAGTATCGACAGAGCGCAACCGAGCGTTCCGACTCCATGTCCCAGTACTTCATGCACGTCAGTGCGGCTCACTGGGCTGATTTGGTGGTGGACGACGCGGAAGGTGCGCAAGCTTCCTTGACCATTGCCGAGAATGCGATCTTCAATCAAACCTTCCAGTCGCCACGCTTCTTTCTGTGGCTTTCGCAGGTCGTGCAGCTGCTCTACGAGGGAAGGGTGTCGCAGGCCAACGATTTGCTGAATCGAGACTGGGCCCAGTTGCGAAATGCCTATCTATTCGGGACAAACCATTATCGCTGGTACGCACTGCGTGTGCGATTGTGTTGCCAGTTGGCCCTGTACCAACAACAACCGTCCGCCAA
>JANSWS010000665.1 GCA_024743355.1 bacterium
AGACGCGAAGTATTCCTTGATCATTTCGCTTGAAACCGATCAAACCAGCATCGATCTTTACACACCTATTGCGAATAAGATCGCACAAGTAGTTTCAACTGAAATACACACATCGTAAGCCAGCCTAACCTCCAAAATTGCTAAGATGATTGGCAAGGTAATTTTGGATGAGGCCATGATGCAAACGATTTCTTCAATCTTGAGAGCTGAATTGTTCGAAGCTCTTTGGCAGAAACCCATGACGCGACTTTCTGAGCAATGGGGCATATCACGTAAAGAGATCGTCCAGCTTTGCGAGCAATACAGTATTCCTCGGCCGCCTAATGGCTACTGGGCACAATTGAATTGGGGAACTGCTCCAGAACGTCCAACACTACCAACGCTCGATGTCTCCGATCTCATCGAACTAGATGCTTTTCGAAAGCAATTCGAGAAGCCGACATCGATCGCTCAGTCGCCAGTTGCCGCAGCAAAAGAGGTAGCCATTCAGTCTAAGGATTCTGGTAAGTCACAGATTTCTGTTCCTGATCAACTTACCAATCCGCACCGCTTTGTAAAGCGTCTGAAAAGCACTAACGCTGCAACTGCCAAGATGCCTAAAAATTCTGGAAGTTCCGGTAGTTCGAATGAACGGGTAGCTCAAAGCTGGGTTTCGGTGAGTAAACCTCAATTTCAACGAGCACTCAGGATCGCCGACACGCTACTGAAGCACTGGGAAATGCGAGGTTTCGAAGTCAGCGTGAATGGGTGTTTAAAGAGCAGCGACGAAGACGACGAAATTGCTTTCTCCATCACCGAAACGTACAAGCGGATTGAGAAGCCGAAGAAGGACCATTTCTGGCGGGAATGGGATCACGTTCCAACAGGCGCTTTAACTGTCGAAGTGCACTGCGAACACTTTGACCTATTGCGTCGACGATGGAGCGATGGAAAAGTTCAGAAGCTTGAAACCCTTATTGGGAGTTTTCTCGACGCGATACCAAAGTATCTTGCTGAGATAAAGCAGAGTCGTCTCGACAGAGAATGCGAACAGCGACAGAAAGAGAAGGCCGATGATCAGCGATTGAAGCAAAAGCAACATGCTGCGGATGAAAATGCTCGCCGCCCCGAACTGATGAAATTTGTTGAAGACTGGGAGACCGCTCAGCGAATCCGCCGGTATCTTGCTGCAGTAGACGAGAGACTCACTGAAGCGGATGCATGTCCTTCAGCCCCAGAGGCTCTTGACCGATGGCTCGGGTGGGCACGCTGGTATGCAGATAATCTTTGCCCCTTGACGAAATCACGTGAGCATCCGATACAGCCGGTCGGTCCAACAAGCATCGCAATTGCAGAACTTGACCTTACAAGTGTGGCGCGTAGAGCTTTGGACGGTACAGGTATCGAATCTACGGATCATCTCTACTCCCAATCCAAAGAATACTTATCAACGTTGTATCCTTATAGACCCGGAGTCCTTCTCAGTGAGCTAGACCGCGTTCTTGAAGGACTCGGCTACAATATGGACGAGAAGAAATGGACTTACCGTTGGAGTCGCTAATGGGAGATAAAACGGGGTCAGGTCTCTTTTTTAGGCAGGTCGCCCTCGTGGGCGGAGCGTGGATTCGAGAATCAGGCGTCTTGCTATCGACTCAAGCCACGTTGGTTCACCCAGTAGTCTTCCTCGCTGTGCGGAGCTACGCACGGATGCGAGTTCACCCGCGGTAAGAGGCTCGTTTGCGTGTTCGACCCAATGGGCTGATCGTCGCACAGGGTAGGCGGAGCGCGGCCGTGGATTGGGCTCGGGCTTTCGCAACCAACGCCATAACGGGCCCCAACGCTAATTCTCGGCCTTAGACACCAAGCCCGCTCGCAAAGCGTTGCATTCAACATATCTGCATAGCAACAAGAAGTGATCGTCCTCCCGTACAGGAAGACCCATGTAACGTTGTTGAGAAGCATGCCCCCTTGCCCAGCGGTGCGGTAGTGCGCGTGATACCGCATCGTGTGCGTTCGAAATGAGACCCGACCCTTTTTCTCGTTCTCAACGGTTCATGGATAGTTGGTAGAGCAAGTCCGCCGAAGGCGGATTAACCGCCCTGTCGCAGGTTCTAGCCCTGCCGGAGGAGTCTTGAAAAACCAGCTTGTCTTGTACGGCATTCTACCGTACACTCGAGTGGTTGTGACAATCCGATCTCGAGAAATAGCAATGGAAACCAAATCCGCTCGCATAGAGACACGCCTTTCCAAGGAGCAGAAAGCGCTCATCGAACGCGCGGCAGCCTACCTTGGCCGCAGTGTGTCCGATTTTGTGCTGGGCAACGCGGAACAGGCTGCCAAGGCGGTCATTGAAGAGCACGAGCGGATTCAACTTGACCGAATCCAAAGCCGTACGCTCGTTGAGGCGCTGTTGTCACCGCCGTCACCGAACAAAGAGCTGCGAGCTGCCGCGAAGGAACATCGCAAGAAGGTGACAAGTCGGTGAGCGAATACGTCTG
>JANSWS010000402.1 GCA_024743355.1 bacterium
GGCCGCCCGCCGTGTGCTAGCAAAACTCAGTCGCTGCGCTCCTTCCTTTTCCTAGCACACGGCAAAGCATAACCCAGAATCAAAAGTAAGTGTCAGATCAAGTTGAGTGGTTTGCAATTGAAGTTACCCGCCGCACCAAAGCCTTCGCCGTAGGATCATCCAGGTAGTCAAAAAGACCTGCTGAATACACGTAGTTGAACTGTGGATGTTCGGTGCATTCCACCTTTCTAAACACAACATCTGCAACTGAGGCGACCACGCATTGGCAAACCGATTGAAGATGTTCTGGAAGATTCTTGAAGGCGTACTCCAAAGCCTCCTTATCTTGATCGATGAGAACTACCCTGCCAATCTTTTGTTGGGTGGCCTCTGGAATTCCCCTTAATTCAGCAGCGGGGCCAGCAGCCAATGAGCAAAGTGATACCGATTGTGCCTGTTCTTTATCGACCAATTCAATAATCCGAGATTGTAGGTGCTGCTTTCGCTTTCTAACTGAGCCACACTCTCTTCCGTCTACAACAATCTTGTGAAGCAATTTGCCCCTCGGCGTTGATCCTTCAAATTCATTTCTATACATCATCTCCATCGTTTGATAGTCGCCGTAGTATCCACGAGGGATGTCGATATTACGGCGGATGATTTCGCCCTCTCGAAGAATTGGATTTACTGTTGTTCGATATTGCAGTTTCGCCGCTTCATAAGCACTCGCTTTGGCTTCAAGTGCCTTCGCCATTTCAGCGTGGTACTGCTCGAATTGCCTAAGCAAGTGTTGCCGTGCAGTTTCGCCGATCTCGTTTGCATCGTTTACGTGCAAGTCATCAAGAAAACAACGGAACGACTCAAGGGCCCTGGAAAACTCTGCAGGAATCATGTGAGGGTCTTTCACTCCGGCTTCTTGTACCTAACGCTTGCTACTGATGTTGCGGGATTTGTAGCCGTGGATATCCCAAGCAAGCCCGAATCTTGACATCAACCAGACAAGAATCCCTCCGAGGTCGAGTTCCCACCACCTATGCCCGAAGTAAGCAGATGTCTGTTTCCCGTGATGATTGTTGTGCCAAGACTCTCCAACCGTTGGAATTGCAAGCCACCAGCAATTCGTCGACTTGTCTCCCGTGTTATAGCGAGTTGAACCAACGCCATGACAAACCGAGTTCACGGCCGAGATAAAATGGTGAACCAGCACGAGTCTCAGTAGCCCCCCAAAGTAGAAGCCCCTGAGTGCTCCTATCCACGACATCTCAACAATTCCATTCGCAATCGCAGGAACAATCAATCCTAGCAAGACCCACCAGTGATACCGCTTGCTCACCCATATCAACTCTGGCTTACGGTACAGGTCACGACAGTAGAAAAGAGGATTGGGGTATTCATGTCGTCGCATCCATCCTGCATGTGAATGCAAAAATCCTGCAGCCTTGGAAAGCCAAGTGTCCCTTTGTTTGGGCGGAGCACCCAATGGAGAGTGAGGGTCGCCTTCAACGTCACTCTTCTCGTGATGGCGACGGTGTATCGCCACCCATGAAATTAACGAACCGCCGGCAGCCATCATCGCCGCAACCGCCAGTGCCGACTCAATCCATGCGTAAGTCTTGAACGCTTTGTGAGTAAACAGTCTGTGAAATCCGACAGACACACCGAGAGTTGTGATCAGCCACCCTACTAGAAAGAGTCCAGCTTCACATCCAGTTGGTATTCCAAACACCGGCAGTAGAACTATTGCCGCAATGTTCGGAAGTGCCCAAAAGTAAATGAAGTGACGTAGCTGAACACGGTCAGCAATTGCGTTACTGAAAGTATGCTGAACCGTTCGCTTTTTGCGTGCACAATCTACCTTTGGGAGGGCGCCTTTGGCTTCAACCACATCCACTGTTCTAACCCTCCCGTTCTCGGATTACGAAATCAGCAATCTGTTCGAGGGTTGAACTCTTGGGAAGATCTTCGGCGTCAGCGACTACGCCATACTGCTCTTCCAGGTGTGCAGACAACGAGATGATCGCCGCAGAATCTATGCCTAGAGTGTCCAAAGAATCCTGCGCAATGATTTCGTCCGGTGGTATCACAGCAACCTTGCACACGAATTCCGACAGGTTCGCCAAAATTTCACTTCTTGTATGATTCATACTATCTCCGCTGGCCCTTGTCATCACAACTCGTTGTCATCGGCAACGACAAAGCTACTGCCGCGCCTGATGCAAAATCTCTCGCCGCCTTAGAACGCATCACCTTGCCACTCGATGTCCTGGGGAACGTTCCCCGTTTAACAACGCAAATATGGCTGAGCGTTGCTTCGAAGTTCTGAGACACCCACTCTCTCGACTTGCGAACCATTGATCGGAACTCTTCAAGCGGTCCATCGAGTTCTTCGCTGGATTTCTTTCCTGTGGCTCTCGAAAGCTGATGGGTTGACTTAGATGCTTCTAAAACAATGCCTATAGTTTCATTCCCTTCCACTTCGACGGTAAATGCCGCAACGGCGTTCGGGGAATCCAGCTGAAAGAACTCTCCGATTCTTTGTTCGATGTCTTGCGGATAAATGTTGCGGCCACGAATAATCAGAATGTCTTTCAATCGTCCCGTGATGTAAAGTTCGCCATGACGCAGAAAGCCGTAGTCACCGGTACGGAACCATTTCTCTTTTGTGCCATCCAAGGAAAATCCGAACGCTTCCGCTGTTTCTTTCGGGCGAGACAAGTATCCATCGGCGATGCTTTTTCCAGCGACCCAAACTTCTCCGACCTCATCAGAAACACACTCTTGCAATGTTTCTGGGTCAACGATGCGGACAGGAAGGTCAGAACCAATCTGTCCGCAACTCACAATGTCTTGACCGCTTTCGGAGTCAACGACCCGATGCTTCTCAAGTTCGGACTGGTCGAGAGTTACCACATTTGTAACAGCGAGAGGCGGTCCACCTGATACAAGCAGGGTTGTTTCCGCCATGCCGTAACAAGGGAAGCACGCATTCGGATGCAACCCACATTCGGCGAAGGCTTCTGTGAACTTCCTCAACGTCTCCGCCCTAACTGGTTCAGCGCCGTTGTAAGCGACTCGGAGCGTAGAAAGATTAAGGCCTTCCTTCTCATTCGGCTTTATGCGGGAAACACACAAATCGTAAGCGAAGTTGGGAGCACCAGTGCAAGTAGCGCGAAATTCCGAGACGGCCTGCAACCACCGAAGTGGACGCCAGAGAAACGCGTTCGGCGGCATCAATACCGAAGGAAAACCAACGAACAAAGGTGCCAAGAGTCCGCCGATGAGTCCCATGTCGTGAAACATCGGCAACCAAGAAACCATAACTGATTCCTTAGTGAACTCGAAATGCTTCTGAATGAGCATCTCATTCGCGACTATGTTTCCATGGGTGACCATCACGCCCTTGGGTGCCGCCGTCGAACCGCTTGTATATTGCAAGAAGGCAAGCTGGCCAGACGAGATCACCGGAAGAGAATCGTTTCTCGGTGACTCCAGCTCGTTGGTAACAATCACCGACCCACCACATACGGACTCCGAGAACCCGTCTTCGACATCCCGTTTCGTCTCGGAGCTACAAAGCAATATGCTTGGAACGCAGTCCTTGGCTATCGAAAGAACCCGCTCGGCATTACGATTCTTCTTCGGCGGATAGGCAGGAACTGCGATGATTCCGGCATAAAGACACCCCAAAAAAGCTTCGATGAAGTCCAGACCGGAAGGGAACATCATCAAAGCGCGGTCTCCTGGCTCTGCAGAATGAAGCAGGGCGCAAGCAACGTGCCGCGCGCGCCGGTCGAGTTCTTGATAAGTGATCGAGTAGATCTTATCGTCGGATTTGAGAAAGGTGTACGCTGTTGAATCGCCCTGCGTTTCAACGTGGTTTCGCAGAGCATCCAAGATGGTCCCCGGCTCGCTCTCTAGTGGCTCGCGCCCGATTCTGCGGAGCGACGCGATTGCTTGGAGCCTCGAATCGGAACATGGAGGTGCAGTTGCTCCACCGGGTGTGCTCCGTGAGGTGGTGCTATCGGGACACGCATTCGAATGAGCTGAGTATTCAGGCTCTCTTCCAAAGTCATCGGATACCGATCCTAAATTGCCGTAACGCAACTTTTCCATACGAGACTCTGAATTACTTTTGGGACCACGGTAGACGAAAATATTTGGATTCTGGGCACGATCTCAGTATCGGCCTCAACAAACCAAGCAACCGATCTTCAAGCTTTGGAAACCTCTCTGAAGGTATAGAGCGAGAATTTCCTATTGCTTGCCTCAAGGAATTTCGAGATTTTCAAGGCTCTGAAAGATTTAGGCGTTTTTGTGCGCGAAGCCCGTCTAATTTATGACAGCGCAGTCAATTCCCGAGCACGCTGCCACTTGCGCGGCCCGACTTCGAGGCAGTTTACGCCAATTCATCTCAGGATCGGAATCAATGCCCTGTGCTTCGAGCCATTCTGGGCGATTATGTCCACCGATTTCTCGAATCACTGACTCTTCTAATTCGGCAAGAATTTCCGGGGAGATAAAGCAGGCCGTCATTCCTCGAGCAATCGAGCCAGCAGGTCGGCCACACCTACGGAACTTGCCGCCTCGCGCAAGTAGTGGATATCAGCGGTATCGCCCAACAGTCGTATCAACCGCGAGACATCGCCCCACTGACGCTCGGATACCTCGCCTCCAAGTCGATACCACTCGAGTTTGATGACGATCACGTCCTCCGGCGACGCGATTGGGAGAGCGAAACCGGGACTGCCGCCAAGTGACCCCTGCTGAGCGCGCGACAGCGCCTGCAAATCAAATGATCTTTGACGGCTGATAAAGACGTCGACCTTGAATGAGGTAGGCAAGTGAATGAGGTTGAAGCACGACTTGCGACGAATCGCTTCAAGAATGGCTGGCTCACTCGCGTAGTAGTCCGTTCCAATCTCATCGAGAAACTGAGGAACGTCCGTTTCAAGCAACTCGCAAACGAGATCCACATCCATGGTAGAGCGCAAGGCCCCGTGAAAAGAGCTTGCCACGCTACCACCGACGTAAAACCGCACTCCCACAGACTGCAGCGCTCGTGCAACCGGCTCCAGCGCCAAAAGTAAATCGTCGGTGTCAGACACGCTTCTGCTCCCGCGTGTGCTCACGAACTGCATCGGCAAGTTCCTTGCCGTAGGTGATCTCGATGAATTTGAGCCTCAGCTCTAGTTCGTCGAAATCTGGATAGCGACGCCGAACGGCGTCCCTGGCCATCCGACGTAGATTCGACGAAAGACGGCATACTTTCTGGATTCGCTCTATAGGCGACATTCTGCGGAGAATCGCAAGCTGTAGCCGCTCGGCTTCTTCAGATGTATCGGTGGTATAGGGATGCATGTCCATGCCATGAGTTTACCTGAATTGCCGGTGCGAGCGAGTCCAGACCACAGGGGTGTTTTGGCAGGTGTGGCGTCTGCATCTGGGCGGGGTGTTCTTGTCCTGGCCAGTGGGTTTTGTCTTTACCAGCCTGTTTGGTCGAGCTCCTTTGTTGAGAGCGAAGCCAGCAAACGGCCCCGATGGTTCAAGCTCAACGACTTAGATGTGAGTCCTTCGAATCGAGTTCGATCAAGCCTTGATCGACAAATTGGCTGGAGGTGATTGCTGTGATCGATTTGGTGATCGATGCGACCCAGCAGCGGTAAGCCGGAGCGATCGATTTGCCGCTCGAATCGTTTTCAAAAGACGCATGCGTGATGATGACTCTGTTCTTAGCCACCAAGGTCACGAACGGTTCCTTGGTGGCTTCGGCCCACTCCTGACAAAACGTGTCAATGGTCAACTTGGCATGCTCGGGTACACCCGCTTCTGCCGAGGAACCTGCGCGAAGTATCGGTGCTGCATTCACTTTCTTCTGGGAGGTCTCAGCGGCTCTTGGGGGACGTCAATGCCCAACAACTTAAGCCTCAAATTGAGGTGATGTTGTGCGTTCATCGCCGATGTCCATTCGGGGAACTTCTTGGGGCGACCAAGCTTTGGCGACTCCGCTATCCCAGCGACCAGAATCGCCCCCTATTCCTGATCCATCAGCGACTTCACCAAAAAATCCAGGCACGACGGAAGGGCGTTTTATTCGGGGCGGTTCCTTCCAACAGGGCAATCCATCGCCCTCCCTTATTGGGAAGTTTGGCTTCTTCAAGATTTGAATCGAACCAGCGGATAGCAAACCCCGGAGCAAACCCGAGTTTTCTGGCTGCTTCAGCATCCCTCCAAACAATCCTTGGGTGCGACGCTAGAGGAAAGATCCAACTGCCCTGCCGCGAGGTAATCAGTTCCATCGATTGAAAGTTCTTACGCAATGCTCGCTTTACTTCGATCAGACTTTGTGCTTCTTGCGCGACTGCAACGGGATATCCCACGTTGCGAGAGAATCAAACAAGACGCTGAGCAGACTCTTCGGCATTTTGGGTAGCAAGTAGAATGGATTGGGACTCATGTGGTTATCAGGGTTCAGATGTTCGAGCAGTGAGCATTACAAAACTCATTGTGGAACCTGCAGCCCCAAAAAGGACGTTCATTGCGATAGCGCTGGCTGCGCAGTAATTTTGGAATTGGCAGGAACGGGGAACACCTGGTTCCTGTGAAATACGACAGCTGATGTGCAAGATTCCTCACCGACGCCATCTTCAACTCCAGTCGTCCGTCAAAAGCGATCCTGTTCGGGCTCGCTCCAGATGGAAACCGCTCCATCTTGGTAGATTTCGACGTGAATCAGATTGGGGTGGCAACAGACGGGACAGTCTTCCACGTAGGCTTGCTCCGTCCCTGCCGAGACGTCGATGGGAACCACAATCTCTTCTCCACAGGCGTCACAAACGTAGCTCGCTTCCTCGTCCATGAATGAACCTCAATTTGAACACGGATCGGAACGGATTTCGGTCCAACGAATTATCCAATGAGCGACTTCATCACCGTGCCGTGCACGTCCGTCAGTCGAAAGTCGCGACCACCAGAGCGAAAGGTGAGCATCTCGTGGTCGATACCGAGTTGATACAGAACGGTCGCCCACAGGTCGTACAGGGTGCAAACATCCTCGACCGCATGATACC
>JANSWS010000606.1 GCA_024743355.1 bacterium
ACGCAAAAGGTCGCTTTGAGCTCGCCGCCGACTGCCAGCACACTCGGTCCCGATTGCCGGAGCCGAACCGGCATCGGCGCATAACCTCGCGACCTGCGGATGGGTAGCAGACGACCAGAGATGCAACGCACCACCGAGTCGTCGCATACCGCGTGGATGTCTCGATTGTGCAGCAGAAAGCAATCCGCAAGACCCGTCAATCGCGAACTCGCCTTTTGGTTGCTACGCACGATGGGCTCGTCCGTTAGGTTGCCCGAAGTGACTACCAGAGGAGAATGAGCTTCGACCAACAACTGGTGCATTGGGGAATAGGGCAACATGACCCCGACGAAGCCGTTTCCCGGAGCCACTGCGTCATGCATAGCCGCGTAGTCCGTCGATTGGCTCTTGCTGAGCAATACGATTGGCCGCTGACGGGATGAAAGAATCTGAGCTTCGAAATCTGAGACCTCGGCCATCTCCCGAGCCTGAGCCACGTCAGCAACCATGATCGCGAAAGGCTTGTCCACCCGACCTTTGCGCTGGCGGAGCGCTGCGACGGCATCGGTGTTACTGGCGCTGCACACCAGATGAAAGCCGCCAATGCCTTTGGTAGCGATAATCTGCCCCGCCATTAGGGCTTCCTTACAGGCGCGGATCGCTGCGGCGCCTTGGGACGCTACTTCGGACGGAGCTTCCAGGGCTCGTGCGACGTCATCGCCTGCTACGAACCAAACACAGGGCCCGCAATCCGGACAGGCATTGGGCTGCGCGTGAAACCTGCGGTTGTTCGGATCGTCATACTCCGATTGGCAACGTTGACACATCGAAAAGGACTTCATCGTTGTCGCGGAACGATCGTAAGGCAGGTTTTCCACGATCGTGAATCTCGGCCCGCAGTTCGTGCAGTTGATGAAGGCATAGCCATAGCGACGATCCTGCGGATCCTGTAATTCGTGCAGACAGTCGCCGCAGACGGAGATGTCTTGCGTGACCGGAGAGCTTTCCCCCGCTTGTTCCTGGCTTTCGCGAATCAAGAATTCGGCTGTGGCATCCACGGCGGGGATGGCCTGGATATCCATCGCGTCAATTTGTGCCAATGTTGGCGGACTGTCGGCCAGACGCTGGAGAAATCCATCGATCGAGCCCGTCGCCCCCTGAATTTCCAGCAATAGACCTGAAGAATCGTTTTGCACCCAACCGGACAAGCCGAATTCTTGGGCCAAACGCCAGACGAAGGGACGGAATCCCACTCCTTGCGTGATACCTAGAATGCGAACGCGAGTGCGAAATCGCCGTATTGCATTGGCCATGGGGCGTTGGTTAGCGGATAGAGATGGGAATCGATGAGTACGGACAAGAATTTACCATTGCTGGCCTTAACTTTTCGCCGCCCGCGGTAGCGCCTCGGCCTGAAAACGCATCGATCGCGGAGCGATCGGCGACTTTTGCCAAATCGAGATCTGGGACGTGAACTCAATGCTAAGCGGATGCGACTCTGGCGACAGTGATCGACGGAGTCGCGGCCGTCAGCAATTTCAAGATTGGGTGGGGATCTCCGTGAGTTGCTTGGTGGCGATCCCAATGGGCCGATCCAGTGGAATCCCTGCGCAGCTCAGCAGAGTAGTCAGCAGGTCGCCCTGATTTCCCTTCACGTGCGGCAAGTACCGCCCCGTATGGATCGAACCGCCTCCGCGTCCAGCCACAATGAATGGCAGGTTTTCTCGTGTGTGCTTATTGCCGTCCTCCAGACCCGAGCCCCACATCATGATGCAGTTGTCCAACAGCGTTCCATCGCCTTCACGCAAATTGTGCATCTTCTTCACCATGTAAGCAAATTGCTCGATATTGAAGGCGGTGATGGCAGCGACCTTCCTGACCTTCTCAGGCTCGTTGTTGTGATGTGTCTGGGAATGGTGTTGATCGTTGAAGCCAAGTTCTGGATAAGACACACCGTTTGGGGTTGAGCCAATGTAGGTGCAAACGCGGGTTGTATCGGTCTGAAAGGCCAAAATGTTCAGGTCGCACATGACCTGCATGTATTCGCTTCTCCGTTCACCCTCTGGAATCTTAATTTCGATAGGCGGGGAATCCGATGCCTGGACGCGGCTGGGACGCAGGCCAGCCTTCTCCAGTGCCGCCTCACGCTGACGCAGTTCAATGGCGGCAATTCGCCGTTCCACCGAACGCACGCTGTCGAGATACTCGTCTAGCTTTCGCTGGTCGGTCGGCGATAAGGTCCGCCGCAGATCTCTGGCACCACTTAAGACCAAATCCAACATATTGCGGTCCAAGGGATCCATTCCGCCCGATGATATCCCGCTAGATTGCTCCGATTTCTTGAACAAACGATTGAGCACGTTCCGCGGATTGGTCTCAGCGGGGACAGCCTGCGTCGGGGAGCGAAAGCTGCAGTGCGAATAATAAGCTTCGTTCAACCCTTCTTGGTTTTCCTTCCATGTTTGGGGCATTGTGGCCAATTCCAAAGACGGCAGCGTGGTGAAGGCACCGACATAGTTTGCGGCAATTTGATCCGCGGAGATCGCAATCTGGATCTCGTTGCGTTGATCTGGATCCGGCAATGTCGCCGTGAGCCAGGTCGACAGCTCCAATGCGTGTGGTGCGCCACTGAAGGGCGAGATGGGAACACCCGAGATACCCTTCATCAACAAACACTGATCGAGCACGGGACGCAGCGACTCCAGCGCCGGTGGTGGCGTTGTCAGGAAGCTCTCGGCATCGGCGGGCCAAAACTGATCCATGATCACGCCATGGGGCATGTACATGAATCCCAAACGGACCGGCGCTTGATAGGCCTTACCCTCTTTGGTTTCTTCCCAGCCCATCGCATCCAGAAGAGGCAAGGCGAGGGCAGCTCCCACGCCTCGCAGATAGGTGCGACGATCGATGAATGTGCTCTTGCTCATTGGAGATCCTTTTGCTTGACGGCGATTGTTTCGTGCTTAGGAAGGACCGTGCCGCTCTAATTTGCTGCAGAGCCTAGAGCTTTTATTAGTAATGACGTAGGGTCGAAAGTTGCCGCTTGCTTTGCAATCGATGCGTATTCAGGCAAAACGCTACGATCGCGGAGCGATCGGCGACTATCTCAAAACTAAATGCTCTAGTCCTCAATCAAGCGACCGCTGATTTCGATTTTGACCGATTAGCAGGCGAAAATTTTGGCAGACCGGTGGCCCAGCTGGCGGTTTG
>JANSWS010000628.1 GCA_024743355.1 bacterium
CTTCCAGCATGGCGGCCTGCGTCTTGGGTGGAGCACGGTTGATTTCGTCCGCCAAAATGATGTTCGCAAACACCGGCCCATGCACGAACTGGAACTCGCGCCGTCCGTGCTCGGATTCCTGAAGAATGTCGGTTCCGGTGATGTCCATGGGCATCAGGTCCGGCGTAAATTGAATGCGACTGAAATGCAGTGAGAGCGTCTCCGCCAGCTTGCTAACCAACAAAGTCTTGGCCAACCCCGGCACACCCATCAACAGAGCATGGCGACGAGCGAATAAGCAGATCGCAAGATTCTCAATCGTGTCACGCTGGCCAACAATGACCTTGCCCAGTTCAGCAACCAGCCGCTGATAGGCCTCGCGAAGACGATCGATGGCCTGCACGTCGTCGCCGCTCAGTTGCTTGAGCTCATTGCCAGACTCGACACTTGTACTCATAAACGAAACCTCTTGAAGAGTATTGGACTCTGTTGTTATTGCTGTCCAGCCAACATTCAAATCTGAAAACCGGCTCTGCCAGTACCTCGATTATAACCAAGCCCCGCCTGCGGATGCGCTCTGCCCAATAATACGGACCGAATTCGTATGACGAACGTCAGTCGACCATCGATACCGCATGCAATGTCCCACCGAAAACGGTCGTGCCGCGATGCGGCCAAGGCGGTGGACTGACAAAGCGGAGCTGTGACAGCCGTTGGAGTGTCGATTGCCCCGCACGCCGCGCGAAACCTGGTTGCGAACAGCGGGCACCACCGCTAATGGCATCCAAATGAACGCTTAACGGGCTGCAAGGAGAGATTGCTTAACGCTCGGTAAGTTCGACGCAAATACACTTCTCGTCATTTCGGACGTACATCCGCCCATTGGCATAAGCGGGGGGATACCAGGCAACCGGTCTTCCGAAGGCGTTGTTGGTGGGCTCGATAATGGCCACGCGATCCATCTCCTCATAGCCCTCTCTGGACAGCTTGGCGATGACCAACTCTCCGGTTTCACAAAACAAAAGAAAGCGATCCCCGTGCTTCACCATGAATGCAGTCCCGTTGCGGACGGGACGCTCCCCCAGTGGCTGCCCAGTGGTCCACAGTCGTTCCCCGCTGGGAATCTCAACGGCCATCAATTCGCCGCTTTGATCCATTCCATAGATAATGCCGTCGTCAAGAAAGGGCTGAACGTTGACCGGCGAAACGCCGAGCTTGGTCTTGTCGCGAAACAGCTCCTTAGCCGTGGGTTGATCCGTACCCAACTCCAGCATCAAGTTGCGATTCGAGTAACCGCCCACGTAAAGATAGTTTTTGAAATGCAGCGGCGTCATGATGATGGACCCATTGGACGCGCCATAGGCTTGCTTCCAATACTCTTGCCCAGTCTCAGGATTGACGGCCGCCACAAAGTCGGGACTGGTTACGATCAACTGCCTTACTCCAGCTTGCTCGATAATCACCGCCGGCGAGTAACCTTGTTCCGAGGCGGTGCCGTAACGCCAGATCTCTCGGCCAGACCTTTTGTCGAAGGCTATCGTGTGCGAGCCCTTTCCGCCCACAACACAAATCAACTTGTCTCCATCAATCAGGGGATGACTTGCGTAGCCCCACAATGGGCTTTTCGTTTCATACTCCGATTTGAGATCTCGTTGCCACCGGACTTCCCCATCACCAACCTGAAAGCAAATCAAGTTGCCCTCGGCACCCAACGTGTAGACCCGCTCTTCATCCACCAAGGGTGTGCAACGAGGACCGGCGGGGTAGGAGATTCCATAGGTAACCGGATAGGCATGCTGCCAAATTACTTGTCCGCTATCAGCATCCAGACATAGCACGCGTTCCGTCCCAGCGAATTCACGGCGGTCAAAATTCGGAACCTTAACATCTGCTTGTGTTACAAAATCGGTCACGAAAACGCGATCCGCAGCCACGGCGGGACCGGCGTAGCCACCGGCTACTGCGGACTCCCATAGCACCTTGGGCCCTCCCGCCGGAAAGTTCGGAATTGCCTCTTCGGTGGTCCATCGATTATCCCGGCCCGGCCCCATCGATTGCGGCCAATCTTCCGCGAAGACTGGCGTAGAAATCGTTGATGCCCACACACAAAAAATCAGCAGACCAAGTCGGCACAGCCATTCAACTCTTGTAACGGGCATCATCACGCTCCACTCAATTTACATTCTGACTTTCCGAGGTCTGACTCCAGCCCAGTGCTT
This sequence comes from bacterium, assembly GCA_024743355.1. Lineage (GTDB taxonomy): Bacteria > Planctomycetota > Planctomycetia > Pirellulales > Pirellulaceae > Aureliella. Next base: position 2,199 of record JANSWS010000628.1, read on the forward strand.
CACTTAGCTTAGTCAGCCACGATTGCACTAGCTCTAATGGCTCCATCATATCCGAAACCCATAAACTGATGCCTTCAGTCCCCTGATGGGCGCTGGATATCAACAAACCAACGACCGCAAGGTTGGCTGCCGGCAAAAACAGCCAACAAAAGGCCCAACCCAAGTCGTGGAGATCCGTTTGCCCGGTATGAGTTTCGCGGTATGTGCTCACCAAATGGTACCCCAGCGCAACCCCTAGCAAGAACTCTTGCCAAGGCAGACCTGGAAAGGGCAAGAAGAACGCAACCAGAAACAGCAGCAAGGCCGCGGTCGGAAAGAAATAAGGCGAAGCTGTAATCAACCAGTTGCCTCGCCCGGCATAACGCACCTGACCGCCTCGGCCCAGGGAGGCTTTGAAGCTGATGATGCGATGCCAGGTTAACACGGCGAACAAGGCATGGGTCGATTCGTGTTCCAGGGTAATCAAAAATTTGCCAATTCGACTTTTGCCCAACCAGCGTCGCCAGACCAAGACAAAAGCCAGCGCACCGAGCGCAAAGGGAACCAGCGGAAGCGGGTTGGTTACCACCCGCCATGACAAACGCAACAGAGACCAGATCACCAACGGCGTAAGCAGGGCCGCACCCCAGGCTGCAGGCCACTTCAGCAGTTCGATGAACCCATCGATCCTATTTGTCCAACTGGCCGATCGTTCCAATTGAAATCGATTTTCACTCCCAATCTTCA
>JANSWS010000636.1 GCA_024743355.1 bacterium
ACACGTGCCGCGTGCAATATTTCGGAAGCGTATAAATTGCCTACTCCCGCCAGCAGGCTTTGGTCCAGCAAGGCAACCTTGATGGGCCGCGCGGTGCGATGCAACCGTTGGCAAAAGTCATCCAGGCATATTTGGAGAGCATCCGGTCCCAGCCGGCCTTCGACGATGCGCTCCTGAATCTGACTGCTGCGAAGCAATTCGACTGTACCCAGTCCTCGACGGTCCCAGAATAGAAGCTGTGTTTGGGCGCGGTCCGCAAAATGAATAGCGAGTCGCACGTGATCGGGATCTGGTGCGTCACCCAAGGTCACCAACCCGCTCATCTTTGGCTGCAGGATCAGCGCGAAAGGTTCCACATGGATGACCACCCGCTTGCCCAGTCGATCAATGGCCGAAACGGTCTTGTCTTTCAGCTTGCGGTGGATGGTTGCAGCCGGTGGCTGAATGGAGATAGGTCTGTATCGACAGACCGGGCGACGAACTGACAGGATACGTTGACCGATAAGTGGTCGAATTCCACGGCACATGGTTTCGACCTCAGGCAGTTCAGGCATGAAAGCAAGCAGTATCAGGATTGAGTGTTCGAAGGCAGCCTACACTTGGCGGAACAGGATGGCGTTGAGTTACGCGAGTCAGTCCCGTGGCTGATCGTGACTGGACGTATCGCTGCCTTCGCGTTTTTCTGTTTCTGTTCTGCGCGATCCTCGACGGCTTCGCCGTCTTCGCTTCTTGTTGCCGGCTTGCGCCTGCGGTTCTTCGGGCTGTGAGTCTTGGCGAGATGCATCGGGTAGCATCTTGCGATTGTCCTCATTTTTACTCGTCGGCGATCGGCGTCTAGACTTGCGTTTGCTAAAGCTTGCCTCTCCAGTCTCAAGGCCTTGGGTGCTAAGCACCAGATTCTGTTTGTCAAAATGCATCAATTCGCGTTGTAAGATTCCAAGCAGCGTTTGCAGCATGGCTACCACCATCGGACCCACTACGATTCCTACTGGCCCCAAAGCTTGAACACCTCCCAAGACGCTCAGCAGGGCGAATAGTGGATGCAGTTGCGATTGCCCATGCAGCACGATGGCTTTTACCAGATTGTCTACCGTACCGACCACCAGCACCCCCCAGCAGGCAAGCAGGATCGCAGCCACATACCGCTCTTGGTACAGTCCCATGTAAAGACAGACAGGAATCCAAACCAGGGAAGGTCCAACGAAGGGCACCATGGCGAACACCGTGGTCAACATGATCAGCAATGCCAGGTAATTCATGCCTGCTACTGCATATCCCAATCCGGCTGTCAGCCCCTGGACAATCGCTGACAGCAGTGTGGCTAAGACGACCGCGCGGCTGATGCGGTCAAACTCGAGCAGTAATTCGTGTTCATAAGTGTCGTCCAATGGACTGAGATTCATGACGGTTTTGAGCATTCCAGGGCCGTCGTAGAGAAAGAAAAAAGTAGCCACGACCATGATTACTGATCCGATGATCAGCTTGACCATGAAAGAGCCCGTTGCACCGGTTATTGATAGCAGTCTGGGTTGCACATAGTTGAGCAGACCCGTCGTCAATTCCCGGATCTCTTCTTCGCTGGGATTGGCTTTTTCACGAGCCAGGGCCATGAACGTTCCTCCCAGCAGATTAGTCTTGAGCTCCTCAAACAACGACTTGAGCTCAATAGCTGGATGCGCGACGGTAACCGTCTCATCCGAAGCGGGCCTGCCAACCTGGCTGGTCAGTTCCAGCAATGCATCAAATTCCTCCTGACGTGACGACTCGCCTTCTTGCTGTTGGATTTCCCGCCGAAGCTCATTCAAAGCTTCGTTCGTTCGATTCGCCAGGTCGATCAACTGCGGATCCTCTTCCAACAGGTCGGAACCGCTACTGAGACGCACAATCTCCTGGATTCTGGACTCAGCCAATTGCAGTTGTTCGTGATAAGCAGGTAACTCAAGCCCAAGTGAATCGCGGATCCGCTCGATTCTCAGCTGCAGCGTTTCGCTATCATTCAGCTGCACCAGGCGAACGACTTGAGTAGCGGCGGCGCTACTGACTACTGCGATCGGCAAAAAGAGCGTTAGCAATATGAGCAAAGTGGTGATGATAGCCGCCAGCTGATCGCGATGACCCGTTTTGACCAGCACCCAGCGGTGCAGAGGTCGGAAAACAACCACCAGGACGGCAGCCAAGAAAAGCGGAATGAAAAAGCCGATCAACACTCGGTAGAAGAGTAGCCCGATGATGATGATGATGGCAATCAGCACAGCGAAGGAAATCAATCGTGACATGGCATTTCCGAAAGCCCAAGAGTCAAAACTAATGGCAACAGTCTATCCCGAGATGCTGGCGGCCCAACTCGGCAACTAGTGCTCTGCTGCAAATTGTGCAAGAATCGGCCATGCAGGTCGAGCAGTGCGGCGTGTTCCCTGGCCCATTGCCCGCCGAATTCCCATGTCTGGCAGGTCTCCACAGTGCCTGAAGCATCAACGTGCATTAATCGCGTTAAGGCGAGCGGCAGACGAATGCTTACCCGTAGCCACGCTCGCCAGAGCGTGGTCGACTTACCCGTCGCTGCGTTCGCCAGAGCGTAGTCGACTTACTCGTAGCCACGCTTACCAAAGCGCGGTTGACGTCGTCCACCGTCTGGCGACGGTGGCTACGATTGGTAAATTTTCATCTGCCGCTCGCCTAAGCATGCAGTCTGCGAATCCACAACCGAGGCGCACGAGGAAAGCGGGACGTGCGTGAAACTCGCACCGCGATAGCCCTGTTGGTAGTCATGGGCAATCGGCATGGTCTAGGAAGGAGCCCTTGATTGAACACTGCAAAGATTCGCCCGAAATGGAAA
>JANSWS010000459.1 GCA_024743355.1 bacterium
CTTGAAGATTTTTGGGTTGAACGTGTCTTTGTCAACAAATTCAACGCGCGTGCCTCTTCGGAGGTTCGATCTTCAAGGAGCTTTTTTCTACATTTAGCCGAAAAACCAAGTCTCTTTCGCTTAAAAGACAGACACTAGCTACGCTCGCCAGAGCGTGGAGTTGTCCATATCACCTTCATTGGAAGGTGCCGACGTTGCCGTTATTTTGTCATCTGCAGGAGCACAACTGGTGAACATCCGCCACATATGCCGTTTAGGGGCACTACTTTCTCTCGTCTTCGTATTGGGTTGCGAGTCGCGAAATCCTAATTGGAAGGAAGTCACGCCAGTAACCGGTGTGGTTATGGCGGATGGCAAACCGGCCGAAGGGGTTAACGTGTTTTTCAATCCCGTCGAAGGCATCGATACGGTACAGACCACAATCACCAAGGGCATGACGGACCCCGAAGGAAAATTCTCTGCTTCGACCTATGAACTCAACGACGGCGCACCCGAGGGCGAATACAAATTGACCTTTAAGTGGCAGAAGTTAAATCCGATCAGTATGACCTTCGATGGCGACAAGTTTAATGGACGCTACGCCGATGAGAAAAAATCCGAGTACAGCGTGACGGTAACCTCGGGGCCCCCTCTGGACTTGGGTGTATTCGAATTACGAACGAAGTAACGGATGGCTCCAGGCAGAGTGCAAGGCTCTTTCTGCGAAGCTGAGAACTTTCCCGAAAACCACTAGCTTGGGGGCCGCTAGTACTTAGCCCATGGCGCGACGACCTGCCTTGGGACGCTTGGGACAGCCGGCTCGGGGAAAACGATTAAGGCATCACAAGCCCCAAACTGACCGGAAACCTAAGGTGCTCGACGGAAAGCCTTGGCTCACGTCAAATTGCCTTGTATCCCATGGAGTCGTAGCCGACTCGAGTACAAATTCGTGGATGCTGGCGTGTCGAAATCGCAAGAAGACTCGTTCTGTGTGGGGCTGAGTGCGTCCCAGACTCGGAAGCGACTCAGAGGCTATGGGTTTGGCGTGCGTCGCGTCGAAGCGGTCGATCGTAAACAGGCCAAAGTTGTGCATACCGCCACAGGCGAGCACCGGCGTGAGTTGCGTCGCCTGTTCGCCGATGTCTTGATTCCTGACGACACGCCGACCGAAGCATCCTGATGATGCTTTACCCCGGGCCCCCGATTCGCGACGCTTCCGCGCCCAGTAGTCGCAAGCGTGTCGGTGAAAGATTAAGAAAATACATTCAATCTGTTTTCGAAAGATTCAACGACTGTTGTTGATGCGGTCCTGAACGCTTGGGCTTTCCAAAATCGTTCTCCGCAACGTTTGCAAAGTCGAAACGGCGCATTCAAGTGTAGAATGTTTCATTCCGCGATTCCGAAACACGCACCTGAGGAAATCAAACATGACCGTCATTTCCGTTCACGGCCTCCTCAGACGAAGAGTGCGGCTGCCAAAACGCAACCGCTGCGGCAGGAATATAGTCGCTGCAACAAATGCACTGCTGATTGCTTGCCTGCTCGGCATCACGGGCTGCCCATCCGCCAAGAACGACTATGTGGATCCACCGCCTCCCACGGTCACGGTGGCACAACCGCTCTTTCAGGACGTGACGATTTTTGTGGAAGAAAACGGAGAGACAGAACCGGTCGGCGAGGCGGAAGTACGCGCTCGCGTTAGTGGATTTGTGCAGAAGATTGACTTTCGCCCAGGCCAGAAGGTGACGGCAGGTCAGCTTCTGTACGAGATTGAACCCGATCAATACAGGGCCGACCTGGATTCCGCCTTGGCGCTCTTGGATGCAGCTCGATCCTCAATTCTGGTCGCTCAGGCGAACCAGGTTCGGGCGGAGGCCGAAGTACTCCGCACCGAGCGTGACTTCCGTCGGCAAGAAGAATTGATCAAGAAGAGTGCCATCGCCGAGGCCGACTTCGATGCGGCGTTGAGCGCTCGCGATTCTGCTGTGGCTAACTTGGAGGCCATCAAGGCGGGTGTCGAAGCCGCGAAAGCGGAAGAGAAAAAAGCTCAGGCTGCCGTTGCTCAAGCTCAACTCAATTTGGACTATACACAAGTCAAAGCTCCCATCGATGGCTTCGTTACTAAGACTGACATCAAGGAAGGAAACCTGGTCGATTTCGGTTCCCAACTGGCCAGCATCGTCGATCGCAGCCAAATATTTGTAAACTTCAACATCAATGATCGCCTGCTATTGCGACTCATCCGCCAAGAAGCTGCCGCCGCGGATGGCAATCCGAGTTCACAATCTGAGGTGAATTCACAGGAACTGGGAGAAGAAGCTTGGCGACAATTACCCGTTTTCGTAAGAACGGAGGGCCCTGCCGCCCAGTGGATTCGCGGTCATCTTAATTACGTTGCCAGAGAAGGCGTTGACCAGGGAACCGGGACTTTTGCCCTGCGTGCCATTCTGGAAGAGCCCAGTCGCGAGATTGTGCCCGGGCTGTTTGTCCAGGTCCGACTGCCCATTGAACAAGTGGCGAACGCGATGCTGATTCCATTGAAAGCGATTCAACGCAGTCAGTTGGGGGATGCGGTAATTGTTGTTGACGCGGAAGGCATTGCGCGTCGCAAGAGCGTTCAACTGGGCCCGGAACTGGACGACTGGGTCATTGTCGAACAGGGCTTGGAAGCGAAGGACCAAGTGATTATCGAAGGCCTGATGAAGGCTCGTCCGGGTTCCAAAGTGGAAACTGAGGTCATGGTCTTGTCGACGAACGATGCTCCCATTTTGGATGTGGAAGATTTACCTTCGGTAAACCAAACCAGCTCAGCGGCTAATAACACCGCAGACAGCGAAACGCCATCCGAGCCGGAAGAGTCCAACTAATCCGATTCAATGCTCATAGATTGCACTGACTCTTTGTCGGTAGCATGCATCGACACCATTCATTCCCTTGCGGCTCAGCTGATCACCTGTCATGTCACGCTTCTTCATCGAACGCCCCATTTTTGCGACCGTCATTTCGATCGTCATCGTCATCGCGGGCGTTGTCTCATTCGGTAATCTACCCGTGGAGAAGTTTCCGCCGATTTCGCCTCCTACGGTACAGGTCAACGCTTTCTACCCCGGTGCCGATGCCAAGACGATCGCCGAAACGGTGGCCACTCCCGTCGAGCAAGAGGTGAATGGCGTGGAAGGCATGATCTACATGTCTTCCAATTCCGCCAGCGACGGTTCCTATTCGCTAACCGTAACTTTCGCCCTTGGTACGGACATGGACATCGCATCCGTGATGGTCCAGAACCGAGTTTCCACGGCCGAGCCAAAACTGCCCGCGGAGGTTCGCAATCAAGGGATTACTACCAAGAAGAAATCCACGCAAATCCTACAGTTCATTTCGCTGACTGCCGAAGACGAGCGTTTGAACAGCCTTTTTCTGAGTAACTATTCACTGAATATCAAAGACGAATTGAGCCGCCTGGCAGGTGTCGGCGAAGTCACGGTTTTCGGCGCCGGTGATTACAGCATGCGGATTTGGCTCGATCCACGTAAGCTAAAACAGCGGCGACTGACAACCGACGACGTAGTGCAAGCGATTCGAGAGCAAAATGTTCAAGTGGCGGCCGGCCAGGTCGGAGCGCCGCCAGCACCGGAAGGCACACCATTTCAGTTAACCGTGAATGCCCGAGGGCGCCTGATAACGGAGGAAGATTTTGGGAATATTATCATTGCTACCGGTGATGATGGTCGCGTATTGCGGGTCCGCGACGTGGCCAATGTCGAGTTAGGAGCCAAGGATTACACCTTTGAATCCCAATTCAACGGTGACCCATCCTCATCGATCGCCGTTTATCAACTGCCGGGCGCTAATGCTTTGGAAACCGCGGAATTAGTTCGCCAGAAAATGGACGAGCTATCGTCGGCTAGCAGCTGGCCTGAGGGTTTGGCCTATCAAATTCCCTTCGACTCCACCAAGTTCGTGGAAGCTTCGATTAGCGAGGTCTACAGCACTTTGTTTGTGGCCGTCTTCTTGGTTGTCGTCGTGATCTATGTCTTTCTGCAAGACTGGCGAGCCACCATCGTGCCCGTCGCCGCTATTCCCGTATCGCTCATCGGCACCTTTGCTGTAATGAGCGGCATTGGTTTCTCGATCAACATGCTTTCCTTGTTTGGGATCGTGCTGGCCATCGGCATTGTCGTGGATGATGCTATTGTGGTGGTGGAGAACTCAACGCGTCACCTTGAAAACGGACTCGGTCCCAAGGAAGCGGCCATCAAAGCCATGTCGGAAATCACCGGCCCCGTGATTGCTACAACTCTGGTGTTGCTGGCGGTCTTCGTACCCAGTGCGTTTATGCCGGGTATTACCGGTCAACTCTTTCGACAGTTTGCCCTGACTATATCCGCGGCCGTTCTCATCAGTACTGTCAACGCTCTCACGCTGAGCCCAGCCCTGTGCGGGATTTTCCTGAGAGCTCCCCAACCGGGAGCGGAGAAAACCAAGTTCATCGGCTTCCGCTGGTTTAATGCGGCATTCGAATGGCTGACAAATGTTTACGGAGCCGTCATTGCGCGTATGGTTCGGCTGGTGTTTGTGGTCATCTTGGTCTTCGCCGGCTTGGTCACGCTCACCGCATGGGTTTTTGCACTGCTTCCAACCGGATTTGTCCCCGAGGAGGATCAAGGATATTGCTTCGTGAATGTGCAGTTGCCGGATGCAGCCAGCAAGCAACGCACTCAACAGGTAATGGATGGTCTGAATGAGATCTACCAGCGGACGCCGGGGGTTAGCGGATGGCTGTCTATCACCGGCTACTCCTTGCTGGGTGGTTACGCCGGTCCCAATATCGGCTTTTCCATTGTGATTTTAGACCCCTGGGATGACCGTCAAACAAAGGACGGACAACTGAGCACGATTCTGAAGAGTTTGCAGAAGGACTTTGCCACGGTCCGGGAAGCTGTCGTGTTTCCCTTCGTGCCTCCCGCTATCGATGGTCTTGGAACCGCCGGCGGTTTTCAAATGGAAGTTCAAGATCGTTCGGCAGCCGGTTATCCCGCGTTGGAAGCGAGCGCCGCGGATATCGCATCGGCGGCTACCGGTCAAATCGGACTCGCCGGGGCTAACAGCTTGTTTCGGGCCAGTGTGCCGCAGCTGTTCGCGGATGTCGATCGTACCAAAGTCAAAACTATGGAAGTCCCGCTCAGCTCGGTTTTCGGCACTCTGCAAGCCTACTTGGGATCGACCTATGTCAACGATTTCACCTTCAATAATCGCTCCTACCAAGTCCGCGTTCAAGCCGAACCCGAGTTTCGCAGGTCCGCGGATGACATTGCCAGACTGGACGTCCGCGCGGCGGATGGCCGCATGGTCCCGCTGGGAGCTGTGGTCGATATTCGAGATGACTTTGGTCCGTCGGTCGTTCGCCGATACAACCTCTATCCCGCAGCTTCAGTCAATGGTTCGGCCGCCGTCGGCTTTAGTTCCGGACAGGGCCTGCAGCTGATGGAACAGTTAGCCGATGCACGCTTGCCCACGGGTTTCGGCTACGAATGGACGGGAATGGCCTTCCAGGAAAAGGTCGCCGGGAGTGGCCAGCTGCTAATCTTTGGACTAGCCATTCTGTTCGTATTTTTGGTTTTGGCCGCCCAATACGAAAGCTGGACGAGTCCGGCGGCGGTCATCGCGGTTGTGCCGCTGGCTGCCCTGGGTGTTGTCTTGGCACTCACCTTGCGCGGCGCTGACAGCAATACCTACACGCAGATTGGTATCGTACTGCTGGTAGCCCTGGCTAGCAAAAACGCGATCTTGATCGTGGAATTCGCCAGCGAACAGCGTCGAGAAGGATTGAGCATTCGCGAATCGGCAACCAGCGCGGGCAGGCTCAGGTTTCGTGCGATCTTGATGACTGCGTTTTCTTCGATCTTGGGTTTCATTCCTCTGTTGGTCGCCAGCGGTGCCGGTGCCGCCAGCCGTCAGGC
>JANSWS010000024.1 GCA_024743355.1 bacterium
GACCTCGCTGGGGCAGGGTTCGGTTTCGTTCACAGCCAGACAAAGCCTGGGTGGAGACACCAGCGAAGAGTTAGCAGCTCTGAGTGTGATACTGGATCGGACAGCGCCCTCACAAATTGCGGCGGGAGTCGTTCCGACCAGTGTCGTTGTTGGTGATGCAGTCTCAATTGACCTCACAGTGCCTGGTGAGGGGCAGGGATTGGTCTACGCTCTCACCGCCGCGCCCGCCGGGATGACCATCAATGCTTCCACAGGTGAAATTGCCTGGACACCGACGACCGGACAATTGGGAACACAATCTGTTGGAATTTCCATCACGGATATAGCTGGCAACACAACGGCCCAGGACTTTTCCATCCAGGTGACCGAGGAACCTTGGGTTGAGCTTGGAATCAATGTCGTTGATGCGAATGGCCAGCCTCTATCAACAATTGGCGTTGGAGACACCTTTGTTGTACAAGTCACCGTCCAGGACTTGCGGGGCTTTCAAGCCACCGGTCTTTTCGGCGCCTACATGGACTTGCTGTACAACGAATCGGTAATTCAGCTCACGTCCGAGCCGATCAGCCGTCCGGAGCCCTACACCAATGGTCCCAAGGGCGGAACGACAACAGCAGGGCTGGTCGATGAATTGGGAGCCTTCTCATCCTCCAACTCTCCCTTGGGTGCAGGCTTGCGTGTGCTGGCTGAGCTTGAATTTACGGCGATCGCGGTCGGTGATGCGGGTCTGATGCTCGACCCCGCCGATGATGCCGGCAACGACGTCTTGCTGTACGGCATCAACGAAGCGATCTCCGTCAATCGTGTTCGGTATGGCACCAGCTCGTTCGCTGTCGGACTGGATTTCGAGCTCAACGATGACGTATTTAACTTTGACGAGGACAGCTCACAACAAACCCTCAACGTACTCGACAACGATGTCATTTCGGGCAATTCGAACTTGACCATCGTGGGAGTAACCACGCCTGCTTCCGGGGCTCAAGTCGCGATCTCTTCGGATGGAAAGTCCATTCTGTACACGCCGGCAGCCAATTTTACGGGAGCTGACGTGTTGGAATACACGGTACAAAATCAGAACTCCATTCAAGGCGTGGCGACCGTCACCATCCAGCTGGCGGATGTGAACGATCCGCCTCAGGCACTGAATGACAGCTTTACGGTGACGGAGAACAGCAGTAACAACGTCCTGGACGTGTTGGCCAACGACAACTCAGGCGATGACGACCCCAACAGTGAGACGCTGAGAATTCTCAACGTCGTGGCTGGCTCGATAGCCGGCACGGTGTCGGTTCGAGCTGACCAGACTTTGAGCTACACCCCACCGGCGGACTTTATCGGCAGCGAGACTTTCTCTTACACACTGAGCGACGGACGGGGCGCGACCAGTGTTGCCACGGTTACGGTCAATGTGGACGTGGCCAATCCGCCACCGGTGGCTCAAGACGACAATTTTTCGCTAACCGAGGATGACGGCCAGGCTTCCTTTGATGTCTTGGCGAATGATTCCACCGATGATGCAACTGAAACCCTATCGGTTTCCGCCGTCGGCACATCCAGCAACGGCAGTGTGGTGCAGGTAGCGGCTGACGGGCAGAGCATTTTGTACAGGCCGGCTGCCAACTTCAACGGAACGGAGGTCATTACCTACACACTGCGAGACAGCGGTGGAGCCACCGCCACGGCTAACGCCACGTTTACGGTCGCGGCTGTGAACGATGCGCCCACTGCGGTGGACGACTCGGCTTCCGCGATCAGCCGTAACACGACCACTTCGCTGGATGTCTTAGCCAACGATCAGGACGTGGATGGCGACGATCTGGAGATCATCGCCGTCACCCAACCCGCCGCGGGTAACGGCAGCGTTGCGATCGCGGCCGATGGAAAGAGCCTGATCTACACTCCGCCCGCAGTGGACTTTGAGGGCATGGTCTCGCTGACCTATACCGTGAGCGATGGCAACGGTGAGAGCGATACGGCCAGCGTGCAAATCGACGTGCGAGACTTTATACCTCGCGACATCGCCGGAGACATTTACTACGCCACTTTCGACTTAAGTTCTTCGCTGCTGTCCAACCTAAACGTGACCTTGGAGGGAACCGACTTCACGGGTAATTCCTTGTCCCGTCAGGCGGCCGTGCAAGGCGGACGTTTCCAGTTTTCGGATGTGGCCCCCGGAGAGTACACGCTTATCCGAGAACCGCTGCCGTTCTTGAATGACTCCGGCGAACGCATCGCGATCTCGGCGGCCATGGAAGATGGCGATCTGGAGCAGGCTCTGCGTGTTACCGGCAGTCTGCGTCCGCAGTTCTTCGGCATCCGCGATTTTTTGGGTTCCACCTTCGGCCACAACTTGCTGGTGGCCTTGAACGGCGATGGCACTCCCGCTTGGACGCTGGGCAAAGGGGCTTGGACCGAGCTGAATTCGATCGATGTCCAAGTCGATGAAAACGAAGTCTTGAAGATCGCTGCCGTGAACGGTTCATCCCAAAACGTCAGTGCCAGCCTGCCTCTTAACGACAACGCGACGCGGGCCTATCGGGTCGGCGAGCAAACGCCCTATCGTCTGCTGCGTTTGCGAGGAACGCCTGAAGATGTGGGTGTCGAACCACCGGCATCGAGCAGTGCCAGTACCGGCGAAGGCGAAGGGCAACTCTCGAGCAATCAGCCATCTAGCAGCTCGGCTTCGCTGATAGGCGAGGGCGAAGCCGCTCCCTTGCCAACCCCGGTGCCATCCGGCCTTGCTGGCTCTGGCCAAGTGAATGAATTGCCAAGGCCCAGCATTCAAGCCGTTCGTTCGACGAGCCTGGGGCAGGGCGGTGAGGCACAGAGCCAGTCCTCCAGGCTTTCGCTTCGGCGATCGACGCTGGCCTCTGGCAACAGCCTGACCCTTTCTGAGGCCGCGGTGGACGAGGCGATGAAGTCTGTGCTTCCCAAGTTGGAAATTGGCCTGTCAGCCGGTCTGGAGTCCGACTTGACAGGCGACAACCAGTCCGAGCAGGAAGCCCATGATCAGGCCTTGCAAAGTGTCTAGTGAGAGCCAATTACGGTCATGCAATGCGCTGCCCTGGCCAGTCCCAGGGCCGGAGGTTCGACTTGCCGAACAGGCAACTCAAGGGTAGCCGCACCCATTTTCCATGCGTTTTTTGGCGAAAAACCCCAAAAACGCTGGAAAAAACACAAGTTTTGGGCCATCTACCAGTTGAAATTTAGCGAACCTAGTCGTTAAATCGTCTCCTCAAGTCTACCTCGAGCACACAGTTCATTTTGAAAGGGATTGTACGTATGGCGAAAGCCGCAGCCAAAAAGAAGGCCGCTACGAAAACAGAGATTTTCAACAGCATGGCCGAACGCACTGGATTGACCAAGAAGCAGGTCGCCGAGTTCTTTGATGCACTCAGCGACGAAATCGCAGAAAACATCGGCAAGAAGGGACCGCGTGTCTTCCAGATCCCCAATTTGTGCAAGATTGTAGCTGTCGACAAGCCAGCTCTCCCCAAGCGCCAGGTTCGTAATCCTGCCACCGGCGAGATGATCTGGGCTCCGCCCAAACCTGCCTCCGTGCAGGTTAAGGTGCGACCGCTGAAGAAGCTGAAGGAAATGGCCTAATCGCCGCTTTGAAGACCGACGGCTGACGCGTTCATTGAAGGCGAGATTCCCCGCAGGAGCTTCGCCTTCTTTGCGTTTGGCCGGCACCAGTGACTGGGATCGGAAGCCTCTCAGTGCTGCTAGTGTAAACAGCTGTTTCACAGCCGCGTGAAGCACACAAGCCAAGTCACGCGCGAGCTTGGCCGGCGATCGGATTGATCGACTGAATCGTGCTTTGATCGACTGAATCGTGCTTTGATCGACTGAATGGTGCTGTTGTCTAATCGACCTGGCCGGCCAGTAAATGTCGGATGCGTGGATCCGCCAAGGAATCCGCAATGAAATGAACGCCTGCAAAGTCATGCTCGCGACTATGCTCGCCAGGCACGGCGACGGTGCAGGCGCCCGAGGCGATGCCCGCTCGCGACCCGTGATGGCTATCTTCCAGTACTAGCATCTCGCCAATCTCGACTTGCAATCTCCGGGCTGCTTCGAGATAGATGTCCGGAGCTGGCTTGCCTTGAGCCACGTCGCTGGCAGTAATGACGAATTCAACTCGGGATTCCAGCCCGGTCAAGCTCAAGACGGTTGCCGCGAATTCAGGCGTACTGCTGGTAGCGACGCAGCGCGGCAACTGCAATTGGTCGATGTAATCCAGCAAATCCAATAGTCCGGGCAAGACCTGCAGTTGCTCCGTTAGAATCGACGCAAACTCAGCACGCGACTCTTCGGCCAGTTGTTCCGTAGAATCCGACAGCCCTTCATGTTCGATCATTACCTGAAACGCCTGTGCAGACGGCAATCCCATCATCCGGTTCTTCAGTACCTGGGTGAATCTCCGCCCCCGGCGTCTTAGAATAGCATCACCCACTTGCGTGTAGAGAGTTTCAGTATTGACCATCAAGCCATCCATATCGAAGGCCACGCCGCGAATCGAATGCATCCAGAAATGAGTGGTGTTTTGCATTTAGGGTAACGAATCCTGCTCTCTAGATAGATTGCCCTCAAACTGGGATAGCCGTCGACAATGCTGCACTTGGATGGTGAATCGATTATCGAACAAATGGCGGACCACAGGGAGAACTACATCCCCCTGCACAGCACCGACGTGGTCGATTACCTAACCCAATACTTGAGTCTGGACCAGACGGATCAGTCTGTGTTTCGCGAGGTATCGGCTCTCATTCTCTCGCTGCTGCATCACTTGTACAGACAGCGTCACGAACAAATCACCTATGTCTACACGGCTCTCGATCCAGACCGTGACCGGGTTCTGCGGGCTGTGCCAACCAACGCTTACCGCCACGAGCTGGCCCAGGAACTGTTGGAGCGTACACAGGACACTCTGCACCGAGCCAACTATCACCTATTGGACGAAGAAGATATTCAACAGGCACTTCGGGCCGCCAGCCAATGGGGCGTCAACATGAGGGTGGACTTCGGGATGTTTGACATTCTGGAAATCCATGCTCGAGGTTACGTGGTCGGCCGCCGACAGTTCCGACACTGGAAGCGTTTTTTTCGACCGGAGATGGTCAGTGTCCCGCTGTACCAAAGACTTGTCATCATCTTTCGCATCACCGAAAACCAGAGTTCCGATCAATTCGATCCACGCAAAGTATATTTGCGAATGTTCAAGAACGTCCCTCGCGAAGACATCGACATGATGCTGCCAGCAACCGGCTTTCAGTTGACCTGGCTCGACCATTCCAAGATCGTGGTGCCGAGTTTGTACGCAACGGGTATCGCGCTGTGGCGTTTTTTACGCAACGTCTTGCTGCTGACTTTCTTCGGCGTGTTCAAGACGATCGGACTTTTCGTACTGGTAGTTCTTGCCATCGGCTTTGGTGTCAAGTCGATGTTTACCTATCGTAGCAACACGCAACGTCGTTACATGCTCAACATGACCCAGAGCCTGTATTACCAGAATCTAGATAACAACGCCGGTGTGTTGTTCCGTTTGCTGGAAGAAGGTGAGCAACAGGAGGCTTGCGAAGCCATCCTGGCCTACTACGTCGCCGCGATCCACTTCGGGGATCGATCAGCTACCTCGGAGGAGATCGATGCGGAGTGCGAGAAGATCATCCTGGAAGCCACCGGACTGCATGTCGACTTCGACGTGCAGTCAACGCTTAAAGTGCTAGCTCAGATGGGATTGATCCGCGCTCACCAAGACGGCTGGAAAGCGCTTCCGCTGCGGAAAGCAAAGTCCCAGCTCGATGCGACCTGGGACAATTGGTTTAGCTAAACGCGATCGAAAGCCGCGATCTTCAAAGACCGATGCTTTACTGTTGCTGATTCAAGATGGCTTCCGCTCTTGCCTTATTGATAGCCGCAGTCTCGTTGGCCAGCTTATTTTCTGGTCCAGCGGGAAAATACTGCACATCATCGTAGAGATAGTAAGGGCTGGGCAGTGTCTGGCCGGCAACGGAGACTTGGCATCCAGTCGCAGGTGCAATGCCGCCTGCGAGCAGCAGTCCCAGGAAGGCATACTTCCAAGCTTGGGATCGCTTGGTCTGACTCATGAGTAATCTCCTCAGCGTCCATTAAAATCCATAAGCGGCACACTGCCGCGGAACCCAGGCGCCGATGCCTGAAGGCAATAGCAGTAAAGCTGTACGGATTCTATCGGTTCTGACCGGCACGGAGATTCACCGATTCCGGACCAAATATCCACCAATCGAAGCGATTCTTTCGCAGGCTGGAGTCAAAAGATGGTCGGCAGCCCCGATCGCTAGCATTTACAATACATAGAGCCTCTCGTCTGGCGGGGCCTTTTTGAAACCAATGGAATGGAATCGCGAATCCCGGGACTTGCTAGTTGACATTCTGTTATCGCTGAGCGCAGGCAGGGGCATCTGACTGGCGGCGCCCGGCCTTCAGGTTGAATGCCATCCCGAAAGTTTCCAAACCAACGATTTTCGAGTTTCCAAGCATCGAGCAAACCATGACCTTTGCTAGCTTTTTTCCCCGAGCATGCTGGGTAAGCGCGTGTTGGCTATCCGTCGCATGCATGACGAGCCAGCTGCCCGGTCAACTGGTAAGCGAACTGCCACGTCCCGAGTACTATGTGGCCAAGGAAGTTTTTGGAGATGGCCGCATCGCTGATGCTGCAGACGGTTTCGAAACCGTTCTAGAACGTGCGCGGAGACTGGGCGACAATCGCTGGATTGACAGTATTCCGGCATTGGTCATGCTCGGCGAGTGTTACTATCAGCAGGGCAACCTGCAAATGGCATTGGAGAGCTATGATGCCGCTTTGATGCTGGCGCTGGCCTATCCGGAATGGGTCAACCGCATCCAAGTTCCGGCCGAGCAGCTACCAGCTCTGGAAAACATCCCCAAGGGCATCGATTGGTTCCCCAAGAGCTCTTCCTCCAGGCCGGTAGTGATTCCGGAGGCAGTTCAGCTTACGGTTGACCTGGCTTTGGGAGCAGCTGACAACCAGTCGCCACAGGCAGCCACAGCGATAGGAGTTGCCACGCGGCTGGATGCCACGGAAGTAATCCGCACGCTGGGTCTGGCATTGCTTCGCCGCTACCAGACACTCGGCCCTTTGGCCGCCCACTCGCCATTGGTTGCCCCCCTGGATCAATACTTTTCCAGACCACCCTCGGCCCCGGCTGCCTGGCTGCAGTCCTCCTGGTCCGTACTGCGCGGACTCAACCAATTAGCGATGGGATCGGATGACGCAGTTCGACTTCTGCGAACCGGCAGGCTACTTGGCAATCAATTCGAGTACTTTTTGACCCCCATGTCGATGCTCAGTCTGGCGGAGGTTGAATCCCGGCAGGGCAACTATCAAGCGGCAATTTCCTTATTGCAGGAAGCATCCCTGGTCTCCGCCTATTTTGGGCAGGATTTTGAGTTGGCTATGTCTTTGCAGGATCTGGCCGCCAATGCTTGTGCGTCCCGTCGCACTGAATTGTTACCAGCAGTGCAACAAGCGGCGACGTGGTGCACCAAAAAGAGCGGACTGGCATTTGTGGCCGCCAGCATTGGTGCCGCCGAGATGGCTGTATACTCCGCGCAGCTTGGGCAGGCTGACAGACTTTTGAAGCAAGCCAATACCGTCCTGCGAATGCGTGATATCGTCCTGCCGCGATTCAATGCCCATGCGAGCTATGTCAATGCCTTGCTGGCATTCTCCCAGAACCGCGCTGCACTTGGCATCCCGAATCTTGACAGCGCACTGCGTTTGCGACGCGGCAATGCCCAGACAGGCCCAACGTCCGAGCGGGCCTTCCAGGCACAAATGACTTTAAACCTACTGGCTGAGAATGCGATATCCGCAATGACCGCCGAAGCCTTATTGGACAACATTCTGGCGGAACCGTCTGCGATAGACTGGGAGCTCAATCCATTGGGCGCGTTGGCGACGATCACCACTGCCAGCCTTCCTGCCTACGAGCGTCATTTGGAACTGGCTGTCCAGCAAGCCGTCGATCAGCGTGCGGTGAAAGAAATTGTACGGCGAGTTGATCGCCTGCAACGGGAGAGGCTCTATGAGGCCTTGCCGCTTGGAGGCCGCCTGTTGGCCTGGCGACATGTGATCGCAGCCACCGCCCCTGGCAGCCTGCCCCAGCCGCTCGCGGACCATGTGCGGGGCGTGCAGCAGTCTTCTGCTCAATTAAGGACCGAGTCTCAGCAGATTGCTGCGTTGGTTGACGCCTTGAGAGCGGGCCCCCTTCCATTGGATGAGCGTCAGATTCCAGCGTCTGCAAAACGACAATATGCCGAGTTGGAAGAGCTGGCTACCGCTCACGAAAGCCAGTTGACGCTGCGAGCGATCTCGAGAATCCCACTTGAGCGGTTGTTGCCAGTATGGCCCGCCATGGTCGATCCCGAGTTCGCATACTTAGAACCCTCGGACGCCCTGCTGGCGTTCGCCACCACGGGCCAATCAGTATTTGGTATCTGCGTGCAGGGGCAACAGGTGCAATACTGGCAAGTCGACCAGCGAGCCAACATCGACAAACTACTCGGCCAACTCTTGCTGGATATTGGGCTGAAGGACGATTCCCCCAGACCCGATCCATCCGCCATCACCAAAGCGGATGCTGCTTGGCGTGCCACCTCGCTTCAATTAAGAGACCTGTTGATTCCACAAGAGATTCAGCAAGCGATCGATTCTGCCGAACGTCTAATTGTGGTCCCCAATGGCAAACTGTGGTATCTCCCCTTCGAATTACTGCCCGATGCAGGGAACCGCAATTCTCCCTGGCTCGCCAGAAAAGCAATTACCTATGTGCCAACTCTCGGCTCAGCCTTCACAGCCTTTCGACGGCAGGCTGCACTTCAACCAACGGTTGGTCTGATGGGTAAATTCTTCTCACTAGATGCAACCACCAACCAACAACTGGCGGACGCCTTGGCCTTGACTACTGCCGACTCTTCGAGCGTTTCACTCACGCAGAAAATAACCGTTCCCTCAGCGGATTGGCTAAGAATTAGCAGTCGACAAATGTGGATTGCCGCTCGGGTGCCCATTTTGAGCAAGCCTCTTGAAAGCGTGTTATTGCCACTTGGGCCTGGCAAGCAATCCACACTTGGAAGTTGGCTGGAATCCCCCTTGGCATCTCCCAAAAACGTATTTTTGGCGGGCATGCGGACTTCCGCCGGAAGCCCGCAGCTCGCCAATGGCGATGATCTGTTACTACCGGCCTGCGGACTGTTGTTCAGCGGTAGTGATGCGGCTGTACTGAGTCGCTGGCCAGCGGGCGGCAGAAGTACAGCCCATATCATGACGCGTTTCTTTGAAGAGCGGCAACAAGAGCCACACTCCAATTCACTCCGAAGAGCCCTGCTGGCAGAATGGCCGAGGGACTACCTGGTCGCTGAAGAGCCGGTGCTACTGCCAACAGCCCGAGACTCGGAACCGCTCACGCTCGGTGCGCATCCCTTGTTATGGGCGGGATACATGAGTTTAGGTGATACACGAATCCCGTCAGCCAACGCTCAACCATGACCCATTCGCACGAACGACTCGATCAAACTTGTCCAACTGCCCGGTTTACAGCGAAACACCCTCGCCCTCGACGATCAGATGCTGACGGTCGATTTCGACGTCGAAGGCTTCGCTGTGTCCGCTCGGCCACCGCACCTCAACTCGCTCTATCGCTTGTGCGTCGCCCAGTCCAAAGGTGAGTTCGGGTTCGGATTGACTCAAGTAACTCCTCGTCGAAGTGTGCCAACGTGTCATCGAGGCTGCGTTTGTTCGGACGCGGACACGTGCCCCGAACGCATCTCGGTTGGAGGCATCGCCTCCTTGAAGCTTTAACCTCAACCAATGGTGACCGAGTGACTGGTCGTTGCGAAGCACTCGCGGCAGCCCGCCGTTAGCCACCAGAATCATATCCAGATCGCCATCTTGATCCAAATCGCCATAGGCGGCTCCACGCCCCACCATGGGTTGCAGCGCATCACTACCGACTTCTAACTCACCCAGTAATACGAACTCACTGGACTGGCCCGCCCCCGCGTTCCAAAAGAACTGTGGTGGCTGAGCATAGCGTTGCGTTGTTTGCACTTTGGAGATTTCTTCCTCCAAATGCCCGTTGGAACAGAACAAATCCTGCCTGCCGTCTAGATCCAAATCCGCGAAGCACATGCCAAAAGTAAGATTCAGTCGGCTGAGCGGCCCCAAACCGGTGACCATCGCCTGATCGGTGAAAGATGGCAGAGCCCCGCGTGTCATGTAGAGCGAAGATTGCTCATTGGCAAAGTTACCAATGGCAATCGCTAGTGAATCGTCGTTTCGCAGGAAAGCACAGTCGATTCCCATAGCCCCGGTCGCATTGCCGCTTCGATCAAAGGCCACCCCCATGGAAACACCCAATTCCTCAAACCTCTGCCCCTCCATGTTCATGAAGAGAAAATTCTGGACGGTGTCATTGGCCACGATTAGATCTTGCCAACCATCTTGGTCGGCATCGATGGCCATGACTGCCAGGCCTTTGCCAACCGGGACAGCCGTGTTCTCATTCAGAACGTGGATTCCCATTTCCTGCGAAACATCGCGAAACTTTCCACCTCCCTCATTATGAAACAAGCTCGATTGGGAGCCGGTAAACAGCGTTGGCTGTCCGTAGGCTCGGCCAACCCCTGTGAGTTTGAATCCGAGCGATAGATCCAATTCGCGGCTCCAAAGCACGTAATCGCAAACGAACAGATCCAGCAGGCCATCATTGTCATAGTCAAACCATGTTGCGCCCGTGCTCCAAGCACTCGGCTTCCCCGACAATCCGGAGTCGGTTGTTTGCTCGACAAATTTCCCCTGCTGATTGCGGTAGAATCGATTGCTGCCTACCGCGGACACGAACAAGTCCGGCCAACCATCATTGTCGACATCGCCAACGGCTGGTCCCATGGCGTAAAAATTCGCTTGCAGCCCCGCCTCGGCAGTTACATCTCGAAACTGCCAGTCACCTTCATTAGCGAACAAGCACAGCGACCGGGGATTGGCCTCGGGCTTCTTGGACCACTCCCAGGTCGTGCCTCCGACGAACAGCAGGTCTGCGTCTCCGTCCCGATCGTAGTCGAATACGGCCACGCCGCCGCCCATAGTTTCCGGCAGCAGCTTTTCACCCTCCATTCCGTTGACATGACGCCAATCGATGCCCGCCTGCCGCGTTAAGTCTTGAAGAGGAATGGTTGGTAACTTTTCCTGCGCGACTTCCCGCTCCTGGGGAAGACTGATGTCAGTCCGAGTCTCCTCCTGGGGAGCGGGCCGCAACAATGCCTGCACCAAGAATCCTGCCGCGACTAGAACAGCGATCGCTGCCAGCACCATCAGCGATCGCCCAAGCGCGCGACCGATCACCTCATCGTCCTGAATCTCTTCACTGCGATTGTCTTCTGGAGCCATTTATTTACCTATCACTTGTCTGAGAGTCGCTGTTCACGGCCACTTGCTCACGTTGTAGCGTCGGGTCTTCCCTTGCTTCGCTGTCAGGCAAACCAGGTGCCCCTTGACGATGCAACCAATAGATCACCAGGGATTCTGCGGCGTGGTCAGCCGCCGGATATTTCCTTCGGGCTATGGGGCGAGCCACATCCCCCGCGTTATCGTCCATCTTGTAACGCAGTTGCAATTCCTCGTGATACTGAGCCTTTTCGTCCTGTTTCCATCTCCGGTAAATGGCAGCTAGATTGGCATGCGCGGTTACGTCTTCCGAATCAACTTCCAGAACACGTTCGAATTCCTGGAGTGCTTCGCGCATCAGCTGCTGTGCTGAGTCCTGCTGCCCGCGTGCTTCAGCAATGTCGGACAAATCCAAGAGTGTCATGCCTAAGGAGTTACGCACGCGAAAATCCAAACTGAAGTCAAACCCGCGTTGCCGTCGCTCCTGAGTATCATCCTCGAGTACGCTTCGGAAGCTCTTGGCGGCATCTTCCAGGTACCCCTGTTGGCGGCTTACCTCACCACTTAGCCAAGCCAGCGTCCAAGCCGGTGGTGGCGGATCCATTTGGGCGGCCCGTCCTAGAGATGCTGTGGCGCTATCGAGGTTTCCTTCTGCAAACTGGACTCGCGCCAGGTTAAGTGGACCATCAAAGCGGCCCAGTTTCTCGACCTCCGCAAAGGCTTCGGCGGCTTGCCGCAACTGGGATTTCCCAGCCAGTAGCAACCCAATTCCGTAATCGTTCCACCGCTGCCACAAGGGTGGAATAGATCGCTGCTCGTTTTTCTCAGCCAGGACTGTCTGGCCTTGCGAGGTACGGACATCGAATACCACCCGATCCGATGCCATGACCACAACGGGCAACTCATTGGGAGTACCCTCCGGACCGCGTCCACGGAAGTCGTGGTCACCTTCGCGAAACGACCGATTTATGAAATCCAGGTAACCCTGGTCGAACTTGCGATACTTGAGTTCGACCGTGACCTCGATGGGTGCATCCACATCTTCCGGCACTTGCAGGCCATAGTGCACGGTTTGCCCCGCCCCAGGCGGAATCTGATTGTTGTATAGCGGAACAAAAATGTCCTCCGCATTTCTCTCCGCAACTCGATTGCCATCTCGGTCGAGCATGAACACATTGACAAAATGGGACCACGGATCGACTTCACCACTCTCCGACATACCTCCGCTGACACCGATGATCCGGTCACCGCTGCTGGCTTTTATCTCTAACCAAAGTTCATTGGAATCAACGGTGCCTTGGGTCAAGTGGTGCCCTAACTTTGTGGTGCGTATCACCGTCTCCAGCAAATAGGTCTTTCCCGCTTCCAATTGCGGATACTCGGGGCCCAACGGAGCAATCAACTTACCTTCGATCGTTCCGCCTTCGCGCAAGCCGAAAAGATCGACGCGAGTCACATCGATTAGCAACTGTTTCGCGTGCTCCACCCAATCGTCTTCACCTCGCCAGTAGGGCAGCGCCGTATTGGCTCCGGGAAAGAAATGATCGTGTACCGCCAGCGTCCCTAGTTTTTCCGAAAACCGGGCCCCGAAATCCGTCGAAGCAACCTGTGGCATGTGGCACTCGTTACAGTTCGACTCGGCTTTCTCGGGATAGTAGAAACTCGACGCACCGTGCCCGGAAACACCACTTAACAAATAACTGTCGTAATGATTCTGCCCTCGCAGAAAATCCTTGTAAGCGGTCAGTTCGCGAGGCAGGTGCACTTTGTGGCAGGTGCTGCAGAACTCGGCCGACTTGTGCAGGGGCTTTAGAAACGTCTTCTTGTGGAAGCTCGGTTTCGCCTTGACCAACAGTTCATTCACCATCTGCAACGCTGCATTGTCGCTGAAGGTGAATGGATATTGGATCGGCTCTTCAATCACATAGTCACCGTTGCCGCGATTGCTATTCACGTGGGTAATCGCATGGCAAACCGTACATGTAATGCCCGCCTGGCTCGTCGGATGATTCACATCGTCGTAGTCCTCCTCGTCGAAGGCACCGGAGAAAAAGGGCACCGGGTCGTGACATCCCGCGCACCAACGCGAGGCTTGAATGCTTCCATCGCGTTCTTTAACCTTCTTCCGCGTTTGTCGGACCGAATACAGATAGGCGGGATTGTTGAAGGAACTAAAACGATGCGCGCTGTGAAACCAATTCTCGTAAATATCTTGGTGACATTTCTGGCAATACTCGTCGTTCTGCAACGACTTGGCCGGAATAAAGTTGCCCGAAGCGGTTCGGGCTAATGAAGGCTCAAAGTACTTGGCGCCCTCGACGGGTCCCGACCGATTCCACGCTCGCGGGTCCTGCATCTGTGCAACAATCATCAGCCCAACACAGACCACGGTGGCCAAAGCGATGCGACGGCCGACATACCACTTGATGCGGGGACCCACCAAGCGATGCAGCCAGTAGAGCCAAATAGCAACCAAAGGTGCCAAGATGTGACACCAGTAGACCGTATTCCGTAACGCCGGCTGCTTCAGGTCAAAACCGAAGCTTCGCGTTAACAAGATGCCCGAAAGCAGAACCAGGATTGCAATGACGAACAGTGCATAGCCGATCTTTACAGCTCTCCGGTTGCGGCGTTTTCTCGCCGCTAGCATGTGCACCGTTCCAAAGACGACCACGGGAACCACCAGCAACAGTCCCAGCAGCAAATGCCCGAGGAACATGAACTGGTAAAAAAGATCCTCGTAAACCTCGCCCGTGAATTTCTGCAGCCAGGTGATCGAGGCCAGATAGATTCCATTGGCCATCAAAAGTGAGAACAATGCCAAAACGGCGATTAACAGGATCCTCAGCCGCGGACCAATGACCCGTTTCACGGGTTTGGCCATCGCCACAGGCCCCCCTGAATTTCCTGCGCCCATTTGCGGAGCCCCACTAGAGCCACTATCGGATGTCATAAGAAAAGTATCCCAGTTTGCGTTAATTGCGATCGAGGCGGACGAATTCGAGCATCCACGGTCGTGGACAGCTAAGGCCTTGGGCAAGTCAGCATCGCAAAGACTGCCTACGGAAACTGATCCACACGCCCTCGCAGGCAGGGATCAGCATCGAAAGACTTCGAACCGCGTTCTTCAGGTTCGAGATCAAGCAGAAAGACATGGAGGTCTGAATGGACCTCCATGAATGGGATCGACCAAGAGAAGCTGGGAGTGCCCAGGCGCGGCCGCGCTTTGGTTTTCGAAACCCAAAGCCTGCACGTTCGCAGTCATGTCGACGGTCAAGCGATGGCCATCATTGGCCGCTGGCGGTGACACCGCAGCGTCTTTTCTGGAAGGACGACAGTTCGGTCCATCACAGGGCTGACCGTTATTGGGAGCCTGATAGTAGTGAAACTGCCCACCTTCGTAGACGCGAATCAGGGGCCCGGTAGACCATAGATAAATCTGGGCGAAACGGCCCTGCTCTCCGCCCTCGAAAACCTGAGGCGAGCCTTGGACATAATGGCAACCGGCGGCGTCTGCTTTGCCATTCCAAGCAACGAACAGACTCACAAACGCCGCGAACTGCAGCATTGTCAGCACTGTGCGATACAAAGGTTGCTTGCGAAAATCTGCCATTGTTGACCCGGCGTAGTCGTCGTTCTACCGTTTCATCCTATTCCGATTGTCGCGAATCGTCAACGAAGCCGACTCGGTCTGGAAACCGCGTGAGTTGCTCCTGATTCAAGGCCCTTACGCGATCGGAGATCTCCGATTGCTCGGGAGGCGGCGGATAACTGGCCTGTTGAGTGAAGGGGAGCGGTAGCGAGCCCTGTCCACAAATCGTGTTCAAGTCGGCGTCCTTGTCCCAACCAACGCAATGCAGTACGAAATCGCGGACCCAACCGTTCGGCATCTGTTTCTCAGGCACTTCGAATCTGAGCCGGATTTCGTCTCCTGGACTCATAACAACCATCCGATCGTCATCGGACACAAGCAGAGCACTGACATCACCGTATCGGGAAAACGGCCCCTCCAAGCCAGGCCACTTCGGCGTCTTCGAAACGGATTGATAGTCGTACCAATGGGGCTGGTCTGGAGCAACCTTGGATAACCGGCTAAAGCCTCGAAAATGTAACTCGGCAGTTTGCAGAGTCAGCTCTGATTGCTCGATTGGGACCGGTTTCGAATCGTAGGCTATAAAGGCTTCGTCCCAATAAATCTGCTGACTGGATGCAATTCGTATACGATGATCATCACTGCGGAAAATGCCCTGCAAATCCACCACAATCGATTTGGGCTTGCCACCTGGGAATCCCATAAATGGCAACGCACACTGCCAATCCCCCTGACCGTCCACCACCCACAGTGACGGGGGCTGCGGCGGACTCTGCTGTGGATTCTGAGATATGCCAATGTTCAGCGACGTATCGGTGGGATGCATCCAGCCTGTCAAAAAAAGTCTCAAATCGCGTTGGGTATCCAATTGGCCAAAATCGAGCTCCAAGAAATGCGGCTCGGCCAGTCCCTGGCACAGCAGGCGGTCGAAGCCCTGCGCGTAGACTTGGTCCCCATTGCTAACTTCCGAGCGTTTGTCTCTTCCATAAGTATCTCTCGCTCGCTGCGGGTACTGGGCCTGGCTGACCAAAAACAATTGATGTTCAGCCAGATGCGGCGGCCCCACTTTCTCATTGGTAAAGAGTCGCGTTCCAGCGGGATGGTCCACGGCCGTTAACTGGATGTGATCGAAATAGGCCACTTCCCATAACTCTTCGGTTACCCGCAGTTCGTAGCCGTCACCCTTGGGCTGCATCAAGCCTCCGGGCAACAACAAATTTTCCCAGCGACGATCCGGCATCAATTCCCCGCGGGATAGTTGTAGACCTAAAGGCGCATTCCACAGCAAGTCGGTAATCAGCTCAAATCTCTCACCGTTCCAACCGTAGACAAAGGGGCAGGAGCCCTTCAATTCCTGGCGTTCTTCGACCAGCGTATTGACTGGCGGATCCAGGAGATTTTGAGTCAGGCCATTGGTAAAAACTACCCGCAAATTCTCGGGCCTCTGGTCACCCAAACCAAAGTGGGTTGTAGCCGCATCAATGAAGC
Source organism: bacterium (assembly GCA_024743355.1). Classification (GTDB taxonomy): domain Bacteria; phylum Planctomycetota; class Planctomycetia; order Pirellulales; family Pirellulaceae; genus Aureliella. The sequence goes on from JANSWS010000024.1 coordinate 16,530, forward strand.
GGCGTTGCTGCCGACCGCCACTCCAAAGCTCAATCGTGGAACCAACCGAAAAATGATTAATGCGACCGCCGCCATTGACGTCGTTGATTCCACGAACACGGGCTGACAAATACATTTCGTCCGTGGGCACTCCCAACAGAACTTTGGCTCGACCACCCTCCACCAGGGCGATATCCAGGGCACCGTCCTGGTTGCAATCCATGGCTACTAACTGCGTGACTTCTTGATTGCTTCCATCGATTTGTTGCAGGTCGCTCCAACCGACGGCCGTACCACGCAAAGCTCGAACACCCTCTCGGGTCCCCAGAACAACATCCAGATAGGAATCATTGTTGAAGTCGCCGATTTGAATTCTCTGGGCTGAGGCATCCAGATTTAGATTGGTCATCGGCAGTAGCTCACCCGGCTTTGGCGTGCGGGTAGTCGCCAAAACGAGCTGTGTAGAATCGCATATCGCCAAGTCCCACGACGAGTTCCCATCGATCTCGGCAACCGCCAGATCACGGGTTTCCGAATAGACCGGCCAGCCCTCGCCGCTAAGAAAGCGTAAGCGAAACTGTCCGTGCAAGATATTTTCGAAGAAGACGGGCTGGTTCCCCTGGGAAGCAACTCCAACCACATCCTGGTCCAAGTCGTTATCCAAATCGCAGGCGATCAGCCGATGGAAACTACCCAGCTTCTGGTTCGGATCGGGCGCACCCACCATGCTGTATTGCGTGACATCCTCGAAGGTCCGATTGCCATTATTCTGAAAAACCTTGATCTCGCCGGCAGCAGCCAGCACGAGATCCAAATCGCCGTCAGACTCCATATCCAGGGCCACAGCTGCTTCAATTGACGGCTGATCTTCCAAGCCACTTTCCGCCTGCATTTCGGCGAGTTGCAAGCCGGCTGCGGCGTCGTTCCGCACTTGAATGAAAGTCAGACCATCCGGCCCCCAGGCCAATAGTTCCTGGTAGGTATCATGCCGGCTCGACTTCGATGCATCGTCCATTGACTCTGTGGAGAACCCCGCCTGTTGTGCGGCATCCTCGACGGTTTCAGGCAAGCGATTTCGGTCGGGATCGTCCACTCCAAAAAACTCGGCCACCAGCATGCCGGTGACCCGGACACCAAGTTCCAATTCCTGGACTGGCGATGACTGCAGTACCCCTTCATCGATCTCAAACAGCTGAAGGCGATTACCGTCGACGCTCACAAGTTCAAAATCCAGATCCAGGTCATAGTCAAACCACGCAACAATCGAGGAAGCTGGGTTGAGGGCGGCCGATTCAAAGTCGAGCGGAGACGCGTCGGACAGCTCTCCCTTCGACGCTTGCTGCGACAAATCATTCAGGAAGGAGGTGTCTAGCAAAGCCATAATGTCGGGTTTTACCAAGCGGTAATCGGAACGAAAGGCGGAGCTCATGCCCTTGATTACGTTGACCCACAACGGCAGCCTGCGAACATCGCGGCTCGTCCAATCCCCAGCTTCAATGGCCTGCTGGACCCGGGGCAGAAACTCCTCTGGCTTCAGACTATCGATGGAGCGGGCTACTTCGCTCCATAGGGGCCGAGTCACCTCGAGCGAAGGCTCCAAGAGTTCCGCTAATCGCGGATCCTGAGTGCCCCACAAGGTTTCCATGGCCCGCGTCAGCAACAACAGATTCCGGGGACGAGCCTTCCAGGAGGCGTAGAGGGCTTCCACATTCTGTTGTATCAACTGCTCATCTTCCGGTGGCAGAGTCTGGACCAGATCATCCAACTTACAGGCCAAAATCGGCTGAGCCCGATCCGTTTCTAAAGCGCTTGCCAGGATCTTCGCAGCATCCTTTCGAAACTGTTCGTCCTGAGGGTATTCGGCTCGCAGCGCCTTGGCTTCCAGCAACGCAGCCTGTAACAAAGCCGCGCGTTCTTCGCCTTGATCTACCTCCGTCAGACGCTGGATAATCGCATCCGCGGTGGCATAGGCTTCCTCCAATTCGGATTCCAGCTTCGCGCGTTCCGCAGCGTCCTCCATCGTCCCGCCGGCAAGACGGTTGTTCGTCTCGTCGATCCACTTCAAAACAGTGACAGCTTCGTTGATCTTGTATACGGAGTCATCGGGAAAATTGCGAACCAGGGTACGCCAACCGTCGAGAGCAACTTCGTAGTCGGCATCTTCGGCATTGGAAACCGTCTTTACCGCCAACTCCAGAGCTTCGGCCGGGCTCAGCTTTTGCCCGTCGGACGCGTCGCTCGCCGACTGCCCGGAGTCACTGCCCGCTGCCTGTTCAGCATTCTCAACTTCCCCAGGCTTCTGTGCGTTCTGAACGGAGAAGAACACAAGCATCCCAGCCAGCAGAACCAGCCCAGCGAGTATTACCACGAGCTTTGACTTGCCATGCCTTGAGGGCAAGCCATGCATCGGTACGAGAGGGTCTCTGGATTTCACAGCTTATCGCTCCCTGAGTTCTAACCGCGCGGATCGGTAACCGACCAGCATTCAATGTAGCAGCTTTCGATGTAGCCGCAGAACTCTCCGCAGGCGGAGCCAAGCTGTGAATTGGCCGCATGCGATTGCCGCCAACGACTTCACGGCAGCCTTGCCCAGTGAGCAAACTGCGTCCAACCTATGGAACGCGATCGAAAGCGTGGCGGCGATCGTTGAACAGCTTAGCTCTTCGCCAGGTTGCGAAGCACTGTCGGGAGGATGCCGCCGTTGTTGTAGTAGTCCAATTCAACTTGAGTATCGATGCGGACGGCCACGCGAAATTCGGTAGTAGAACCGGAAGCATGGCTGGCCCGCACCAACAATTCGCCACGAGGTTGAATATCGCCTTCGATGTCAAAACTTTCTTCGCCGGTCAGCCCCAAACTTTGCCACGTTTCGCCCGCCTGGAACTGCAGTGGAAGCACACCCATGCCCACCAAGTTACTGCGGTGAATGCGCTCATAGCTGGCGGCAATGACCGCGCGGACACCTAACAACAAGGTGCCCTTGGCGGCCCAATCGCGGCTGCTGCCGGTTCCGTATTCGGCCCCTGCCAGAACCACCAACGGCACGGCTTGTTCGCGGTACTTCATGGCGGCATCGTAAATGCTCATCTGCTCACCGCTGGGAATATGCCGTGTGTAGCCGCCTTCGACGCCGGGAACCAGCTGATTGCGGATTCGAATGTTGGCAAAGGTCCCACGCGTCATGACGCGATCATTACCCCGTCGTGAACCATAGCTATTGAAGTCCCGGCGTTCGACGCCATGCTCGCGGAGGTAGGCGCCCGCGGGGCTGTCGTTGGCAATCGCTCCAGCGGGCGAGATGTGATCGGTCGTGACCGAATCTCCCAGCAATGCGAGACATCGTGCGGCTCGAATCGGTTGCGGAGGTTCAACTTGCGGGGTAATCCCTTCCAGAAATGGCGGTCGCTGAATGTAAGTGCTCTGCTCGTTCCATTCGTAAAGATCGCCTTCCGTGATGCTAATCGCGTTCCACTGCGGGTTGGATTCAAAGGCTCCCGCGTACTGCCGCTCAAACATCTCGGGCACGACACAAGCCTCAATCGTGGAAGCAATCTCTTCTGAGGTGGGCCAAATATCGCGGAGGTAAACCGCTTCACCAGTGGGGGACTCACCAATTGGCTCCGCTTCAAAGTCGATGTCCATCCGGCCCGCCAAAGCATAAGCCACTACCAAGGGTGGACTTGCCAGATAGTTCGCCCGCGTCTGCGGATTGACCCGGCCTTCAAAGTTACGATTGCCGCTCAACACCGCAGCTGCCACCAGATCGCCTTCGACGATGGCCTTGGACACGGGTTCGGGTAGCGGGCCACTATTGCCAATGCATGTCGTGCAACCGTAGCCCACCGTGTAGAAACCCAGCTGGTCCAGCGATTCGCTCAAGCCTGCTTTATCCAAATAGTCCGTGACCACTCGCGAACCTGGGGCCAGCGAGGTTTTAACATAAGGCTTGACCTTGAGCCCTTTATCCGCCGCCTTCTTGGCAAGCAGTCCCGCCCCGACCATGACCGATGGATTGGAGGTATTGGTACAGCTGGTAATCGCGGCAATAACCACGGAACCATGGCCTATTTGAGTTGTGCTCCCGTTGTGGACTAATGCCGTGCGGGATAGATCTTCATCCTTCAAACCGAAACCACGCTTCTCAACCGGCGCTACCAGGCTGCTCTGGAACGACTCCTTCATGACCCGCAGCGGCACTCGGTCCTGGGGCCGCTTCGGTCCCGCCAGCGCAGGTTCGACTTCCGCCAAATCCAGCTTTACAACCTTGGTGTAATTGAGCGTTGGCGAATTGTCTTCGCGGAACAGCCCCTGAGCACGCATGTAGGTTTCCACCAATCGCACGACTTCAGGACTGCGTCCGGTGCGCTCCAGATAGCGGACCGTCTCGGCATCAACGGGAAAATAGCCCATGGTGGCCCCGTACTCGGGAGCCATATTGGCAATGGTGGCCCGATCCGCCAACGACATGCTCGAGACGCCGGGACCGTAGAATTCCACGAATTTGCCTACCACACCTTCAGCACGCAAGATCTCGGTAACTCTCAAAACCAGGTCGGTAGCAGTCGCTCCCGCCGGTAGCGCCCCCGTGACTTCGAAACCAACTACCTCGGGCAAGAGCATGTACAAGGGTTGTCCCAACATCCCCGCTTCAGCCTCGATGCCGCCAACGCCCCAGCCGAGTACGCCTAAGCCATTGATCATCGTCGTATGGCTATCGGTCCCAACGAGCGTATCCGGCAAAGCCACACGGCCTTGTTGGTCATCGCGGATAAAGACTCCCTGAGCCAAATACTCCAAATTGACCTGGTGGATGATTCCCGTATTGGGCGGAACCACGCGGAAGTTGTCAAATGCCTGCTGACCCCAACGCAAGAACTCATAGCGTTCCCGGTTGCGTTCAAACTCGATTTGCACATTTCGGCTGAGAGCATCCGCGGAACCAAACAAGTCCACTTGGACGGAATGGTCAACCACCAAGTCGACAGGAATTAATGGATTGATTTTCTTGGGATCGCCGCCAAGTGCCTTCATACCGTCGCGCATCGCAGCCAGATCGACCACGCAGGGAACCCCAGTAAAATCCTGCAGCACGACCCGCGCGGGCATGAATGGAATCTCAACCGCAGCCGGATTCTTGGCGTCCCAGGCAGCCAGGTTGCGAACATCCTCTTCACGCACGATGTAGCCATCGCAGTTTCGCAACACGGACTCGAGTAGCACCCGGATCGAGAAAGGCAGCTTTGATATCTGTCCCAGACCGTCTTCCTCGAGTTGCTGCAAGCGATAGTAGCTGACCCCTTCAGGGCCGCCCACCAAGGGAGTTCTCGCGTTGAACGGATCATGTTGCTGGCTGGTCTTGCTCATCTCGTCTCGTCTCTTCTCTGCTCAAGAAAATCGCCACCTCGGTACCCTCCGCACGGGTGGCCCACATCCGGCTGGGAGGGAGCTTCAACCATCTTCTCTGGTCAAGATGGATCTGCCGAATATCGTCGTCGAATTGTAGCCGAGCCTTCTCTGATTGTCTTGATGGCGCTCAAACTCTGACTGGGAGTGACAATTCCGCCGGGAAAGCAGCCTGGAGCCCGCCTGGAAGATAGGAAGACTAGGGTGTTTTTTGCGCATGTGCGGAAAGTTCTGCAAATTCCGTCCCTAACGGTTCGATCAACTATTTCGGCTAAGTCGCTGAAGGCTGCGACGTGCTGCCTTCATACTTCGATGCTGGACGGAGCCTAGAGCCCATGAACCGACATTCGTTTTACCTCACTTTCGCCCTGACCATCGCTGCCGCGTGGGCCTCGGGTAGTCAGACGCTCGCTTGCGATCACTGCGGCCAGCATGGCACATCCCCAAGTTGTGACAGTTGTGCCGCGGGTTCGATGCTTTGCGATGACAGCGGTATCCTGGATCACTCCGCCCGGCTCTTGGGTTCACTGGGTAAGCACTCCAAGAAGCTGTTTCAGAAGTCGAGGCAAAATTCATGCGACAGTTGCGAACAACCCGTTTGTGGCTGTGAGTCGCAAACATGCGATGCATTTGGAAAAGAAAATTTATTTGATCGGCTACTCGCGAAGAAGACCGCCAAGACCTGCGACGCGTCCCCGAACTGTGGTTGCGAGCAATGCGATCCTACTCCGATCACCGATGCATGCGATGAAGGTGCAAGCTCCTGCGGCGGATTGCTGGGGCAGCTGCTGAAGAAGAAAAATTCCGGATGCGACACCTGCCAAGAGGCCACGTGCGGCGTTGCCCAAGCACCCGAGTGCGGGTGTGAAAGCAACAGCGGACATACAAGCTCCGGTTGCGGCGGGCTTCTGGGCAAGTTGCTGTCCAAGAAGAATTCCGCGACGTGCGACCAGGGCTGCACCCAATGCAGTGATTGCTCCGTCCCCGAAGCGGATTGTGGAGTCGAACAGATTTCAGCCTGTGATAGCACATGTCGAACGGAATCTGCGGGCTGTGGAGGATTACTGGAGAAATTCCTCTCCAAACGTGCTTCCTCGAGCTGCCAAGAAGGATGTAGCTCGTGTGGCGGCGCCGAATCCTCGCTGGCCACCTGCGGTGTGGAAACCGTCCCCAGCTGTGGGTGTGAGCCCGCCTGCGATGACGCCGGCAAGTCCTGCGGCGGCCTCTTGGGAAAATTGAAAGCACGCCGGGCTGCGGCTGCCTGCGACCGAGGTTGCGAAGGCGGATGCGGCGATCGATGCGGCACCAAGTCGGTTGCTTTTGCAAGATTGTTCCGGCCTAGCTGCGAACCGCCAAAACCGAACTTGTTTGAACGCATGCTTCGAAGCCATGGCGTTGCTTGCTGCGACTCGGGCCCCGCCCGCGGTTGCGATACCCAGACAAACGCTGTTTGGAGCAACGAATTGCACCCGATTGAGATGGAACATGCGGCACCGCCGCAGATAGCCCCCGGCCCGCAGACTTCCATTCCGATGATGACAGCACCCAGCGTTCGGAAGCCCAAATCGTCCGCTCCGATCACCGAACAACCCAAGTTGATTCGTGAACAACCAGTGGCACCCCAAGCCCCACTCACAGATCCCAAGCTTGAATCGCAGCCTGCACCAGCTCCGATTCCTCCCACTACAACGCCGCCCAGCTTGAAAACTCCCGCACAACCGCTGCAAACGCCAGCCAAGGCGGAAAGTGAGATCAATCCCTTTCGAGACGACGCAGCCACACGCATCCGCAAGACGCCGGCAGAGCCGATCCGTTATCAGAAGAGTGGCGACCGCAGACCTACCGCGGAACCGCCCGCGCCTCCTTATGGCAACGCTTTTGATTCACAGGCCGGCGTCGACTCGCAGACCAGAGATGTTCGCGTGCAGCTCAGCGATTTTGTGCAGGGCGAACCCCAACGCATCGACGCGGAAGAAACTCGAGCCCTGCCGCTAACACGAGCATGGAGCCACACCGACAGCTCCCGGCTGGTACCCGCATCAACGGACTCGGTCCGCTCGCTACCGGCGAAAGTACAGCAAGCCGAACGCTTGGACCGAGGCTTGCGTCTGCGGGAATAAAACACGCCGAATGCTATCGAGCGTCCCGCTCCGGAACACGCTTCCATAGTTCAAGCAGTCCCATCTCGCATCCTGGAAACTCCTGCGGCGAACAGGCCAAACCACACCTGTTTTCCCGCTTAGGCACCGAAGAGTTCCCGCACTCTTCGGTGCCTTTTTTTGCACCCTGTGCCCACGTCTGCCCAGGCAGAATACCAATGCGGTCTAAACCCAGTCCGGTCAGAATCCAATCCAGTCAGAAAACCAGTCGAGGCACCGGCAATGCAACAAGGCAAATCCGTTCCAGGCCGCTGTCGGGACGATCAACCACGAAGTTCCGTCTGCCATTGCTCCAACAACTGCAAGGCCTGCAGCGGCGTCATACCCGAGATTTCCACGGACTTGATTTTCTCAATGAGTGGATGGTCGCTGAACTCGAACAAGGTCAATTGAATCGGTGAGTCCTGTTTGCGTCGCGGAGGGGTAATCTTGGAATCCCCGCGAGTATTCAGATGGTCCGACTCCAATTGCACCAGAATATCCTTAGCTCGTTCGTTCACTTTGGAAGGAATGCCCGCAAGTCTCGCGACATGAATACCGTAGCTTTTGTCCGCTCCTCCGGGAACGATGCGATGCAGAAATACGATATTCTCATCCCATTCCTTAACAGCGACGTTGAAGTTGTGCACTCCGGGCAAGGATTTTTCAAGCTGAGTCAGTTCGTGATAGTGAGTTGCAAATAGAGTTCTGGCCGCAACCGCATCGTGCAAGTGTTCGACGATCGCCCAGGCTAGACTCAGACCGTCAAAGGTACTGGTACCTCTTCCGATTTCGTCCAAGATCACCAGACTGCGAGCCGTTGCGGTATTCAGAATGCGAGCCGTCTCCACCATTTCCACCATAAAGGTACTCTGACCGCGTGACAGTTCATCGCTGGCGCCCACTCGGGCAAAGATGCGGTCGGCTACGCCGATGCGTGCGCGGGTGGCCGGCACAAAGCTTCCTAGTTGAGCCATCAGCGTGATCAGAGCGACCTGCCGAATGTAAGTGCTCTTACCGGCCATATTGGGGCCGGTTATCAACATCACACAGCCGTATCTGCCGCCCACGGAACAATCGTTGGGTACGAAAGTTCCTTTAGCGGCCTGCGCATCCAGCACCGGATGCCGACCTTCCACGATTTCAATCTCGGTGCTGTCAATGATTTCCGGACACACATAAGCATGCTGCTTAGCCAATTCCGCCAACCCGCCATACACGTCGATCTCGGCGATGGAGGCAGCGATATCTTGCAGCTGCTCGAGGTAGTCTGCCACTCGCTGCCGAAGTCCCTGGAACAGTTCAAGCTCGAGAGCGCTCGCCTGTTCGTCAGCAGCAATGACTTTGGTCTCGTATTGCTTCAATTCGTCGGTTATGTACCTTTCCGCATTCTTCAATGTCTGCTTGCGAATAAAGGACGCTGGAATCTTATCCTTATGGGCATTGGTAACTTCCAGATAGTAGCCAAACACCTTATTGAAGCCGATCTTAAGACTCGGAATCCCCGATTCTTCTATCTGTTTAGCCTGGTATTCGGCAATCCACTTCTTGCCTCCCCGCGCCAGCTCACGCAATTCGTCGAGCGCATGGCTGTAACCATCCCGAATAAAGCCTCCATCGCGCAAGTGCAACGGGCAATTCTCGCTCAGGGCGGCGAGCAATTCGTCGCGCAATTCCGGGCATAGAACAAGCCGCTGTTCCAAGTTTCTCAGTCGATTGCTGTGACATGACTGCAGCAGACTTTTCAATTGCGGCAAGCCAGCCAGAGTCGTCCCAACTTGGAGCAAGTCCCTGGGACTAGCACGACCGGTAGCCACCCGCCCCAGCAGACGTTCGAGATCGTAAATCTCATTTAACCTGCTTCGCAGAGAATTTCGCAGCTTGGTGTCTTCAGCGATTTCCGCCACAGCCGACTGTCGCTGCTGGATTTCAGCGATATTGGTGAGCGGAGAAGCTAACCAGGCGGACACCAAGCGGGAGCCCATCGATGTGCAGGTCTGATCCAAGACCTCGAGCAACGATCCGCTTCTCTGGCGATCACGCATGGTGTGCGTCAGTTCCAGACTTCGACGAGTGGCCGCATCGATCTCCAATGCGTTCCCCTGACGATAAGGCAATACCTGACGCAAGTGCCCCAACGAGGTCTTCTGGGTTTCCTGCAAGTACGCCAAGATCGCGCCGGCTGCAGCAATCGCCGGCTTGTCAACGTCCGTGTTCCAGCCCATGCCTTCCAGGCTCTTTACCCCAAAGTGCTGACACAACTGTCTTTCCGACTCTTGAGGTGCGAATTGCCACGCCGGCCGAAGGGTGACCGTCCAGTCCTCATTTCCAGCCGATACCAGGCTGTCATCGTCCCGTATCAAAACTTCGGCCGGTTCCAGCCGGGCCAGTTCATCTTGGATTTGCGAGGCGGAAAACAGGCCTGCTTCGAATCTTCCCGTGGACAGATCGGCCCAAGCCAATCCGACCTGGGTGTCGGTTTTACCTGGAGTGGCTGAATACACGGCCACCAACAAATTCGGCTGAAGAGGATCGAGCAGGGCATCATCGGTCAGAGTTCCCGCGGATACGATGCGAGTCACTTCGCGGCGAACGATGCCTTTGGCCTCACGCGGATCCTCGACTTGATCACAGACGGCCACGCGATAGCCGTGGCGGATAAGTTTCGCCAGATAGCCTTCCAGCTGATGGTAGGGGAAACCCGCCATGGGAATCGGGTTCTCGTTCTTGTCCCGGCTGGTGAGCGTTAAGCCCAAAACCTTGGCACAGATCTTGGCATCTTCATGAAAAAGCTCGTAGAAGTCTCCCATTCGAAAAAGGAGCAATGCGTCACCACAGGCAGCCTTTGCCTCTTCGTACTGACGCATCATCGGGGAAACTGTCATCGATCTGTTTGCCGGACAAGGTGAAACGAATGGGATGGCTGTGAGTATCCAGCAAAGTCGCTCATAATCAAGCGGTGGGATCGTGCTCCTGAAGCCCAGCACGCCGACTCCCAGCACGCCGACTCCCAGCACGCCGACAATCAATCAGCTGGCCCGCCCCCGGAATGACACCCGCCCCAAACATCGCAGCTGTTACCCGACAGCTACCAATCAATTTTGCAAATACCCCACTGTCCGTTGTTTTCGTCCACGGCAACTTCGAGAGTCTCCAAAGCGTCTCCGACAGCCGGCTTCATCGCCTCTCGCAATCGATGGGCAATCCACCACGCAATCTTCTCAGCGGTTGTATTGGCAATGGGCAGCAGGATACAGTCTTCCGCAGGGAACACCCATCGTTTCTTGCCAAAGGTCGTCAGAACCTCGTCCTCCCCAGCCTCAACATGAATCAGAGGATGGGAAGTCGGCAACAGCACGTGGTGATCGAGTTCCTTGACAATCTTGTCCAGATTATCGCGAAAAGCGATAAAATCCACGACGTAGCTATTTTCATCCAGAGGTCCGGTGACCTCCGCTTTCACTCCATAGTTATGGCCATGCAGACACTCACAAATGTCGCCTGCGAAGGTAATAAAATGGGCTGCACTGAACACCAGCTGCTCTTTCTGCAGCAAGACACGGTAGTTTCCCTGTGTAGTTTCCAAGATCGTTTTCCCTGGTTCGAAGTGAATTCGGCAATAGGCCAGCGGGGCACGGGAGCGATGTTCCAACATGGACCCTTTGCCTATTCTAGTAGCTTGTCACGCTTAGCCTCATCGCTCCGCGGCACGAGCCCAACTGAAACAGTAAAGGAATTTGCGTGAACGGTTCGGACGAAGAATCGGTCATCAGCAATACGCAGCCGGTGGCGGGAGAATCTCAGGCAACCGAGACGTCCCAATTCGAAAACATAACGGATTGCGACTACCAGTACCTGTCGCCTCGTTACGTTAGCTTCGATCGGCGAACAAGCTATGTTTCAGCCTGCGTTATCGGCGTATTGCTTGTCGCGGCCTCGTCGCCAGTCATCGTCTACTGCCTGGCGACACAGCGTCCTTGGCTGTCGATTCTAGTCGTGGTTGGCTGGCTCATTGTGGGGCTACTGCTCGGGGCTGCGGCTCATGCTTGGCCACCGATAAAATACCGCCACACGACTTGGCGACTGAATTCATTGGGTATGGAAATTCGTCGCGGCGTGTATTGGCGGCACCGCATTTCAGTACCCGTGGCCAGGGTGCAGCACGTGGATGTTTCACAGGGGCCCATTCAGCGGATGTTCGACCTTGGTACGCTCACCATTCACACAGCGGGCACGAAGAATTCTGCGGTCGAGTTGGAAGGCCTGCATCACGAAGTCGCGTTGCAGGTCCGCGATCGATTGATTTCGCAAAAGGAATCGCTCGATGTCACCTGACTCCGAAGCCCGCCCCGAAGCGGATGACGTCGCTGCTTGTGATGCGGAGAAAAACCAAATTGCGGCCGCGGCTGAACAGCTTCACGGAGTTGATCTGAGTCTGCCGCAGCGGCTGCACGTCTCTTCACTCATCTTCGAAATCATTTCCAACATTCGCCGCTACATTGTTCCAGCAGTAGTGGGAATTGTAGGGGCAGCCCGCGGGGCAAATTGGGGTGCTGGTATCGCCATCTTCGTTTTCGCGATCTCTCTGTTGGCAACGCTCGTGCGTTACTTCACGCTCCGCTACCGAATTTCCGGCACGGACCTGGTCATTTCCGAAGGCCTGTTGTTTCGTCGATTGCGTTCGGTACCCATCAGAAGAATACAAAATGTTGACCTGACCCAGAATCCACTGCACCGACTGTTCGGGGTTGCGGAGGTCAGGATCGAAACCGCCTCTGGAACCGAACCGGAAGCTACTCTCCGCGTATTGACCGGCAGCCAAATCGAGGAACTAAGGGCGGCGATTTTCCGCGGCGTCGCTGCCAGCCCAGGACACCCACTTACAGAGGATGCCAACGCTGCCCCGATACCTGCCGCCTCGCACCCGTGGAATGCACCTACAACGACCCATACCTTTCCTACGCATGCGGCGAGCCCAGAAAAGCAGATTCCAGAGCAGCAGATCGCCGAAGCGCAGGAAAAGCCCCATGTTGCGATTCCTCGCTTGGTCTACAAAATCAGTCTCAAAGAACTCGTGCTTGCCGGCATGGCCAGTAATCGCGGCATGGTCTTGTTGGGTATCGCCTTGGGCTTTTTCTTTCAAGGAGATTTTGAAGATCGCATTGATATCGAAGCTTGGGAAGGCGTTGTACCCGCCACTCAAGGTCCTGGACAATTGGCGCTGCTCATTGCATTGGCTTTTGTGGCGTTGATGCTCCTGCTGCGACTTCTTGGAATCGGTTGGTACATCCTGAGATTCTTTGGCTATCAGCTGACAGAGCAGGGTGATGACCTGCGCATTTCTTGTGGTTTGTTCACCAAAGTCAGCGCGACCGTGCCCCGCAAACGAATCCAGCTGATCAGTATCCATCGTTCGCTAATAATGCGTTGGCTTCATTTGGCCACCATTCGGATCGAGACGGCTGGCGGGGCCGGATCGGAAAACGAAAATGCGGCTGCAACCGTCTCACGGCGTTGGTTTCTGCCGGTTGTGCAAGAGGCCGAGATCGGGCGCGTGATCGAAGTCCTTCGCCCGGGTACTGCACTGGCGTTCGAATCATCGCAGCACGATGCCCAGCCAAGGTCGCTACCGAACAGCCCGCAAGCCGCCGCAACATCTGGCCTGCAGTGGCACGGGCTCGCGCCTCTTGCCGAAAGACGGCTGCTTCGACTCGGTGTCCTGTTTTCATTGCTGCTCAGCCTTGCTGGCTGGTTCGCCTGGCACGCTTGGGGACTGTTGGCCGGCCTACTGTTTCTGCCCCTGGCTATTCTTTTAGCCCGCAAAAAGGCCCGATCGCGGAAATTTGCACGAACTGCCTGGGGTGTGGCCTACCAAAGTGGCTGGCTTACGCGGAAACTGAGTCTGTCGTTTTACGATCGCATGCAAACTCTAAGTGTTTCGCAGAGCCCCTTTGATCGACGCTGGAACATGGCCAGCTTAAGCATTGATACGGCTGCCGCCGGCCCGGCCGATCACGCGATCGACGTAAGCTACTTGGACGCCGATTTCGCATTTCATCAATTCGAGGAATTACAACGCTTGGCGGCAAGCCACCGCCCCAAGTGGACCTAGTGCCTATCCGAAGACTATGATTCGACCCCACGCCCAGCAAGTAGCGGATCCTTCCGATGCGATCATCGATGCGACATTGGCCGGCGAGCCTGGATACACACAAGTCGGTCCGCCATGTAAGACGTGCGGCGCCCCGCGCGAAGGAACATCCCGATTCTGCGTCTCCTGCGGAGCACCACTGGAAACTCGGGACGCGCCCATAGCTGTTCCCGGCGAGAGCGGACGCTCGATGGCAACGCTTCCCGACCATACTTTCCAATGCGACAATTGCGGCAGCCAGGTTGCAACCAGCATTGATCAGAGGAGCTACATCTGCCCGTTTTGCGACTCGGCCTACGTGACCGAAATCCCCTTTGAACGCTCGGGGCGACAGCGACCGGAATTCGTCATTGGTTTTGCCGTCACCTCGGAACAAGCCAAAGAAAAATTCTTCAAGTGGATCAAACGGAATTCTTGGTTCCGACCGGGCGACCTGGGGATGAAAGCCGTGTCGGAGAAGCAAAAAGGGGTTTACTTACCCTTCTGGCATTTTTCGATGTTCGCCGATAGCCGCTGGGCTGCCAATATCGGCGAATATTGGTACCGCACGGAAACTTATACCACGCGAGACTCGAAAGGCCGTACGGTGACCCGCACCCGACAAGTGCGTGAAACGGAGTGGTTCCCTTTCAGCGGTGAGCACCAAAGGTATTACCACAGCTTTCTGGTTCCAGCCAGCAAGGGACTGACATCGGAAGAGGCCATGCAAATCCAACCCTTCCAGCTTTCCTCACTGGCCCGCTACCGACCGTACTTTCTGGCTGGATGGATGGCGGAAGAGTACTCGGTGGAAATGGACCATGCCATTGCCAAAACGAAACAGGAGTTCCGCAAACGCGAGGAACAGGAGATCGCGAGATTTGTTCCTGGCGATACGTTTTCCTCCCTCCGCGTTCAAACCGAGATCGAGGTTAACGGAAGCGATCTGATTCTGCTTCCAGTTCATGTGCTCAGCTATCGCTACCGAGACCAAGTTTTTCGCTTTCTGGTCAACGGTCAAACTGGAAAAGTAGTTGGACAAAAACCCTATTCGAGAAAGCGGATTACTGCTTTTGTGATCTTTGTGGTGCTGGTGCTGCTAGCAATCATCTTTGGATTCACCTTGCTCTCCCAGGCGAATTTATGATTCCCCGTAACCCGATTGGCTCAATAAGAGAGGGGACAAACTGCGATCTGGCAGACTGCGGGCATGCACAAGTCGAGCCACCTCTCAGGTGGATTCTCCATTTCATTGATGACGGAGCTTGGACGTGAAGGGCATGGTGCGTGACGGACGGGTGAGCAAAGTCCGTTTACGGAAAGACCTGACACGAGATATCAAGCGCGGTCACGCTTGGCTTTATTCGCATGCGGTCGACTCCGCACGCGCCTCCGCCGGCGATGTCGTAGAGGTTATGGACCGGCGGGGTGAACGCGTGATTGCCAGCGGCATCTACCATCCAGACCACGCTTTGTCGGTTCGCATCTGCCGAACGCAGGCCCCGTTCCGATTGGATGACCAATGGCTGATCCAACAATTACAGCGTGCGATCCAACGACGCTTGGCTTTCTTTGATTCGCAGACCACGGGCTATCGCTTGGTGGCCGGAGAGGGTGACGGACTGCCCGGTCTGATCGTCGACGTTTACGACAAAACCGCCGTCATCAAACTGGACGGCGGAGCGCCGGAAGCTTTCTATCAACCCCAAGCGATTGCCGCCTGGCTGGGGCAAAACCTGCAACTCACACGTGTTGTTTGCAGACCTCGCGAACGGGGCAAGCTGGGACAGCTGGTGTGGAGTTCTGCCGGCGACGAGCCTGAGGATATTCACAATGGCCCGGTCGAATTCCTGGAAAACGGTCTGCGTTTCACGGCGGATGTCTGGCGCGGTCAAAAGACAGGATTCTTTCTGGATCAACGCGACAATCGCCATTTGATTCGCAGACTGTCGGCGGACTGTTCCGTGCTCAATCTATTTTCATTCAACGGTGGATTTTCCATCGCAGCCGGTGTTGGTGGATCCGACCGTGTCACCTCGGTCGACATCGCGGCGCCCGCAATCGAGGCGGCAGAGAATCACTGGATGCAAAACGAACTGCCCGTTAGCCAACATGAGGCCGTCGTCGCGGATTGCTTCGAGTTCCTGGAATCAGCGGTTGCTGAGAGACGCCAGTGGAAAATCGTAATATGCGACCCACCCTCGTTCGCACCCAGCGAGAAAGCCATTCCCAATGCCGTGGCAGCCTACACTCGGCTTGCCCATTTGGCCGCCCGCGTCACGAGTAGCGGCGGACTGCTGGCCTTGGCGTCCTGCTCCAGTCACATCGATCATGCCAACTTCCTGCAAATCAACGTCGAAGCCCTAGGGCGTGCCCGCCGCAAAGCCAACCTGATTGCGGACCGCGGCCTTCCCGTCGATCATCCGGCCCCCCTGGCCATGCCGGAACTGCGTTACCTGAAGTTTTTACTCCTGCAATTGGATTAAGTCGTCCATGCCCCCCTCTGAGTCTGCACACGAATCTTCAAACTCACTCCATCAGACGTCTCTGCCATGCGATTGGGAAACGGAAGTGGATCCGCCTGCCGGTATCGCTGTCATCGGTGGTGGGGCAACGGGCATTGAAGCGGCACTTTATGCTCGATTTCTAGGTTATGAAGTTTCCGTGTTCGAGCGTTTTCGCGTCGGCAACAGTCTGCAGCGCTGGGGAGATCTACCTCTGCATGCCACTTGGCGGCAACTAGCATCAACACTTGGACTGGCGGCTCTTGAAGCTCAGGGAACACTGACCATCACCGACTTGGACCAGGTTCCCAGTTGCGCTGAATTTTTAGAGCAATACCTGCTTCCCGTTGCGAAAACCGATTTGCTCTATCACAACATTCACATCCAGTCGGAGGTTCAGTCCCTGAGTCGCTTGGGGCTTTTCGCGGACGCTTCCGTTCCTGCCGCCGACAAGGCCGAGCTTGAGTTTCGTTTACTCATCCAGTCCAAGCAACGCGGACCTTATTCGCAAATTGTCGACCTGGTTCTTGATTGCAGCGGCTTGGCTGGCCGCCGCGGAATGGCGCCGGGTGGGGGACATGCCGCCGGCGAGATGCAAATGCTGCAACGCGATCCTCAAGAGGCGGAGAGACGTTGGTCCAGTGGCAAGCTCAAGTCGAAAGAGCTGAATGCGCTCGGAGGACAGCATGCCGTGCTCTACGGCAGTGGATTGGAAGCTTGTCAAAACGCCTGGAATTGGCGGCAAGCCCACGGGAATTCAGCGGACTCCAAACTCACCTGGCTCTTTCCTCGTCGACGGGGAATTCCAGCCGCACAAAAATTGCCGTGGCAATTACTAAGGGAACTCGGACTACCCGCAGACTTCGATCTCGAAGCCCCCTCGACCCCCATTTCCGATTCGCTGGCACAACAACTTGGTACTTGGGACTCACAGCTGCGGCAACTTCGCGAAGGTCAGGATCGATCGCTGGTCATGATGGAAGTTTGGGGTCTTGAATCCATCCGCTCATTGGAAACTGGAAGCTGGCAGATCGAAGTTCAATCGCAGCTGGCGGAAACGCTGGCGCTGGAGTGCGACCACATCATCAATACAGCTCCCAGATGCTCCGATTGGAGTTTTGCGTCGCCCATTGCAGTCAACGCCGCGTCCGTTGAAGGTTTTACGTCGGAACCACACTATTACGTGCTGGGCAGCAAAACCCAGTCGCTGTTTCCCAGCGCTGCGGCTTCCATGGGAGAACAGATCCAAAACGGACGTGAGCAAATTCGCCTTGCCCTGGCCGCTATTGGCGGCAGAAGTGAGCTGAATTTGTATGACACGGTGCGACCGCAGAGCTACTGATTCTGTCCTGCCGCCGCGAGCCACCGGCGAGCTACCTGCCAACATGGCCTTTCGTCGCAGAGACTATCGCTGCAGCAGTTACTCGCGTTCCACTTTGCCCACAAACTTCTGTGGTTTGGGTTCATTGAGAAGTTCGCCATAGCCAGCCAACTTCAACAGGCGATGCGATTCTTCCAGTGCAAAGTCAACATCCATGAAGGGCTCATAACTGATATCCTGCCACAGCACGTGACCATCAGGATCGATGAGAAAGGTTCCGTGCAATGGCTGACCTTCGAAGTCATCAAAACAGCGGAAAGACTTGAATGCGGTTAGCTCCGGATCGGCATGCAAAGGAATATCCAAGGGCTTACTGTAGGAAGCCAGGCCGGTATTCAAGGATTCCAAGTCTTCGGTGCTGATCGCCAGCAAATCAATTCCCGATGCTCGGAACTGCTCGGCTCTTGGCGAAAACGCATGCAACTGCTCGACACAGTGCAAGCAGCCGAATCCCAGATAGAAGATGACCAGGCTTGGCTTCCCGGACAGATTCTTCAGGTGCAGCTGGCTACCTTGGGTATTTTCAACGCTAAAGTCGGGGGCCAGATAGGGATGCCAGCGAAATGGCCCCAGGTTATTCAGATCGGGTCGCTGACCAATATCGGATGCCGGAACATAGGCGGCTTTCCAATCCTCAGCCATGCCCAATTCCTTGGCCAGCGGCTGGAGCCTGGCCAGCAGGGGTGTGTTGAGGTCCGCTTGCGAAGCCAGTACCCGAGCCTCTTCAAGAACAGGTTGTGCGGCATCCGCGCCGGAGGATTGATAGACTACGTGTGCCTTGACCGCCAGAGGCAACAGCTGTCCCGGCCGATCTTCAATTTCTTGATCCAGCAACTTGAGACTGTCCTCAATTCTTCCATCCGCCAACATCCACTCTGCCTTCAGCAGGTTGTCGTCTAGATTCGAATCTTCCCATCCTTTGAGAGCCTCGTCCCAGTTCCCTTTTGCTGCAGCAACAGCGACCTGAACAGCTTGCAACGATTCTTGCAATTGCTTCTGTAGATCCTCCAAGGACTTCTTCTGTTCTTTACGTTTTTTCTCTCGTCGCTTGCGATTCGCGGCAGCCTTTTGCTCGTCTTCGGTGGCATTCTCGCTTGACTTCTGGGTAGCCGCGTCGGCCTCACTCTGCTGGGTCAAATCATTGAGTTGTTTGTCGATCGACTCCAATTCTGAGCTTAAAGCCTGTGCGATTTCGTCGGACTGTGCCACTTGGTCTGTCAACGCATAGGCGACTCCCAGATCACGTTGACGTTCAATCTGTAGTTCTTGTTTATCTGTCGGCTGCAAGTAAATGGATTCTGAAAACTCAATCAACTCGGGCCACAGTCGATAACTCTTGAGCACCAATTGCAGACGTTCCCGACCATATTTGGTGCTGCCCTTTTCTAGCGTGTTGTACTGCGGATGTCTGGGCAATTCCAACATATTCTTGGCCAGATCAAGAGCATCATTGACCCGCCCAATCTTGACCAGATTGCGAATCAGCCATTCATTATTGTGGGCAAAGTTATGAATCTGATCCGGCATCACACGGTCGCGCATCATATGGGCGTGGTCGACTCTAGCAGATGCCTCCTGTTGCCAGACAGCATCATGGTAGCGATGCAATTTGTCGTAAATATGTCCGGGCATGTGCCACATGTGAGCCACGCCTGGCAGACTGGGCCCACACTCTGCAGCGCTC
Organism: bacterium; assembly: GCA_024743355.1. Classification (GTDB taxonomy): domain Bacteria; phylum Planctomycetota; class Planctomycetia; order Pirellulales; family Pirellulaceae; genus Aureliella. The sequence goes on from JANSWS010000024.1 coordinate 35,749, forward strand.
TTTAGAGCCCGCTCCGGCTTATGGCGATCCCATAAGTGAATGCGGTAGTGGTGGGCCGGGTGCATGGGATTGCTATCGAAGACATCTTGTATCAGTGAATCAACAGCGACATGACTGACGATCGGCAGATCGGCTCTTTCATTCATCCACAGCTGGACGGCCAAGAATGCCTTGGCTTCGATGTCCTGGGGAAAATCTTCAACAATCTTTTCCAGATCTCTCGTAAAACGCTGGGCTCGATCCTTCTTGCCAATGTCCTCGCCGCGATCGTCTTTCTCAAGGCAGAACTGTTCGTAGGCCTTGATGTACAACTGCTCGCGAGGGGAACAGCTATCGATGCGTTCCACCGCTTTTTCAATCAGCCCGCGGGCGCGCTTGCGATTCTCGATATTGGCCATCGCCATGCCCCAATAGGCGATCGCGCAATCCGGATCCAACACGGCGGCTTGCCGAAAAGACCGTTCTGCTTCGTAGTACCAGAAGCCGTGCAGTTGTGCGACTCCCTGATTGATGAACTGCTGTGCGAGTTGGTTTTCGGTCGATGCCGGGAACTGCACGTTGCCCATACCATCCATCAAATAGGCGGCCTGACGCGGCCCTTCATTAAAGGCTTCACCATGATAGGAATGCCCGGCCAGTACATCCGAGGCGTTTTCCTGGGCAATCGCGTGACCGAGTGCGGGAACCAAAGCACACAGAGACATGACGAATTGCAGCGGTCTGCGAAGCATAGCAGCGTCCTGAACTTAGGAAGGGAGGGCGGCAAAAGGGAAGGCGGGATTTCTGCGATCTCCTAGGATATCATCCCATGCAATACTTTTGGCGGATTCCCCAGAAGTTTATGCTAGGTAGTCAGATCCTTCAAACGCTCTCGGTGAAAAAGCCAGATTGCTACCGCAGACCAAGGCCAGGTCAAAGGACGACTTGCAAGATTCCCGCCCCAGTCTCGCGTAGTCGATCGCTGCGATTCCA
>JANSWS010000789.1 GCA_024743355.1 bacterium
AGACGCGAAACCTGTGTGATCTACCCATGAGCAGGTTGAAGCGCGGGTTAAACTGCGTGGAGGACCGAACCCACTTGGGTTGAAAACCGAGGGGATGACTTGTGGGGAGGAGTGAAAGTCTAATCAAACCAGGAGATAGCTCGTTCTCTCCGAAATATATTTAGGTATAGCCTCGAGCAACTATTCATTGGGGGTAGAGAGACTGAATTGGATGAGGGCCCTTTCCGGGGTACCTCACTGAACCAAACTCCGAATACCAATGAAACTATCTCGGGAGTCAGTCTGCGGGGGATAAGCTCCGTGGTCGAGAGGGAAACAACCCAGATCGTCGGCTAAGGTCCCTAAACTATGCTCAGTCACTAAGGAAGTTGAATCTCTGTGACAGCCAGGATGTTGGCTTAGAAGCAGCCACCATTTAAAAAGTGCGTAACAGCTTACTGGTCGAGAGATTCTGCGCCGATAATGAACGGGAGTAAGCATAGTACCGAAGCCGCGGATTCCGACTTGTCGGAATGGTAGGAGAGCGCTGTAGAGCAGATACAAGCCATACCGTGAGGAGTGGTGTCGGGTTCTACAGGTGATTATGCCGGAATGAGTAACGATAAAGCAGGTGAGAATCCTGCTCGCCGAAAACCTAAGGTTTCCTGGGGAAGGTAAATCCGCCCAGGGTTAGCCGGTGCCTAAGACGAGGCCGAAAGGCGTAGTCGATGGATAGAAGGTTAATATTCCTTCGCCATGTGTGTGGAGCGATGGAGGGACGGCATCCGAAAAGCATGCGGACGGTTAGAAATGTCCGTTGCTCGGCTCTAAGAATAGTGGTAGGCAAATCCGCCACAGAGACGTTCAAGGAGCCGAGCTAACAGCACCTAAGATCTGGATGATGTTGGCAGGATGTCCAAGAAAAACTTCTAAGTTTTGAAGCACACGTGACCGTACTAAAACTGACACAGGTAGGTGAGTCGAGAAGACTCAGGCGCTCGGGAGAACGGTGATTAAGGAACTCTGCAAAATGGCCCCGTAAGTTCGCGATAAGGGGCGCCCACGAGAGTGGGCCACAGAAAATCGGCTCTAGCGACTGTTTATCAAAAACACAGGACTCTGCTAACACGCAAGTGGATGTATAGAGTCTGACGCCTGCCCGGTGCTGGTAGGTTAAGGAAGAGGGTTAGCGTAAGCGAAGCTCGCGACCGAAGCCCCAGTAAACGGCGGCCCTAACTATGAGGGTCCTAAGGTAGCGAAGTTCCTTGTCGGGTAAGTTCCGACC
>JANSWS010000386.1 GCA_024743355.1 bacterium
AAGTCTCACTGACATCCAATCCTGCCAGTCAGAGCATTCTGGCAATCGGGCTTCCCGAAGACTTGGAAAAGGTCAAAGCTCAGTTCTCGCAGTTGATCGCACAAACACCTGCACCTGAGCTGCGGACAGCACAGGTGTACCAGCTGCTGCACGCATCACCGGCTGGCGCGGTCAGCTTGCTGGCGAGCCTGTTGCCTCAAGCGTCATTTGCCCAGGACGCTGCCACGCGAACAATCGGAGCAACGGGGAATCCTGGCGAGCACCTGCGGATCAGTGAATTCCTTAAGGCATATGATGTTCCGCGTCCGTCGAATATGCTGACGCGGGTCTATCGACTGACTTTTGGCAGCGCGCGTGGTTTGCAATTGACGCTCAACCAGCTTATACCGGAAGCGACGATCTATGGCTCGCGCGACGCCGGCGTGTTAATCGCCACTGCGACAGAAGAACAGCACGAACGGATCGCTGCCATCGTCAAGGAAGCGGACTCGGAACGCCCCAACTCGCGTACTCGGGTCTTTGCATTGAGTGCGGGCAGCGTGGGCTCGCTGGTACAAGCCGTTCAGGGATTCGCGCCGGAGGCTTCAGTGGCCGGGGACCAAGCGTCAAACAGTCTGATCGTGACCGCTACCGAGGCAGAACTGCAGCGTATCGAGACGATGGTCGAACAACTCGAATCGGGGGGGCCTAATCGCGGCATCACCAAGTTCTATCCCGTCACCGGCTCGGAACCTTTGCCGCTGGTCAACGCCCTGACACGCAGCTTTCCCAGAGCGACTTTCGCTGCCGACGCCACCAGCGGAGGGCTGTTTGCCACCATGTTAGAGGAAGAGCATGCCGACTTTGCAAAGGTGGTTGAAGACCTGAACGCACAATCTGCCAATCGCTCCAAATTGCGTTCGTTCGCCATTAAGCATGTTAGTCCCGAAGTGGTTGCCACGGCGATCGAGAATGCCTTTGGGCGACGCTCAACGGCCGGAGTCAGTTTCAATCGCGAGACGGGAAGTGTATTTGTGTTGGGGGACCGCGATGAACTACTCGTGGCACAGCAGCTGGTGGAGCAGATTGACGTTCCCCAACAATCAGACGGTGGGCGACAGGTCAGGGCATTCGCTTTGACGGGAGCGGATGGACGGAGTGTAACCCAAGCCATCGAAGGCCTTTTCCGCGATAGTGGTCAGACGGTTGATATTCAATACGATACGACCAGCGAACAATTGTTAGTCACCGCTGGTAAAGAACAACTGCGGACCATCGAGCAAGCACTGGAGCAGTTTGCTCCTCCCAAGCGGGAGCTGAAGATTATGCAACTCGGGATGGTCGATCCGTACAGTTTCAAGCTGGCTGCTGATGCCCTCTTTGAAGATGAACCGACCAGCAGTGTGCCCACGATCACCGTCGACAATGAACAGCAGCAAGTGCTAGTGAGGGCAACAAGGGAGCAATTGGAAAGTTTGGAGCGTTTGATGCAAGATTTGAGCCAGGCGTCAAGCCTTGGGGCTGATCCATTGGTGTCTAGTGGCTCTGGACGGGTTCGATTCATTCCGAGGGTCCGCCAGTCTGCCCAGCTGCTCGATGAGATCCAGCGACTGTGGCCGTCGGTCGGCGAAAATCCCCTCCGTATCGTTCGTCCATCCGCGACGAATCAACCAGCCGAGGACAGTCAGCCTGCACAACGCAAAGAAGCTCTGGATAACACAGAGGCCAATCGAGCGGATGTGCCGGAAGATGTCGCTGAGCCGGAGAACGCTGATCAATCGCTGAACATGCCGTCGAGCAGAGAGGCGTTGACCACAGCTTTAGGTTACCCAGTCTTGGTTGGGCTGCAGACACCACCGGCGGGGCCCTCTGTCGGCGAGGATGAGGAACCCAAGTCCCGACCAATTATGATCGTACTTGGCAAGGATCGCTGGATCATCGCTTCGGAGGACACCGCGGCACTCACCCAGTTGCAGCGACTTGTCGATACGCTGCGGAGCCCGAAGCTTGAGCCTTTCGCGACCACAGGGAATTTCTCGGTGTACCTGTTGCAGCATGCGGGAGCGGAAGACATCGAGGAAATGCTCACTGAAGTTTTTCGTCCGAGTAATAACCAGGGCAGCGCAAGTTCTCTGGACAGTCTCATGCGAAGGGTCAGAATTGTTGCCGATTCGCGGATCAATGCCTTGATTGTCAATGGTAGCCGCGGCGATCGTCAGACGATCGAGGAATTGCTGGGTATCCTTGATTCGGAGGACTTGATCGACACTTTACAGCAGATTTCACCTGTAATCCTGAGACTGGAGACCGCCAGCGCAAAGAACGTCGTCGAACTGTTGCGCGACGTTTATCGCTCCCAGCTATCTGCCGCTTCCTCGCGTCGTCCGATCGGTATTCCTGCAGGCGTAGCAACCGATGTCGCTCTGTTGCTTCAGCAGATCAACGCTCAGACGTCCGGCCCTTTACTGACCATAGCCGTCGAGGAGACGACGAATTCCATTATCATGCGAGCGCCCGCGCAGCTGAGTAGAGAGATACAGTCATTCGTTCAGGAATTGGATCAAGATGCAAACAGTACACCATCCACAAGAGTGAATCTAATCCGTTTAAAGTCGACGAACACAAAGAATATGGAGGCGGCTTTGAGGCTACTCATGGACCAGTGAAATTGACATATTGGATCGCAAGCACTTACATTATGGAAAGGCAAAAGACAGACGACGCCCAATTCCCACCCTGCCACAGGCCGCATTCTGACACACCTTTGGCCCGTGCAAATTTGGCCGCCTACGATAAAGCTCAGGAAATGCTGACAGCCACCTTCCCATCGGTAGTCCTCTGCATTTGTAGCTGACCAGGCCAAGCTGCGAATCAGCCCTCCTATGCTCGCGGAGCGAGTTCCCACCTAGTACTAAGGACAGGCAATGATTACGAATACCAATACGCTCCAAACCTTGTTGGATAGTTCACAACTCCGCCAGTTGGCTGAATGTCTACGTGGTGGAGATCTGCTTGAATCGCTAGTTGACGAATGGTCCTTCAACAGTTCAACCGAACTGCTAGCCGTTGGCGCACGGACTCTCGGACTGGAATGGCTTGAAAGCGACCATGTAGAAGTCGCCTCCGATGCCCTCGAGGGATTTCCGGTCAAACTCATTCACCGCCACGAAATCTTTCCACTGGAGAGAGGAATGGGGTGGATTCGACTAGCGGTTAGCAACCCGTTTGATTTTGCCGCGGTCGATTCCGTCGCTTCAGCGCTCGAATTAGAAGTACGCCCTGTCGTTACCACGTCCGAGATCCTGCAACGGTTGATTAAGCGCAACTTGGGAGTTGGCTCCGAGACGATCGATGGTTTGATTGCTCTTCGACGGCAGTCGGGTGACGTGGAGATGCTCGAAGAACTTGATGCGAGCGGCCTGGAGGATGCAGAGGAAGCCGAGCAGGCATCGGTCGTTCGCCTGGTCAATGAGATCCTAGGCGAAGCCATTGAGGCTCGGGCCAGCGACATTCACGTCGAATCGCAGGAAACGGGACTCAAAATACGTTACCGCATCGATGGTGTGTTGCAGAAGCAGCCGACACCACCGGAGATGAATCAATTCAGAGCCGCAATCATCAGCCGCCTCAAGATCATGGCTAAGATGAACATCGCTGAAAAGCGAGTTCCGCAAGACGGTCGTATCAAGTTGCGAGTGGCGGGCCGCGAAATCGATATTCGCGCTTCGGTCATTCCAATGTTGCACGGCGAGGGAGTGGTCATGCGGGTGCTGGACAAGTCGAACCTGCAGTTTTCACTGCGGGGAATCGGTATGTCGCAAGCGGTTTACGAGCAGTTCCAACAGCTGATTCGCTTGCCCCACGGCATCGTATTGGTCACCGGTCCCACGGGTTCCGGAAAGACAACGACTCTGTATAGCGCACTCAACGAGATCAAGTCTGAAGACGTCAAGATCATTACTACCGAAGATCCGATTGAGTATCAATTGGAAGGCATCAATCAGATTCAGGTCCACACGAAAGTTGGGCTGAGCTTCGCCGCTTGCTTGCGAGCCATATTGCGTCACGACCCCGACGTGGTGCTGGTCGGCGAAATTCGGGATTTGGAGACAGCCGAAAACGCGACCCAAGCTTCACTGACCGGCCACATGGTTTTCAGCACGCTGCATACCAATGATTCGGCCGGCGCCTTCATGCGTTTGAACGACATGGGAGTCGAACCATTTCTGGTGGCTAGCACCGTCGAAGGCATTTTGGCTCAACGCTTGATTCGCGTATTGTGCGAAGATTGCAAAGAAGCATATGTGCCCGAACTAGGCGAACTTCCCGGTGACTTCCCGACCGATGCGAGATTGGACCCTAAGCTGCGGTTTTACCGTCCGGTTGGCTGCGAGGTCTGTCGCCGCACCGGATATCGCGGTCGCAAGGGGATTTATGAGCTGCTGGTCACCACTGATAGAATCCGGCAACTGGCAATTCAAGGTTGTTCAGCAGACGTGATCAAGAAGGCAGCCATGGAGGAGGGATTGGAGACATTGAGGATTGACGGCTGGAACAAGGTTCTGTCAGGTGTCACGACTGTGGACGAAATTCTCCGTGTGACCAAGGCCGATTAAGCTGCGCGTTTCCAATCATGCCTGACTTTACTTATATCGCCAAATCACTGACCGGCGAGAAACGAAGTGGCACTATCGCTGCAACAAGTCGCAGCGAGGCGATTCAGCGTCTGAGGTCACAAGCACTGTTTCCGATGTCGCTGGCGGACGCGAAACCTAAGCCCGGCAGGCTGGCAAGTATCTCGTTGCCGGTGCGTGTAAAGAAAGAACAAGTTGCCGACTTTTGCACTCAGTTGGGCGATCTGCTGATCAACGGCGTGCCGATGCTCGAGTCACTCAAGATACTCGAAGGTTCTACCGACAATGCACGTCTACAGCAGTCCATCCTCCGAATACACGATGCGATTTCTCAAGGCGATAGCCTCGACGAAGCCATGGCACGCGAGCCATCAGTGTTTTCCGAGTTGACGCTCAGCATGGTCCGTGCGGGCCAAGAGGGTGCCTTCCTCGAAGAGGCCTTGCGACGCACTTCGCTGTTCCTGCGCAAACAAGATGAGATGCGGGCCGAGATCGTTGGAGCGTTGACGTATCCGATAATTCTGGGGAGTGTCGGAACCCTCATCACCTCGTTGATGGTGGTCTTTCTAGTTCCCAAGTTCCAGCCGTTTTTTGACCGATTGGAACAGAACGGAACCGGTCTGCCGCTGATTACAGTACTACTGCAGGGGGCAAGTCATGCGTTGATGAACTACGGAGTGTTTATCTTGCTTGGCTTAATCGTCCTCGGTGGCGGCTCGGGCAAATTATTAAAGACCGAGAGAGGGCGTCGCTGGCTAGACGGCGTGAAACTCAAGCTTCCTCTGCTGGGGGCGATTTTCCATGATGCAGCTATTTCCAGAGCCTGTCGAGTTTTAGGAACCTTACTGAAAAATGGAGTGCCATTATTACGATCGTTAAAGATCAGCAGCGAATCGACCGGCAACCGTCTGCTGGAAGAAGCCTTGGCACGCTCAGCGGAAAATGTGACCGCGGGAGATTCCCTTTCGAAACCTCTGGCCGCCAGCGGTTTGATCCCTCCTCAGATCATGGCCATGATCCGCGTGGCTGAGGAGTCTAATACGCTCGACGAAGTTCTGGTGAAGATTGCCGATCGCATCGACAACCGCATCGAGCGCCGCCTCGAAGTAATTGTCCGCATGATCGAGCCGCTAATGTTGGTCATCATCGGCGGCATGGTCATGTTTGTCATCGTCGGTGTTCTGTTACCTGTGTTCGACTTGAATTCATCCGTGGGATAAGGCCCGAGGGCAGGACCTACGGCTTCCAGGCACAGCCCAATCATGCAGTCTTTCCAGCCTGAGTACAGAAAACAAAAAATGATGCGAAAACATTGCACCTAGACCGGCGGGGTACAAACGCCTTGCCGCTCACTATAGCTTCCCAAGTTTCCACTCCTTTAAATCAGAGGATATCATTCATGAGTCGCAGAACACTACGAAGCGGTTTGACATTGCTTGAGTTAATGATCGTCTTGATCATCTTGGTCGGTTTGATGGCCATTGTTGGTCCCCGCCTTTTAGGCACACAAAAGAAAGCCGATGTTCGAACCGCCCAGGCGCAGATAGGGAACCTGGCGGCAGCTCTTAAGATGTATGCTGTCGACATGAAGACTTTCCCGACTACCGAAGAAGGCTTGGAATTGCTGGTCTCTATCCCAGAAGACGAGAACTTGGCTCGCAACTGGGATGGTCCATACATCGAAGGTGGCAAGCTTCCTCTTGATCCCTGGGGTTCTCCCTTCGAGTATGAGTTCGGAGCCGATGCGGGATTTGAAGGGGAGGAGAGCGATGGTTCTGCTGCTGCTTCCGATTTTCCACGAGTTACCTCGCTCGGACCTGACCGCCAAGCTGGAACGCCCGATGACATCAGCAATCAGCCCGAAGCGGGCGATGGAGATATCGACAGCGTTACCATCAACGATGCCTAGCATGATTGTGCCTTAGTGTTCCCCCTCCTGAGGCTCGATTGTCGCCTCTAAGGAGACAACGGTTTCCTGAATCGGCGTCCATACTTAGTCGTTGGAGTTTGAAAACTAAACCTGTCACTAATGTCGAGTTACACGGGCTGGAGGCCCTACTTCCTCGGAAGATTTGCAAATGCATCGCTGGCGCTGCCAATTTGGTTTCTCACTTCTTGAATTGATCATCGTGCTCGTCGTAATGGTCGGGCTAATCGCGATCGTTTGGCCAAATTTACAACGCCCACTCAGCCGCACAAGACTGGACGAAGCGGCACAGATCGTCCGTTCTGCCATTGACGAAACTCGCTACCAGGCAATGCTCGCCGGAACACCCTGGTTCGTCAAGCTACAGATCGGTGACTCCGCCGTTGCTGCTGGAACATTTGATGCATTCGTTGAAGCGTCGCCTCAATCCGATTTATTGTCGTCCAAGGGCGCTTCATCAGAAATGGATCCCTCAACGAGTGGTCGGGCCGATTACACGAGCAGAAGTGGGCCTAACTTCACCCGCACACCAGCCCTTCGCTCGTGGAAGTTGCCTGACCAAGTCGTGATCGCCGGCGTTCAGTGGCAATTGGTTGGTGGGGTGCATCGGTTCCATACTTCGAGTGAGACTTACCCGCTGGACTCGCTGGATAACAATTCAGACCCAGAAGATGTTTTTTCGATCGAAGATGCGACGGACTTTTCTTCGCTATCCAACAGCCTTCCAGCCTCGCCACCGCCGGTTGGCAAGTCCGAACTGCATTGGTTGCCGATCCTGAGTTCCGGCCGTGGGCGCGATGCAACCATAGTGTTGTGGGATCGGGGCACGCGACAAATGATTCAAGTCGTTTTCATCGCTGCCACGGGAGCCATGGAGGTGCTGCGATGAGTTCTAT
>JANSWS010000580.1 GCA_024743355.1 bacterium
GCCGTCGTCTCCAACGGACGCATTTTCTACATGTCACAAGCCAGCGGCTTCGTCGTTTCCCAAACCTACGGCGATGAATCACAGCAGCTGCCCGCGGTTTGGGAAAGATAGCTCGCTTTTACGCGTTCTCTTCATCCGAGCAAAATAATCAAGCCTCGAATCGTTCACGGCAAGAGCAGCCTTTCGCAACGCGTTATCGACCGAGTTTCCCTGTCAAACGCGACTTGGAATCCTTCAGCTTTGAAAGTCACGAAGCTGTTATCAAGCCCTTAAACTGCGCGCAGAAGGCTGTTCACGGAGAGGTCCAAAACGCCGGGGCCAAGTTAGCCATTGAAAGCCTTTTGCGACGCTTTCTCAGCCAAGAGATTCTCGGGCTCTTCATTTGAAACAAACGTGTTCTTAACCGTTTCGCAAGTGGCATTCGCTACATTCTTCGCCAGTCCAAAGTGATGTGCTTTGGCATTCTGAATTCTTCGGAGACTTGTGTATGGTCAAAACTTCAATGCGGCGGGCAGGGTTCACTCTAGTTGAACTACTGGTTGTCATCGCCATTATTGGAATCCTGGTTGGACTCCTTCTGCCTGCTGTCCAAGCAGCACGCGAAGCCGCGCGGCGTATGCAATGCAGCAACAATCTAAAGCAAATTGGTTTGGCACTTCATAACTACGAGAGTGCCTACAAGCGTATTCCTTGTGCGATTTGGGGTGAAAATCGGCTGAACAACTTCAATGGTACAAGCAATGCCTACGACGACGACGGATATGGTTGGTTGGTCTCGATTTTGCCGTTTATCGAGCAAACGAACACCTACAATCTATTGCAATCCTACCAGTCGAACGACCCGTCCACTCCACTGGCTCTAGGCACGCCGGGAGCCCTGGAGTTGTGGTGGAGGAGTAACGGGGCCCCATCGACAGGTTTCCCGATTGAAATTGGTCGGACCAAGATCGGCATCTATCGATGTCCCTCTTCCGCGCTACCAGATATTGTCCCAGAAACATTTGGCATTCCAGGCGCCAGAGTTTCCTCACCAGTGTCGTCAACATGGTCTCGCGGCTACGCCGTGACCGACTACAAGACGGCCGGTGGATCTCAACGGGGCGACTTCGGCATGATGCACAAACTTTGGGAACGACCGCCTCGCAAGTGGGGCGATGTAACCGATGGGCTGAGTAATACGATTGCGGCCGTGGAATCTTCTTACGTGACTGGCAGTACCAGCACCAAGTGGGGTGGTTCGGCCACGCCGGACAACCCGGGCTCGGCCAGCGATTGGCCGATTTGGATCGGCGGTCCCGGCAGCGACGAATGCGTGCGTACCAATGGGCGTTTTAGTGCCCCGATCAATGCAGCTACCTCACCGTCGGACATGTTCAACGCGATCAACGACGATTCGGCCTTTAGCTTCCACACGGGCGGAGCTCAGGTCGTGTTCGGTGATGGTTCGGTGCACTTCCTGTCGGAAAACATCGAGAACACAACTTACTCGAATCTTCACGATATCAGTGATGGACAGCCTCTCGGAGAGTGGGGTCAGTAGTTGTCAACTGCATTTGCGGCCGCCTTTCCATTTGGATTGGCGGCCCTAGGTGCCGCACAATTTTTTGCGATTTTGTTGGACAGTAGTGGGACTCGCAAAGTGTTGGTTGGATCGGTATGCAAGCTGCGTCCGAATCTTGGCTGACGCGGATCGTGCAGGCGATGTCTCACTTTAGTTTTCGCATCTTCCCTTACTCAGAAATCTGGTCTTTGAAAATGGTCAAGGATATGTCTGTCCGTATATCTCTCGGACTCGTTGCAATGTTGCTCGGCGGCTGTGGCGGAGCCGAGAAATTTCCGCTGGTGGAAGTAACCGGTTTGGTTACCTGCAATGGGATGCCGGTTCCCAAAGCGATGGTTTACTTTGAACCGGTTCGTTCGGGCGAAACTGCCACCATTGGCAAGCAGGGCTTTGCGTTAACGGACGATCAGGGACGGTTTGTGGTCTCCACCTACGGCGATGGGGATGGAGCCGTAGTGGGCAAGCACCTTATTCGAGTCGGCAAGTCCGAATCCAGCCCTCCCTGTGATTGCGCTCTGAATTCCATGACGGTGCTTCAAGAGGTGCAAGTCGGCGGCGAAGAGCCTATGGAGTTCACCTTTGAATTGCCCAAGAAATCCCGGCAGAACCGCGATGAAATGCTCGAATTGGACGACGAGGACGAGTAGAGGTGTTACCGGATGTCGCATAAGGAAGCGGTGGAAACGACCTCGAGTTCGGTTTCTAACCCAGCCGGCTCTGCTTGGCAGCGGTTCGTGGCTGGGCTTTACTCACCCGTCGATGGCGCCAGCAGTGTCTTCTTTCGCATCTGCTTTGGTGGGCTGATGGCCAAGTGGGCCTGGGATTACCTGGCCATTGGTCGCGTGAAAGCGTTCTACATCGAACCGGAGTTTCACTTCACCTACTACGGTTTCGACTGGGTTCAGCCGCTGCCTGGCGACTGGATGCTGCTCCACTTTGTGGTTTTGATGGTCTTGTGCGTAATGATCGCCATTGGCTGTTTCTACCGCTTAGCTTCTCTGCTATTCGCATTTGGATTCACCTACGTGTTTCTGTTGGATCGCACGAACTACCAGAACCACTACTATCTCATCAGCTTGATTTCTTGGTGGCTTCCAATCTTGCCATTGAACCGCATGGTATCCGTGGATGCTTGGAGAAACCCGAGTATTGCTTCGTCGACGATTCCACGATGGGCCCTGCGAGTCCTGCAATTCCATATTTTCGTCCCCTACTTCTTCGGTGGCATCGCCAAGATCAATGCCGATTGGCTGGTCGGCGAACCATTGAGAACGATGTTGCTCAGCCAATCGGAGATGCCATTTATCGGATCACTTTTCAGACAAGAATGGATCGTGATGGGACTGGCGATCGCGGGTTTGCTATTCGATCTGCTCGTGGTTCCCGCATTGCTGTGGAAGAGAACGCGTGTATGGGCCTTCGCCGCCTGCATCATTTTTCATGTGATGAATTCCGTCATTTTCAACATCCATGTGTTTCCTTGGTTGATGTTGGCAGCCACCCCCATCTTCTTCCCCCCTGACTGGCCTCGTCGAGTCTTGGGGGGGGCTGCCCTTTCAGCCAAGGATCAAACTTTAGACGTGGTTCCGGTAACCACGGCTCGCTCCGCCTTTATCGTCTTGGCCTGCCTGTACATGGCTTTTCACTGCGTGTGGCCTCTCCGCCATCACCTCTATCCGGGCGATGCTTCTTGGAACGAGCGAGGTCACTATTTCGCGTGGCGGATGATGCTGCGAGGGAAGCCGGTCGTGTTGGGTTATGCGATTAAAGACCGAGAGACGGGCGAAGTGGTCGACGGCGGAGTTCAACGCTTTATTAATCGTGAACAGCAGGATCGATTCGGACGCGACCCAGAGATGATTCTGCACCTGGCGCACTTCCTGGGAAACAAGTATCAAGAAGTTACGGGACATTCTTGTTCCGTTTACGCACTCGCGCTGGCCTCACTCAACGGTCGCAAACCGGAGTTGTTGGTCGATCCCAACGTCGATCTGCTAGGGGAGCCGCGCGGTTTCTACAAGCGAGAATGGGTCCTCGAAACGAAGGAGCCATTGCAACGACCAGCCTGGGATGTGCC
>JANSWS010000166.1 GCA_024743355.1 bacterium
ATCGACGGGTTAGCCGACAAGCTGAAGATTGTGGTCAATCGCGTGGGCTTGGAGTCCGGTCAGATCAAATTGAAGAAGGCAAAAGAAACTATTGGCCGCGAGATCTTCGCCCAGATTCCCAACGACTATCGAACCATGGTCGAGGTCCGCAACAACGGTATTCCGCTGTTCGAGCAGGCCCCCAAGGCGCCTATCACGATTGGAATGCAGGAGTTGGCTGCACGGTTGGCTAACGAGGGACACGCCGCCGAGGACGACGGTGAAGCCAAGACCGCTGGCTCCAGTTCCTGGTTGAGCTTCTGGCCAAAGAAATAGACCTGCCCTTAGCTGCTCGACTTCCATTGCTCGATAAGCTGCACCAGTGTGCGAACCATGGCACCGGTGCCGCCCGCGTCCATGTGCGGACAAGGTTTCTCCCTAAAAGCTGGCCCCGCGATGTCGAGGTGAGCCCAGGGTGTATCGCCAACAAACTCCTCCAGGAATTTGGCTGCAGTGATTGAGCCGCCCCAGCGGCCCTCGCCAACATTCTTGATATCAGCCACTTCGCTGCGGATCTGCTCGCTGAAGTACGCGTTCATAGGCATAGGCCAAACACCTTCTCCAGTCTCACGGGCTGCGGCCACGATGCTGGCTTCCAAGGCCTGATCGTTGCTAAACAGACCGGCGATGTCTGTTCCCAAAGCGACCAAGCAAGCTCCGGTCAGGGTTGCTAAATCAATGATCTGAGCTGCTTGCTCCTGCCGTGCAACATCCAGCGCATCGGCCAATACCAACCTGCCCTCGGCGTCTGTGTTGTGGATTTCCACCGTTTTTCCACTCCGCGTCCGCAGCACGTCTCCCAATTTGTAGCTGGTGCCGCTAACCATGTTCTCTACAAGACCACAGACAGCAACCACGGGCTGTTCCAACTGCAACCTGGCCACGGCCAAGAGAGTTCCCAACACAGTGGCCGCACCACCCATATCGCATTTCATCCTGAGCATGCCTTCACTGGGTTTGAGAGACAGGCCTCCGCTGTCGAAAGTGACACCCTTGCCGACCAAAGCCACCGGGCGGACATTGGATTTGCCGGGATATCGAAGCACGATCATCCGAGGAGGCTGACTTGAGCCAGCAGCCACTGCCAACACAGCATTGCAATTCTCGCGTCTGAGTCGGAGTTCATCCCAGACTTCGCATTCCACTCCACATTCGGAGGCTAGCTCTAAAGCTCGCTCCGCGAACGCGACAGGTGTCAAGATGTTGGCCGGCAAGTTTACCAGTTCGCGGGCCTGCAATACGGACTGCCCAATGATGCTGCCCTTTTTCACGGCATCTTCCACCACTTGGGTCGACAATTCAACCGCTGGAGTTGCAGTTACACCTTCTCCTGGCAAAAGCCACTCCAGCCTCCTGGGAGCGTGCAAGGATTTTGCCGAACGAAATAGGTCCTGTCCCGTCGCTCCATTGAGAGCGCCGCAAATCGCGGAAGAAATACTTGGCTGGGGTAGATGTCCAAAATACATGCCGATTCGATCCCGCGGGACTTGAGCCAGTGCCTTGGCGGCAGCTCCAGCGGTCATGTTGGCCAGCGACTGATCCATCGTATTCGCACCGCAACCGACAATGGCGACGCAGGGGGCTGCCAGTCCAGGAACTCGATAATGCAAGCTCACTTTACAAGCTTGAATAGGCAGACCGCCATCTCCAAAAAGTTGCCGAAAGTATGCGTCCGTTTGCGGGTGCAACCCTAACAGACTACCGGCCAATTCCTGGTCCCCGGCAGCTGTCAAAACAAGAGGTGCGTCATAGTCGGCGGGCGCCAAAGTGCAACTGGTGGCGATTGTCATGTCGTCGTCGATATAGGGAATTAGAGGTAAGCCGGGCTAGTGGTCGCCAACCTGAGGTCGGCCATATCTTCGGATCAGCAGCACGCAAAATGCGGTAATCGCACACATATAGAAAATCATCAGTATGCTGAAACCGGTCATCGACAAAGCTTTGCCCTGGGTGTTGGCAGAGATCGTCAATTGGACTAAGCCGATCAAAAATATCTCAGTAATCGTGGCCAGCCAAATCATGCTGGTTTCCATCTCGGCCAACGTTTTCTCTGCACGATCCGGGTGAAGATAATATTCCCGGTTGGGAATGTTGATCATGCTCTTAGGGAGATAACGCATGATCTTTGCCAATACTACTAGAAAGACGGGCATACCAATCACAAACGCGAGCATCATCAGAACGAACACACTCTTGCTGGAGAATGCGTTCGGTTCACCGCCGGCACCAAAATGCGTGGCGACGCGCTCAGGCAAAGAGGGGAATTGAAGCACTAGCTGGAGCACTGCAATCAGTACACAAACCAGCAAAATAAAATATGTTATCCGCATGATGGTGGCTTTATGATCGAAATTTCCAAAGCATTTGCCAGCTTCCTGCGGCTCTCGCTGGGGACGACTTTGGTTGGGAGAAATGAAGCCGAAACCGAAAGCGGGAAACAACCTCAGGGTTGTTCCGGTCTTTGCGGCCTGCCCGTTTTGCTTGCTGCCCCATTGCCCCTGCCCAGCAACGCTGTGCAGCATTTTGCATCGAGCGTCTCGCCCGAGAATACAAGCACGACACGCGAGCGAGTGGGTTTCAGTCGCCATCGAGTACACACTCGCGAGCGCAGCGTGCTTGTAAATCCATGCAAAAATGCTGCACAGCGTTGCCTGCCCGGCAAATCCGTCGAGTCGCAGTTTATATGTCTATCATCCAAGAACGCTATACTATCGACTAGGCCATTTCCCACAAAGGCACAATCGACGGGAGCGAAATTTGACGCTCAGCGATACGGCGGAATTCGGGAACGGATGTAATATGCTGCCCGCTCACAAAGCAAGAATTTTCGCTTATGGCTCCAATATGCGGCTGGCCAGAATACGACAGAGGGTTGCTTCTGCTGAAGCTTTGACTATTGGTTACGTTGAGCAGCATCAGTTGGCCATGCATAAGAGAAGCCAAGACGGCTCCGCAAAGGCGGATGCTTGGTACACAGGCAATTCATCGGACAGGGTTTTTGGCGTTGTTTACTGCATCGATGTCCATGAAAAGCCACTCTTGGACGCCTGTGAGTTCCTGGGAACCGGCTACGATGAAACGGAGATTGACGTAGTTTGCCCCTCGGGAGTCCAGAAGGCTTGGATGTACGTGGCCCGTCCTGAGGCGTTGGATCCAAACCTGTTCCCCTATGATTGGTACCGCCAGTATTTGATTCAAGGCGCCGTGGAGCATCGGCTTCCCGAGTGTTACATCCAACTCATTCGCAGTTTTCGTGCTCGTATGGATCCCGACCAAGAACGCAGGAAGAGCAATCTGGCTTTATGCTACTGCTAAGCGGATGACGCCAAGGCACATTGGTCCAACTAACAACCGAATGCATTGTCAAACGCCAAGTTTGGGTGGGCGGGGAACAAGCTATCGGGCGTACGTCGAATTCCCATGCTTAGTTGTGACAGAGCACGAGGTTACTTCTCGAGGCTAAACAGAGCCAGCAACCGAATGATAATGAAGCCGCCGCAAAGCAGCATGCCGAGAATGGGCACTAGAATTCGCCAATCCAGCCGCCGCTCGCCACTTCGGTGCTCTCGCATGCGGACTACGATCAGAGAACCATTGGTCAAGGCGAACACGGCCATCAGAATGGTTGTTGTGATCTGAGCCAATTTCGCCAGAGGAATCCACCATGCACTGAGCAGAATTACGGCAGCCAAGAGCAAAGTGCCTGGTACCGGAGTTTTCCAACTGGGGTGCAGCCACCGCATGATTTTTGGGGCCTGGCCCTGGCCAGCCATCCCAAAGGCCATGCGCGAAGCCATCACAATTTGGATCAGTGCGCCGTTCACCCCAGCCAGCATGCCAATCAATGTCATCAGCACCGTCAACCATGGACTTCCCTTAAAAATCAAAGCCAGAGGTGTCGGGCTTTTTGCAAGCTCGTCAATCGGCACCGACAACACAATTACCAGTGAGACCATGCAGTACAACGCCGCACTCAGCAGAAGCGAAAGCCAAATGGCCAAGGGTAAAGTGCGGTTCGGATTCTTGGTTTCTTCCGCGACGGTCACGAGATCCTCAAACCCGATGAAAGCATAGAAGGCGAGGTAACCTCCCACAGCAATTCCCCACCAGCCAGCCATGTCCACTGGAAGACAGACCTCTGTCCAACGCTCCCCGATATCTAGCAGGTTGCGGGATCCCGTGAAAATGACAATCAGCAACCCACCAACTTCGATACAGGTAATTGCGGTAGCGAACCAGGCTGACTGTACGATGCCATAACAGGCGATGGCGCTCAGGATAGCTACAACCAAAGCCATCAACAGCCATTCCGGCAGTGCGACCAAGGTGGCTGAAAATCCTGCAAACGCACGGACTAACGTAGCTGCTGAAACAACACCGGTGGCAATCACCATCCAACCAATTGACGCCGAGAGCCATGTCCGACTGAAGGCGGTTTGAACGTAGTGCGCAACACCGGAGCTGACCGGAAACCGTCGCGATAGTTCGGAAAAGGAGTAAGCGCTGAACATGGCAATCACAGTCGCCACAAGAAAAGACCAGGCCGTGCGCGTGCCCGCATGCTCAGCAACCTTACCCAGCAGTGCATACACACCGCCACCGACAATGGTGCCAACTCCGTAGAATGTCAGCAGCCCGACACCTAAGCGACGGTCTAGCCCTGTCTGCGTCTGGGGCGATGGGCTTGAGTGTTGTGTGCGGGAGGTCAAACTTAAGCCTCCTGGGAAGCAACAGGATCATCGCGTATTAATCCGCGGGTATCCCGTACAGTGTTCGGGCCGGCCGCATGCCAACCGAAGTGTTGCGGGTAGGCACGATGGTATTGAAGGGAAAGAGTGGGTGGATTTCCTGCACGGGAGAATTGTAGGCTCCCCCACGCATGGCGCGACGTTGGTCACTAGTAACAATGCTCACGCTACTCTGTTCGGGCAGACCTGGGCTACCCTCAATGTCATGGCACCACTCGACGGCATTTCCGAGCAAGTCGAAAAATCCCCAAACATTAGGCTGCAACAGCCCGGGTTCCCAGGCGTGCCCTTCAGATGTCAGCGAAGTCCAAGCAAAGAATGGGAGCCATTCGGATTCGGATCCAAAGGGCCACTTCGTGCTTGTCGCTCCTCGGCAGGCGGCGGTCCATTCCGCAACTCTGGGCAGCCGATAGCCAGTAAGTTGCTCGAAGTTGGGTTTGACACGCATGCCCGCGGCAAAATCCCCGTCTTCATTCGGCAGGTAGCACCATTGGTCTTCCGGAATTCCGTCTTCCTGGCTTAGCCAGTTGCAATAGTGGGCAGCCTCGAACCAAGTGATGCCGGCCATGGGACAGTCCAGACTCGGAAGTCGTTCGTCCAGCCCGGGCGCATCGCCTGGAACCACGCCAGCCACCGAACTGGAAAACTTGAGCCATTGGCGACGGCTCACTTCGGTAGCGGCTAAGGCAACATAGCGTGTTGCGGTCGTTTCGGCCTGGGTTGGCTCAGCATCCAATTGATGCCGGAAAAATATGAACGGCATTCCCTGTGAGCTCACGAACCAACCTCGAGAAGTTTGAGCGTTACCCCGCAGACGCCCGTTCAAGCTCTCTTCGGTAGTCGCTAGGGACGCGTGAATCTCGCGTACCTGCTCTCCCAGCCCCCAGCGAGTCAGCAGCCACATACAAGCTGCATGCAATCCAGGATCTTTCTCGTAACGCAAATCAGCCAAGAGTTGATCGGTGAATCGGCGATCAACTTCAGCTTCCAGAGCCTGCTCTTCATATTGACCAAGAGCCATCAAGATCGCCATGCGTACGCTGGGTTCTGATTCCGCAGTGTACCGCGCCTTAAGATTATCAGACGTAACGCCTGCCTGAGCAAAACCATGGATCAATCGGCTGCGCAGACTGTTGTTGTGTGAAGCAAGCAATTGGTTCCAGTCAAAACGACCAGGCTCAAGGTGGGCGACTAAGCTGTAGGCTCGCGCTAATTCCTTCAGTCCCTTAGGATGATTATCCGATACATCCAAATCGGACTCGCCGATCGAGTTGATGAACTTTGCCGTGGCTTCCACAGTCGCTGTTCGGTTGCGCACGATATGTTCAGTCAAGAATTGCAATTGTTCAACCCGCGCTGTCAACCAAAGGCTGAGCAAGATATCCGGATCATCTCGCGCCAGAACCTCGACAATGGACTCTAGAGCCATCTGGTTTTGCAGCGGCGTAAGTTCTTCATCCACGACTGAGTCAACAAGTGGCGGAAGCAGTTGCTGCTTGATGGCATGCAATTGTCGGGCCCAGGTCAGCACTCTAGAAGGTTGCTCCGAGATCAACCTTAGCGCGACAAAAGGCGACAACCTGGTCCAGTCGGAATTCTTGGGAGCCAATTGAGCGAGTACGCAAGCCGCACGAAATCGCCTGTCCGCAGCCTGACTTGAATCTTTCGCAATGTTCCAAAGCTCCATCTGCAATTCGTCGAGCGCGGTTCGGGTTTCTTTTCGCTGCTGCCCTTGGAGCATGAAACGCAAAGAGACTTCAATTTGTGCTGGATCGCCAGCTGTCACGAGCCAGTCGGTTAGCTCGCTCAGCACCTTGCTTGGCTGCGAATCGAAAAGTGCTAGAGCTGCCTTGGCGCGAACCTGTTTGTCTGAGGATGATTCGAACATCTGCAAAAGCAGTGGATTAGCCCTTGCTGAAAAGGGTTCGAGACTCTCGAGTACTCTGGGGAGTTCATCCAGACTGGAGGTCGCCACGCCGTTTTCAACCAACGCCTTGACGTGGTTGTCTTTGAACATGCCGGCAACCAGCCACCACACGCCGCAGATTAGCAGCAAGCAGGCCAGCGTCCCCAATCCGTAAAGACGACCAGCCTTGTGCATCATCTGACGAGCGGCTTCGTTGAGTTTTGCGTCCATGCCGGCACGCTCCGCGAGCGTCAGAAAGCTGATGTACTCTACAAAGGAAGGTAAGAACCTCTGTTCTCTATACGTCTGCCAGAGTGAGGCTCGTTCCGCTAAACGCAAGGAAACTCTGCCGCGAAGCGTCTCCATTTTCTTTTGCGTTAGCCAAATGCGCAGAGGCTGTACCAGATAGTCGTGTGTGAGCTGGAAATGATGAAAGTCACGTTGGCTATTGGACGAAGATCGCAGACCTTCCGGTTCGGTGGGCGTGATCAGCCGCAAATCACCGTCCAAGATGCGTAGCAATTCGCGGAATTGCGGTTCATTCTGCTCGTATCCGGCAACCATTTTCAGCTGCTGGTAGGACTGCATATGCCCCTTGATGTCGGACCCCAAGTCGGGGAGCAACGCCTGAAGGACGTTGCGGGCCGCGTCCCGGTGCATCCGATGCACGGGATGACTTGAACGCGGTCCGAGAGATTCCTCGAGAAAATTCACTCCGATCCCCTGGGTACCTCCCACTTGGTCGAGCGTTTGCGGCTCCCAGGGTTTTGACTTGACCATTTCCGCAAACAACGACAGATGAACCGAAACCACGCGGCCGTCGTGGGCTAGTCCCTGAACCACACTGCGAATGAACTCCATCTGCGGTTCAGCTATTTGGGAATCGTCGGCAGGAAGTTTTCCATAGGCCTGACCATATTTGATGAATACTTTCGTCGCATGCTGCACGTCAAACAGATCGACCGTATCAAAGTTGACGGCTTGCAAGATGGGCATGCCCAATTCCTGCATCAGCCTGGTTGCCGCCATGCCGAAGTCGTCTCGGACCGATAACAAGACTTGAAGATTTCCGCCGTCGGCTTGACGGAGTGCTCGAATCAACTCGATATCTGGCTGCGTTTCGTTCGCTTGCAGCCACTGTTCCAGTTGATCAATGACAATTAAATGCTTCGTGCCGGTTGAGCTTTTTCTGAGCTGGGCAAATGCTTCTCCCAAAGACAGGCCATCTGCAAGATCGGGAAGCCACTTTTCAACACCACGCCTCAAGCGATTTTCTGTATCCTCGGCAGTTGCTTCCACATAGATGGCACGGATGGAAGGGGGCAATACGGGAAGCAGGCCCGCGCGGATCAAGGAAGACTTGCCGCAACCGGAGGGTCCAAATAGCAGACCAATACGAAAAGTCTGCTCCGGGTCGCGCTCTTCAATTCTGTTTCTCCAGAACTGGATGGACTCTGGTATTCCCTGACGACTCCGAGGTCCGGGCAGCAACTCCAGGAAAAAATCGGAATCGTCCGAGCCGAACGCCCGCAGCCCACGGGGCACGATCAGCCGACTCTGCTGAGTGCCGCCGGCTTGATCCCAGATCTCCAGGTCCTTGCACATCTCCAAGGCGGATGCGTAGCGTTCCGCGGCTCGCTTGGAGAGTGCCTTGAGGCAGATGCGTTCCAATTCGCGTGGGACCTCAGAATTTAAATCGGTGGGGGGCACAGGCTCTTGAGACAGGACTTGGTGCATCAACTCATTTGCTGTGCTGCCCTGAAAAGGACGTCGTCCCGTCAGTAGTTCGTACATGACGACACCCAGCGCAAACAGATCGCTACGAGCGTCCAATAAATGGCCTTCTCCTCGGACCTGCTCAGGACTCATATAAGCAGGAGTCCCGGCGGTGGAAGCCAGTCGTAGCAAATCGTCATCATGCAGCGCGAGTCCGAAGTCGGCCAGGTAAGCTTTTCCCGCAGGTTCTTCAATCAGAATATTCGCAGGCTTTACGTCACGGTGGATGATGTGTTGACGATGTGCGTGCTCCAAGGCCTGTAAGATGCTCTGTAGCCAAAAAACCAATTGACCCAAGTTGACTCTGCCGGCCTCCATGATTTGCTTGAGGGTAGAGCCAGCAATGAACTTGGAGACGGTGTAGACGTGGCCTTCGCTCGTCGTGCCCACGTCATAAATCGCCACGATATGGGGATGGTCCAAGAGAGCCACTGTTCTGGCTTCCCTAAGGTACTCTTCAGCATCTTCGCTAGCAGTAAAACGTAAGGCGTTGGGCGTCTTGATCGCAACCTTGCGTTTCAACTCGGGGTCAAAAGCCAAGTAAACCTCGCCAAATGCTCCCTTCCCCAATAACTTGATCAAACGGTAACGACCGATCTTTTCTTCGCGGACCAACTCTGTATTGAAATGAGACTGGGTCTTGTCTGGATCGAGCACACGAGTGCCTAGCTGCAAATCTTGGCAGCGTTGCAACATCGAGCGCAGAGAATGCTGCAAGCTTCCGAACTGAGCGGCATAGGCATCGACCTCAACTTGCTCACCGTTTTCGATTCTTTGCTGGTAGTTGCGGACCGCCAACGCGAGTGAATCTTCCGAATTCCCGGTTAGCTCGAATAGTCGCTGGACATAGTCGGCAATCGGCATCGGTTGTTTGGTCGCAAGTCGAAATTCGAGATCGATTTCCACCAATGCCAAAATAGTCTGTTTGTCACGGCACTGGTGCGTGGACAGGAAAGCGATCAGGTCGGGAGGGGCTGAAGCGGATTCCCACTCGTTGACAAACTGTTCTTCCAGGTCGGCTTGCATATCGATACAACGCCTTCAGCCAAAGATAAACGATTCCTCCCGCAGTATAGCGTTAAATGACATTAGACGTGCTGCCGTCCAGTTTCTCGGTCTCGCGTTCGGTGACCGAGTAGTAGGCTGGCTGTTAACGAGGGGGTCTTAGTGCTTTGTTTCTATTGAAAATTAGGCTTGGCTGTAGTGGACGAGGCGACGAGTCACAGCAGTTTGCAAGGCTCTTGGACGCGTCGCATCGTCCACTAACCAAGATTGAACTGCGATCGTGGAGCGATCGGCGACTATGTCAAAAGTCAAAAATGCACTCGCACCCAACTTGGCAATCACCATCCCGTAGCTTCGACTGCTGGGGCGTCGAGCGTGTCGCATGCTATGCTTTCCTAGATCTCCAGCGACCCCATGGCTCTTAAAGCGGCACGGAATTGAAATGTTAACCGACAAAATCCGCCCGATTCTCAACTGGCTCCATCGAGCCATCACGCAGCCGAGAGAGGAGTTGAACCGTTGGCAGCGGGCCGCGCGATTCGCTTATGAGCTGGGACGTTTCGGCGCTAAAAAGCTTGAGCACGATCGCGCTCCGCAAATGGCGGCCGCGCTCGCATTCCGTACTCTCTTCAGTCTGGCACCGGTCTTGGTCGTGACTACGATTCTGGTCAAAGCCTTCAAGGGACCAGGCGCCATCCTGGACTCCCTGGATACATTTCTTACCGGATTGGGTCTGGACGATATCTATGTAGCCAACGGCGTTGGCGACAACGGACAAGATGAACCGTTAACTTTAGCGGCTTGGTTGCAAGAGCTGACCAGTGATCTCATGGGGACCAACTTGACCGCCGTGGGATGGATCGGAATGGCACTGATTCTGTACGCTGCCATTGGACTGCTGATTACCATCGAGAATTGTTTCAACATTATTTATCGCGCTCCCGAGGGGCGTTCCTGGATCAATCGCGTTTTGCTGTATTGGTTTTTGCTGACGCTCAGTCCAGCAATGATTGGCTTGGCGAACTATGTTCACGACGGGTTCACGACTTGGATTGCCTCAGTCGACGCTTGGCAATGGCTGTTGTTCGTTGCCAGGACTCTGTGGAGCTTCTGCCTTGCCTGGCTTTTCATGTTGATGGTTTACACACTATTGCCCAATTGCCGTGTACGTTTGCGTCCAGCTCTGGCGGGAGCATTTGTCGCCACACTCTTGTTGGCCATTGGCCGGCAAAGCTTGGGCGCCTACCTCGGAAGCGCATTCTCGATCAATCAACTTTACGGAGCCCTGGGCCTGGTACCGCTGTTCATGTTCTGGGTCTATCTGATGTGGCTGGCCGTCTTGTTTGGCCTACAGGTGGCAGCAACGCTGCAAGCCTTGCGAGGTCGAGCCTTGGAGGAAATGGGGCCGCCCAAACAGCAGAGCGGAATGGTGGAGCCAACATCGGTACTTACCGTCATGGAGACAATTGCAGAACGCTTTACAGCTGGTCGGGCCACCACGGTTGAAGAAATTGCCAGCAACGTGGGCCTACCCTCGGTGGTCGTAGCTAGAATCGTCGAGAACCTGGTTCAAGATGGTTGGCTGCACCGATTAGAGCGTCCCGAAGCAGCGGTTAGTTTGGCGATGCCGCCAACCGAGATCCAGATTGGCCAGCTTATGGATAGTGCGTTCCGCATGATCGACGATTCGAATCCAGGTGGTGAAACTCCGAGCATTGTGGAGCAGTTGCGAGCCGCACAGCATGCCGCCGTCCAGGGCATGACGCTGGCGGGACTGGTCGAGCCCGTTGGCAGTACTTGAGCGAGATGGAGGCGGAGGCCGGAAACGCTTGGCAGCAATCCGCAAATTCACGAAGCCTGAGCACCCTTGGAAGCCGCGGCCTTGCTGTGTGATTGTTTAGGGCACCCGTGGCTGTAAGATGTATTTCACGGGATCGCCGGACCGCGAACGACGCGGGCCATGATCGCGATGATGATTATCACGGACGATGCTTGCATTTCTTCGCTCCACCCACGCCGAGGTATCCGATGGTAAGGCAGCTTTTACTGGTCGCATGCGTCTGGTTGGCTTGTTGGCAGACGCCCGTTCGCGCGGAGGATTGGCCTCGATTTCGAGGGCCCAATGGTCAGAGCGTTTCTTCTGAAAAAGGACTACCGATCCAATGGTCTGCGAGTCAAGGGATTGCTTGGAAGACCGCTGTTCCAGGTGACGGCTGGTCGTCTCCGATTGTTTATGGCGACAGAATATTTCTTACCAGTGCCATGGATGAGGGCACATCCTGCCGTGTGATTTGTTTGGATCGCAAGTCAGGCATGATTCTATGGAACACCGAAGTGCATCGACAAAAGACTGGCCCCATGAGGAGCCAGAACTCGTACGCCACGCCGACACCGGTGACCGATGGTGAGCGGGTGTATGCCGTTTTCTTTGATGGGACCGTAGTGGCTGTGGACTACTCCGGACAACTGGTATGGAAGAATTCGGATGTGGAGTTTTACAGTCTGCATGGATTGGGGGCTTCACCGATATTAGTCGACGGCATGTTGGTGATGCCCTTCGACGGCAGTAGCCGTGAGCAGGAACGCCTGGGTTGGAAGATCCCTTGGACGGAAGCCGTGGTTTTGGCGGTTGATGTGGAAAGCGGGAAGACGCTGTGGAAGGGAAAACGCGGCGAATCGCGAGTGGGACATGTAACGCCGGTGTTGGTTGACCAAGAGCAATTGGTCGTTAGTGCCGGGGGAGATCGCGTTCAAGCTTTCGACGTTAAAACCGGAGCTCGGGTTTGGTCCATCTACAGCCAGGGCGAAGGAGTAACGCCGTCACCAGCATTGGGATCCCAGGTGCTTTACACTTCTTCTGGGTTTGAAGAACCCACGATTCGTGCCATCCGATTGGGTGGCCAAGGTGACGTGACCGACACGCATATTCTGTGGGAGCAGAAGAAGGGTGTGCCTGTCCTGGCATCGCCGCTGTACGTGGAGCCCTATCTGTACACGATCAGCCGAGACAACATTTTGCATTGCTTGGATGCTGCCAGTGGTGACATTGTTTGGGTGCAGAGGCTGAGTGGTGTCCATTCGGCCTCCCCCGTCTATGCGGACGGGAGAATCTACGTACTCTCCGAGGAAGGAGTCACCTTGGTGCTCCGCCCCGGAAACGAATACGATGAAATCGCTCGTTGTGAGCTGGGAGAAACCTGCAAAGCGTCGATGGCTGTGTCGCAGGGACACTTTTTCATTCGCTCGGCGGAACACGTCTTTTGTATCGGTGCTCCATTCACGCCTTGAGAGCCTCAAGCTGTTGATTGGTCGACCGCGGCGTTCATGCTGCCGCGGCAGTGGCACGTTTCTCTCTGGCCCGCATGTTGAAAAATTCAACCAGCAGCGAAAAGCCCATGGCAAAGTAAATGTAAGCTTTGCTGATAGGCGTTCCAATTCCCTCCGCGCAAAGCATGACCCCAATCAACAAGAGAAAGGCCAATGCCAACATCTTTACAGTTGGATTGTCGTCGACAAAGTCTCCGACCTGATTGGCAAACAGAATCATCACTGCGACTGCCAGCACCACGGCGGCTATCATGACCCATAATTGATTGGCCATGCCGACTGCTGTTATCACACTGTCCAGCGAAAAGACGATATCCATGATGGCCACACGTGTAATCACCGCGGAGAAGCTGACAGCTCGCCGCCCCCGGTGCTCGTCACTGCCATCATCCGCATTGTGCTCCACCTCGTGATGGATCTCTCGGACACTGCTGTAGATCAGAAACAAACCTCCGGCCAGCATGATCAAATCCCGGATAGTGACTTCGTTGAACTCGTCCCAAGCATCTTGATTGAATTCGGGTTCGGATTCGGAATGTTCACTCTCGGAGGCCGCCGCGGATTCCGTACTCTTGACCAGTCCGAAGCCATGTCCATGCCCGCGATCCTCGTCCTCGAAGAAGTAGGATTTCAGATACTCCATAGGTGGCAAGACATTCGAAAGGGTAAACAGCGGAGTAACCAGCTGGGCCACCCAAAAGATGCCAACCAACAGTAGCAGTCGCGTACCCAGGGCAACCAGAAGTCCAATCTTACGACCAGCACTTTGTTGTTCTTCGGGCAATTTGCTGGTCGCTACGGAAATGAAAACGATGTTGTCGATGCCGAGTACGATTTCCATAAGACTCAGCGCTATCAGAGCGATCAGTGCTTCGATCATGAGTTTTCACCAGAGTTGATTCACGTAGGCAGCCTATCCGCCATCGCTAGGAAGCAGTTTAGCCTTGGATTTACAAGCACGAAGCGCCAGCGAGTGTGTACTTGATGGCGACCGAAACTGACTCGCTCGGGCTTCGTGCTTGTGTTTTCGGGCAAGCCGCTCGATACAAAATGCTTCACAGCTTTGCCTATCCGCCCGCGGCCATCAGGGCAGAAAAGTTGTCACTCTCGCCATGCTGCATGTTGCGTTCTCGAAGTCCCTAGGCGGAAGGCTACCACAGCTGTTTCAGCCAGGGTGCGAGCAAGCTAGAGAGTCCAAGACAGAACAGTCCCAAGTAGCTGATTTTTCGAAGCCAAAGTTCTCCCAGACGATGTCCGATACGCAGACCGAGCATAGCGCCCAGCAACACAAACGGCAAGGCAAGCACCGCGATTCCAACGGATTGCCAAATGACGTTCCCAAATTTCCACTGCAATAGAGCCAGCTGCGGAATGAAGTTACTGATGAATATTGCGAATAGGAATGCCCGGGCGTGATCCGCGGAATAGCGCTGGCCGTGCACCCACAGAACCAGCGGAGGTCCGCTCATGCCCGACAGGCCTTGCAGGATGCCACTTCCGCCAAAGGTGATCAGGACCCAATACCAGCGTTTCGCCGTCTTCCACTCGACCCCAACCCAAGCCTGCGAGACAATCACTGCGATGATCATGATGCCAACAAATTGGTTGACAGCATCCAAGGGCCAAGTCATCAAATACCCCAGGCCCAAAATTCCTATAGGCATCGCCGCAATCCGAATGGTAGCGGGCACAGCGACTTCCTGGAGAGTGATCGCATGCCGCAAACGCCATACGCCGAAAGCATTCTGTGGCAGCATGGCCGTGACCACCATCAGTTGGGCGGCCATGAGATTACTGCCGCCCCAAATCAGCAAGGGCATCGCAAAAAGTGCCGCCGCGAATCCTACGGTCGCTTGAATGGTCGCCGCGATGGTGAGCACGGCAATGGACCATATAACTTGTGGCGAAAGTAGAAATTCAATAAGTTCGCCGATTAGCGTATCCCTTCATCACTTGGGTTCAATCTTGAACCAGGCTTCTAACTGCCCGTTGCTCGGATCGAGGCGAAAAATGGTTCGGGCGCGGGGATCGGCAATGACTAACTGATTGTCGTAGAGTGTAATCCCAACTGGATTATCCAGCGGCGAGCCTTCGACCAGCAGTTCCGGTTTCTGACCCGCGACGATTTTCCAGACCGCTTTTTTGTAGCCGTCGGACACAAACGCGGTGCCATCATCGGTGACCACGACTTGATGCGGAAATTCGAAGGTACGTTCGCCGACTACGACTTCCACCGATCCGTCGGTGTTAACCCTCTGAAGTTGCTGTGCGTTTTGCGAAATGACCCAAATGCGGTCCTGGGAATCCGCCCAGACGCCTCGCGGGTTCAAGGCGGCTACTTTCTCCACTTCCTGAGAGCCTGAAGGTATACGCAGCAGCATCCTTAATTCGAGATCGGCTACATATAACGTTCCATCGGTCGTCATCGCCAA
>JANSWS010000330.1 GCA_024743355.1 bacterium
TGACTCGACATAGCCGCGGTGGCTCTTCCGTCGAGCCCCAGGTCGGTTTTTAGGGTGCGTACAAGCTTCCCGCAACGATCGATTTCTCTTGGCAATGGGAAAGCAAGGGTGGTCGAGATGAGTTGCCGCAGGCGATCACGATTTTTGACAACGCCATAGGTATGGGCTAGCGAGAATGCAACGGGTCTGGAGCCAGACTTGAGGCAGGTCGAGTGCCCAGCCAGGGGAACACAGGGGCTGGCTGAGCCCAGTGGCGACGGGTTGGCGATTCGCAGGTCAGGTATTAGATTGAACCTGGAGCGCGCTGAACCAGTACCGGTCCATGGGATGGATTTTCCAATTGCGAAAGCCACGCGTCTCATAGGCCGGAGATGGCGTTTCGCGTTCTGCTTGTTTGTTGTTGACCAGACGCTTGGGCAGTGGCAGCAAGGATGGTATCGATCTTTAGTTTCCGCGTCACTGGAGCCAGGTGGATCGTTTGTCTCAGGATGATCGCGAGTCAAGATTCCTGTAGATGCTTCGAGAGCCATGCCGCCATGATCTTGATCACGAATCGCAGCGTTACCAACAAGCAACGTCACGCGAAAGCTGGTAGTTCTTTATGAGTCAACAAAGTGTGCTGATCGATGGGGTCACCTTGCAACTCGCTTCGCCCATGGAGAATCGGGCGGAGTGGATTGGGCAGCGTGAGGTGCTGAAACAACTGCTGGCTTGTTGGATCGTGGTTGACGATCAAGACTTGCCGCTCTCGCCACGCCTGGTGGGGGTGCCGGGCATCGGAAAGACGGCGCTGGCCATGGCTGCCGCCAATATTCGCCAGCAAGAACTGTACGTGTTCCAATGCACGGCGGATACGCGTCCTGAGGACCTGTTGGTAACGCCGGTGCTGAGCGGGGCTGGCAAGATCGCCTATCATGCTTCCCCTTTGGTTACCGCAATGATCCGTGGCAGCGTTTGCGTTCTGGACGAAGGCAATCGCATGAATGAAAAGTCATGGGCTAGTCTGGCGCCATTGCTCGATCAGCGGCGTTATGTGGAATCCATCGTCGCGGGAGTTACGATTCCAGCCCACAAGGATTTTCGCTGTGCGGTGACGATGAACCAGGATGACTCGACTTATGAGATTCCCGATTATATTCTCAGCCGTCTTCAGCCGACCTTGCCGTTAGGTTTTCCCAATCGGCAGGATGAGTTGGCGATTCTGCAGTATCATCTGCCATTCGCCGAGCCGGAGATGCTGGCCATGACCGTGGAGTTTTTGCAGCGATCCCATGAACTGAACTTGGATTTTTCCGCTCGCGATGGCCTCAATCTGTTGCGATTCGCCCTGAAGCGTTTGGCACAGGATCCTGAGCATCCGATCGGTCAGGACAAGGCTTGGGCCGAAGCCCTGGAGCATTGCCTGGGAGAGGACGCACTGAATCTGGAGGGCTTGGCCGAACGCAAACGCCGAGAGCTGGGAGGCAACGCTCTGCCGCTAGGATTGGGAGACTTCTTTTTCGATCCCGACGATCCCCTGCATCCCGATTTCGATGGCGATGACGGCGACGATCCCAGTTAGCAACACGAAATCAAAGGTAGCCGCGTTTGCCTAAGCAGTTTGAAACAAGAGATATTCGGGGGAAGTTTATTCTTCTGGGTACTGGCACGTCTGTGGGCGTCCCGGCAATTGGATGCGCATGCGAGGTTTGCAAGAGCACTGAGCCTCGCAATAAACGCACGCGTAGCTCGGCCATCGTGGGTCTACCACAGGGGAATCTGCTGATCGATACATCGCCCGACTTGCGTTTCCAATTGCTGCGTGAGGGAATTGGTATCGTACATGCCGTGCTGTACACGCATGAGCACGCGGATCATATTTTCGGACTGGATGATTTGCGATTATTTCCCTTTCGGTTGGGCGGACCAGTGCCGCTGTATTGTGAACCTGAAGTGGAAAAACGCATTCGGCATAGTTACGACTACGCTTTCCGCGATGAACCACAGACGCATGCGGGTGCGGTACCAGCCCTGGAACCTCGCACTATCGGACTGGAGCCCTTTGATGTGTTGGGAGCCCAGGTGCGTCCACTGCGCCTGTTGCACGGGCCGAAATATCAAGTTCTGGGGTTTCGTTTCGGCAATCTGGCATACTGCACGGATACGAATTTCATTCCCGAGGAAAGCTTCGCCGTGTTGGAGGGTTGCGAGACGCTCATTCTGGATGCACTGAGAAGCGTTCCGCATCCGACGCACTTCAATGTTGAGCAGGCTTTGGCCGTTGTCGAGCGTCTGAGTCCCCGGCAGACATATCTGACACACGTCTGCCATGATCTGGATTATGCCACCACCAACGCCACGTTGCCTGCGGGAGTGGAATTGGCCTTTGACGGTCTGAGCATCGATCTCAGCTTGTGACGCAACCCAGCTTTACGACAATCCACCCAGGTTCTTGAGCTGCCACTGAACGGCAGCTTGTGCTTGACTTAACTGAACCAGCTGCGCGGCATGAGCGGCTAGTTCGCCATGAAATGCTTGCCAGATCGGGGGCAGTGCGGCTGTGCCGCTCATCGGACGTGCCGTTTGCGGATGGCGAAATTCGAGTCGCAATGCATGGAGAGCTAACGCGGGATTTGCGGCGTCAGGACTCGTTTCGTGTTCTGCAAACGGGCGACACGCGCCGTACAATTGATCTCCCACAATGGGGAGCCTACGCAGGGAAGCTTGCAGGCGGATCTGGTGCATGCGACCCGTGTGCAACCTGATCAGTAGCAAGCTGAAGGGCGGCGCCGTGGCAACCTGCAGAGCCTCCGCGGTTGCCAGGCGACCCTGGCTTGGATCATGGACAGCTTCCGCCCGCGGCTCATTTTCAACCTTGCGGACCGTATCCTGCCAGTCTTGAGGCCCAGATTCCAGTTGACCCTCTACGATCGCCAGATAGAACTTGCCGATCTTCCTGGATTGAAACTGCTGCCCAAACCGTTTGAGTGCTCGGGCATTTCTTGCTATCAGCATCACGCCTGATGTGCCACGGTCAAGGCGGTGCGGCAAGCCCACAAAAGGCTTGCCGGGATGGGCATCCCGCGCGCGTATTTGCGACTCGAGAATGCTTGCCACACTGGGAATGTGTGCCGCGGCTTGCGAAAAGATCCCGGCAGGCTTGTTGATCAGCAAAAAGTGCGGCTCTTCGTACAAGATGGGGATCGAAAGATGGTAGCCGGCGGTCATCCCTGGTGAGCCTCTTTGTGCAACTGGACCGCAGGAGGGGGAAACGGTTACGACCCATTGGTGATGGAAAGCTGAACAGCAAAATAAATCAAATCGACGACGGACGGAAGCAGGTTTGGCGACGTTCAGGCAAAGGAACACACCCCCACAGCCCGCCATATGCATTGGCGTTATACTACGTTTGCAAGTAGCTACGCTCGCCAGAGCGTGGTTGGTTCAAGCAGACCTGTCCACCTTATGGTGAAGGTAGCTACGCTCGCCAGAGCGTGGCTGGGTCAAGTAGACCTGTCCACCTTCTGGTGAAGGTGGCTACGCTCGCCAGAGCGTGGCTGGGTCGATCAGCCTATCCATCTTCTGGTGAAGGTAGCTACGCTCGCCAGAGCGTGGCTGGGTCAAGCAGCCTGTCCATCTTTTGGTGAAGGTAGCTACGCTCGCCAGAGCGTGGCTGGGTCGATCAGCCTATCCACCTTCTGGCGAAGGTAGCTACGCTCGCCAGAGCGTGGCTGGGTCAAGCAGCCTGTCCACCTTCTGGCGAAGGTGGCTACTGGCGAAGCTGGCTACTGGTTACGTTACCTATTCCCTCCGACTCCATTTACAACCCCAGGAGTTTTTCATGTCTCGCATTGCTTTTGCCTTTCCGCCCTTCGGACTGCTGCTGTTCGCGGTCTGCCTAAGTTGCCAGTTGCCTCTTGCTCCCTTGCATGCCCAGTCATCCGAGGAATCCCTGCGGATCGTGTTTTTGGCGGGCAATCCCAGTCATGGTTACGGAGCTCATGAACATCTGGCGGGATGTCGCGTATTGGCGGAGGCCATCGAGAATGCTGCCGACAACGTGCAATGTGACGTGTATGCCGGAGGTTGGCCCGAGGATGATTCGGTATTGGAAGGTGCGGATTCAATCGTGATGTATTGCGATGGCGGCGGACGCCATCCAGCTTTGCAGCATCTCGACGTCTTAGCCAAGCACATGGAGCGCGGGGCAGGGTTTGTGTGTCTGCACTACGCGGTGGAAGTTCCTCCGGACCAGGGTGGTAAAGAATTCCTGCAGTGGTTGGGCGGCTATTTCGAGATCAATTGGTCCGTCAATCCGCATTGGACGGCGGATTACAACCAGCTACCGAAGCATCCGGTAGCATCGGGAGTTCAACCCTTTAGCGCGCACGACGAGTGGTACTTCCACATGCGGTTTCAACCGGACATGCGAGGCGTGACTCCGATTCTCAGCGCGGTTGCTCCTGAGAAAACGATGACTCGCCAGGATGGACCTCACAGCGGAAATCCCGATGTGCGGCGGGCGGTGGCGGCCGGTGAACCACAGCATACAGCCTGGGTTTACGAGCGACCTGGGGGAGGACGTTCATTTGGATTTACCGGGGGCCACTTTCACTGGAATTGGGGACGCGAAGAATTTCTGCGGTTGGTCTCCAATGCGATTGTGTGGACGGCAGGCGGGGAGATTCCCGGTGAGGGCTTGCAGGTCATGAGGCCTACCGCTGAGCAGTTGGCGGATGGACAGGATGAGAAGCAGCCCAAGGATTTCGCGTTAGAGCGGATTCAGCAAGAGTTTCAGATCGGTACAGAATAGGCGACAAAAGTCTGTACACGGCATTCTTTACACGGCGACTATCGGACACTCATGGATCGAACGTGGCACACATTGCAAGCGGTGGATCCGGCATGAGATAAAAAAACAGGCTGGCGTTTTGCCAGCCTGTTTTTGTCGTATGGCATGAGCCTTCAGCCCAGTCGTGCGAAAGCAAGCTAAGGGCGAGCCCAATTAGCTGCCTTGTTGAATCTTCAGACGCTTTTGAATGTCGGTTTCCAGAACACCAAATACAGCTTCGTGACGCTGCACAGACATTTGCAGGGCAGCCAGCAGTCGCTTGGCGGTGTAGAAATTCATGATGACCCGCTGGTTGACGTTGATGGGATCCTTGGGGATTCCAACAGGCTGCGGGTTCAGACCGAAATCGACGATCAGCTCTTCAGGCGAACCGGTAACGCGGCAGAAGTTGGCATAGGTCGCTAAAGCCTTGTCGTCAACAACTTGCACCTGTACGGGAGTCGCTTGTTGCTTTGTTTCGGCCTTGGGAGCTTCTGCTGCAGGTTCTTCTACTGCGGTGCTACCTTCATCTTTTGCCATCGGAAAAACTCCTTTGCTGGTACTCAGCGAAATCAGTGTCCAGCCGCCTGTCATGAGTTGACCGGGTCCACGACCAGAACACTTAAGTAAAAAACAAACGACCGTTGAATGTTCGCCGGACCGATTTGATCAGGCAGTCACCGATCGCAAAACGTTACATTTCGAATCGAAAGGTTCTGGCCAGGAATCGATAGATCCTCCAGCCAAGTGACTTCCAACCCACATAAATCTTTGCTTGACCTCGATATCCAGTTCTCAGAGGCACCTCGACATTCTCGAGCGGAACCCGAACCTGGTACGAGGTACTTATAGCACGCAATTGGCCGGATGGCCCCATTTCGGTGTTCAATGCCCCGCCAACCTGAGAGGCCAGACTGGGAGGGATATCCTGCATCTCCATTTGGGAAATGCTTTCGATGGTTCCTGAAAAGGTGTCCAATCGAGCGGAGTCAATCTTGATGTCGACCTCATCGCCCAGTGCGATCAAATCGATGTCATGCTGATCCACGACCAGAACGGCCTCCATGCGGTCTGGATCGCCAATCAGGCACAACAGATCCGATTCGGCAAACACGGCCTCCTGGTTGGCATCATCGAAGGGGTTTCCGCTCCAGGTCGGCAATTGTTCTTGGGCCTCTACCTGCTTGGGAATTTCCTTTTCCGGTGCGGGCAAAATAATGCCTGACTTGCGGGCACGGATCGTCAATTGGTCGATCTTCTCTTGGATTCTTTGAACGATTTGCTGCTTGGAACGGGCTGACTCTTCCAGGGTTTGGATTTGAGACCGAGCTTCGGGATCAAAGCTGCCCAGCTCCTTAGACATCTGCAGACGTTGCCAGGCGAGCGCGTATTCGCCGTCTGCCTGTAGCTTTTCCAATCGAATGTCGTCGTTGGAAAGTTCTGCGATGACGTCATTCACCTCAACGCGGTCACCCAGGCTTTTGTTCATCGAGACCAGGCGTCCTGGCTTGATGGCAAATACCTGCTCAGCGTCCTGCGGCTGTATTTCGGTGGCGCAATCGACATGGAATGGCAATGGGATAAAGCAAATTCCCACAATCGCCGCCCCAGCAACTGCAAGGCTGGTCAGGATGTTCTTTCTTTTCATTTTGCTGACCCTACCAGGAGTGCGAAAGAATTTTGTGATCTGAATGATCGGTTGGGCCACCATGCCGGCCAAACCCGTGAACGCGATGAGCCGCCCGAGTGCCTGCAATCCATAGGGTTCCAACACTTTCATGAGGAACATCATGATGGAGAACACGATCACCCAGCGATAGATGATGGAGGCGATGGTGTACAAGGCGAACCAGCCTTGCCGCTTCTGCGGCAAGAAAGGATTCTCTTGCAGCTCCAATCCCAGGCAATATTGCTGGAACCAGCGTTTCAGGATTTCGGTCGCTTTCTGTCGGAGATTGGGAATCTCCAAGATATCCATCAGGATGTAGTAGCCGTCAAACCGCAGTAGTGGGTTTCCATTAAACACCAACGTGCTCACGGAGCAGATGAACATGACCGATAGGCACAGAAAGTTCAGCATCCCAGGTTCGCTGAACCACCATAGGTAAGTCGCGATCGATGCCAGAATAAGCTCCACATACATTCCGGCGGCGCCTATAAACACACGGTGCCATTTATTCGGCAACATCCAGGAATCGGATACGTTGCAGTACAGGCAGGGAGTGAAAACCAGGAACATGAAGCCCATTTCGTGGCATTCGCCGCCGTAGCGTTTACAACTCAGGCCGTGCCCGAATTCGTGCAGAACCTTAACGATGGCCATCGTGCATCCGAGCCAGAGCCAATTGTCCGCAGCAAAGAATTGTTCGAAGGTTGGAAGCTTCGTTTTGAACTCGTGGAAATTAACCAGCACCAGTGTCAGCGCGCTTAGGCCAAATAGCAGGAAGCCGATCAGCGCCGGGACAGTAAACAACCACCAGGTGAAAGGGTTGAGGAAATTAAGAATGCGTTCCGGATCGATCCCGCGAAAACGCAGTGCGAATATGTTGGCGAGCTTGCCGAGCAGCTCCTTTTTCTTTTTGTCGTCTCCGCGGCGACGCAATTGGCGTCCCTGGCCGGTAGCTTCGGAAATAACCAGACCGCTGCGGTGCAGCATGCCAATGAATTGTTGCAGGTCTTGCAGCGTAATTCTTTGGGGCGCAAACTCCGCTTGAAAGCGATCCTTGATCTGCTGCAGGCTAGTGTTGCCATCCAGCATGTTCAGAATGGCAAACTCTTCTTCGTGGAAACGATAATAATTGAGTCCCACGGGTTCCTTGACCACCCAGTAAGCACGACCGTGATAGCGGTGGCGTTTGTGCTGCAAGTCGGGTCGACAGCGCAGCTTGAGCGGCCGCATCGCGCTGTTTACCAAACTGTCAGCCATGGTGGTCATATCATCTAGCCCGATCTGAGTCGATTTAAGTCAGGAGAATCCGTGTCTAACCGCCGCAAGCAAATGCCGCCTTGCGGGCATCTCTATCCAGTTGTGTCCGCCGGCGGCTAGCGAGCGGGAATGATTTCCACCCTGGCCTGCATGCCGTCTCGCAGAATCCAGCTGTTGCCCACGAACTGGTTCTGGATCCGTGTGGTCACGCGAACCGTTCGCGTGTCCAACTCGGGACTGACGTAGCCGACCTTGGACTGAAAGGAAACTTCCTCCGTGGGCCCCAGATTAACGCGGATATTCATGTCCGCGCCTTCCAGAGACTGCAGGGATATTCCGTCCAGAGGTACGAACGCTTCGACCTTCATTTCGTTCATGTGCACCATACGCAATACGGGCTCCCCAGCTCGAATCCATTCACCCAAATCGCGTTTGCGTTCGACGACGATTCCGTCGTAGGGAGCAACGACGCGATACAGCTCAAGCTTGACCTTGCTCGCATTTACTTGTTCTTTCGCAATGGCTGCTTCGAGTTGATACTTGCGTTGTTCGTCATTGGCCATGTCCACGCTGAACATGGTCTTCCGCATCTCCAAGTGCTTTCGCTTCAGCGCTGACTCGGTGGTGGAGCTCTTCAGGAAGAGTTGCTTTTCGGAGGTGTACTCTTCGATCGCCAGGTCCCGCGCGGCTTCGGAAAACTCAATGTTGGCAGTCTGCGCGGCGATAATGCTGGCGGATTCGAGTTGCTTTTGGGCTACCTCTAGCTCGGCTTCCGCGACCCGTGAATCGATAATCATTACAGGGTCACCCGCTGAAACCACGCTGCCTTCATCCACCAGCAGCTCCTTAATCAAGCCATCAGCTTGAGCCGCCATTTGGATCTTGTGGATGCAGCTGATCTGCGCGGTCTGTGCAGTGATGATCTCACCCGGGCTGATCTGACCCGCCGCCGCGGCGGATCGGCCATCTTGTTCGGTGGCACTATTGACGAAGCGCGGGGGCGTGAAAGTCTGAGCTGTATTCGGGTTTTGGGGCGCTGGTGCTTGACCTGTGACGCAGGTACTGCAAGTCAAAATAAACAAGACACTCAATGTGGAAATCGTGGTGGTCGAGTGTTTCATGGAAAGTATTCCTGATGAGAATATCTGAGTTCGGCTGAGAGGAGATCGAGAAGCAATTCCGGTTAGAAGATTACGTTGGCTTGAACCCACTCAACGACCTCATGAAACCAGACAAAAGCTGCCGATCTCTTACCGCAAGTGACATCGGCGATGACTTTGGCGCCGGGCCGACGACTGATGCCTTCCATGGAATCGGGTTTCACTCGCAGCTTGACGATGGCACCTTCACTTTCGTCCAGCATGGCACGGCGGTGGATACCATCGGCTTCCAACTTGCCCGTATGGTCAATGGATGGATCGGTAGCCATGATGAAATCCACCGGCAGTGGTTGTCCTGCGGACTTGGCGAGCGCATCATCCAGGTATCGCA
>JANSWS010000617.1 GCA_024743355.1 bacterium
GGAAAGGCTAGCGAGGTTACGAAGGCACCCAGATTTCCGACCATGTTCATGGCTCCCGAAACAGTCCCAGCGTTCCTTCCGCCAATGTCCAAGCAAGTCGACCAAGAGGGGCTGAGAATCATGTCGCATCCAAAAATCGCCAGGCACATGGCGGCCACCGCCGAAGCGGCGGTGGGCATGTGAATGCAAGCCGTCATGCCAATTGCGGCCATTGCAAACCCAATCATTGCAGGCAGTCGTCGCGAGCGCACCCAGAGACCGCGTCTGTAGAGCAGGTCGACCAAACCGCCGGCCAGCCAGTTACCAAGAACTCCGCACAGCAACGGTGCGGCGGCATACAAGGCGGTCTGTTGACTAGACAAAGCGAATTGCTCTTTCAAATAGGGGAAGAACCAGGTCACGGTAAAAAAGAAAGTGAAATTGTGCGCCACGTACTGAATCATCAAGAGCAACAGATTTCTGGATCTGAGCAAATGGCCGATCGGCACTTCGACTTCCGCCGCTCCGCTATGCACAGCAGGCTTGCGTGTGGCCGCGATGTGATCTCTTTCCTCTGCAGATACCGCAAAGTGCTCTTCGGGTGAATTACGAAACAAGAGGAACCAAAGCACGGCGAACCCCACGCCGATACCACCGAACAGCCAGAAAGTCTGTTGCCAGCCTCCCAGTGCTCCGATCAGCCAAACCATTCCGGGCATTGCCAAGGCGGCGCCGAGTCGGCCTCCGGAAAAGCTGATGGAGTTGGTAATTCCGCGTTCTCCGACGGGCAGCCAAGAGTAAAAAGACCGAGCCAAAGTTGGATAGCCACCTGCTTCCCCCACACCGAACAAGAATCGCAGCGCCAGCATCGGCACCAGACCGCGGACTACGCCGGTCAGCGCAGTGAACAACGACCAGGCGACTACCACTGCGGACATAACGATCCTCGGCCCGAATCGATCCGCCAGTCTTCCACTCGGTACTTGAAACAGAGCATAGCCCAGCGAAAAGGCCGCCATGACCCAGCCCATTTGAATGTCGTCGAAGCCCAGGTCTG
The DNA here is from genome assembly GCA_024743355.1 of bacterium. Lineage (GTDB taxonomy): Bacteria > Planctomycetota > Planctomycetia > Pirellulales > Pirellulaceae > Aureliella. The sequence goes on from JANSWS010000617.1 coordinate 1,037, forward strand.
TGGCTATATCCGCCTTAGCCGCCGAAATGCAGGCCCGATCCACCCACATCAGAACGGAGATAAGAAAAGCACCCAGAATGAGAAAATAACGCACTGGCATGAAACTTCCTCCCGCCCCGCAAACAAACGCGACGCATTATTTCTCTGGCTCAAACAACACTCGGCACCGCGACCGACCACCGACTATCACGCTTGCGCCGAATGCAATCATCCTAACCCTGGCCTGGCCTAATCGTGGCCTAGCCTAATCGTGGCCTGGCCTAATCGTGGCCTGGCCTTAATCCTGGCCTGGCCTGGACCATGCCTGCGGATTCACCCTGCGTTGCACAGGGCGGTCTACAAGCTTTGATGTAGTTGCTGCCCAATCAGCGAGGTCATTTGTTGAGTCGACAGTTTGCCCCCCATGTCCGGTGTCCTCTGATCCGGCGAGCGCAATACGTTCTCAACCGCCTGCCGAATTGCATCGGCCGCTCGCATCGTGTCGGGATGTTCAAACCAATCGAGCATCATGGCCGCTGAGAGGATCATGGCGATCGGATTGGCAACACCTTTGCCGGCGATATCTGGAGCTGAGCCATGCGAGGGCTGAAATACGGCCGCCTGATCGCCGATATCTCCGGAGGGCGCCATTCCCATTCCTCCCACGAGACCCGCTGCCAGGTCACTAAGAATGTCACCAAACATATTTTCCGTTACCAGCACATCAAACCGCTGGGGGTCACGCACCAGGTAAAGCGCGGCCGCGTCAACGTAGCAGTGTTCCGCCACACAGTCTGGAAACTCCTGCGCAACCTCATCAAACACCCGACGAAAAAAAACCATGGATGAAAGCACATTGGCCTTGTCCACCAGCGTTACTTTTCCGCGGCGTTTGCGGGCCAGTTGGAATGCCAATCTGGAGACTCGGGCCGCTCCCTCATAGGTCACTACCAGTTCATTGGTTGCTCGCGTTGCGTCGGCTTCGAGCGTCGCACCACGTCCGGAGAACAAGCCTTCCGTGCTCTCTCTGACGATCACAAAGTCAATGTCGCCAACACCGTATCCCTTCAGCGGTGTGTCGTGCTCGTGATACAAACGGATGGGACGAATCCCACCATACAATTCGAGCCTTTCTCGCAGGTCCAGTTGCGGAGCGATTTCCTTGCCATCTGGATACCGAACATTGGGTAAGCCCATGGCGCCCAGCAACACCGCATCGCAAGTGCGGCAGGCGTCAAACGCACTGTCAGGCAAGGCTTGACCGCTGGCCAGGTATTCTCCCACCCCAACCGAATGCTCCTCGAAATCAAATTCGACGCAATCCAACTGCAATTGTACAAGTTTCAATATTTCCACCGCGGACACCGTGACTTCGGGCCCGATTCCGTCTCCACCGAGTACGGCGATGCGATAACGTTGTTTGTTACTCAATGACTTTACCCATTGATCTTCTAGGAACCCACAATGTCTGTGGTCCGGTAATATCTTCTAATTGGCCATATCTTTGGATTGAACACATCAGTGGCCCGGTAAGTAACACGGAACCATGCCGAGTTGCAGACTGTTGGCGTCGCAGCCTGTTTGCTTCTCAGCCTGTTTGCTTCTCAAGCGGTTTGCGAGCTTCCTTGAAGGGCTCACAGCCATCGCCGCGGGGCGTCATTGTAGCAGCAACTTGCTGACTCAGTGTTCACCTGCCCACCTCAGCATTTCATCCCATGGAAAGACTTCGATGCGTTCGATGAAACCTTCCCAGCGGTCCAGCAGTGAGTTCCTGTCAGAATCGAACTGCCGCTTTTCAAGAACCAGCCATTGGGCCCATTGCGCGGCGGACAGCAAACAGCTGGCGTAATCCAAAACCACCACCCGCTGCTTGATCAGCAGCGGCTGTTGACGCTGGTAGGCAGCGATGCCCAATCGAAAACGTTCGGCGGAGCGCGGTTCCAGTGAGCCTAGTAAACGTGCCACATCGGTTGCGGGCTCATCGAGCCGCGCAGCCCCAAGGTCGATCACTCCCGTGACCTGCTGCCCGGTGAAC
>JANSWS010000143.1 GCA_024743355.1 bacterium
CTACGAGCTGCTCGGCGGACTCGTCGGCGACCAATCTCTGGTGCGATACCTGGGCGGCGATCATGCCTCCGCCTGTCCGCAGCAATTGGCTGACCATTTCTGAGCCGCTCTCGGTTGGGTTACCCAGCCTAAATGGAGATACTTCTGTAAATGCAAGTGAATCTGTGGGCGAATTCCACAATGCGTTTATCCCCATGTCATGCAGCTCCGGTGGGGAGATCGAGCGCGCGGGAGTTGAAGCATCTTGTGCCAGTCCATCCAGTCGCCAGGCGAAATCAGCGGTAAAGGCTGATAAATGGATTTCGCGAAATTCGCCCCGCAGTTGCGATAGCGTTGAGTTGGTCGCCAGCAGCATTGCTTGGTCCAGCACCATCCCGTGTTGATGTGCGGCTGTGGGGCCTATTCCGAATCCAAGTTGCCGAGGATTCTCGCTAGAGTCCAGCGCAAGTTCGGAAATGGGAGCTAGCGTGGATACGTCGCCGCTTGCCTCGTCGGAAGCCTGTCGATTGGGGATTGCCGTTTCCACAACGGATGCCGCTGGGCTCTCGTTCACGGGTAGATAGGGACCCAGCAGTTGTTGTCCGGCAGGTGGAGCAAATGCGGGGAAAGTGGCTGCCTCGCCCTCGCCGGCCAGAGGTGCTGGCGGTTTGGGTTCGGAAGCGGCCGTATCGGGAAGTCCTGAGTTTGGGCTGTCGGCAGGCCCCTCGCCTTCCGGAATCAGACCACCATAGGCTGGAAAATCATCCGCTGCACTTTCCTCGCCTGGGCCGGGTTCGTCCGCGGTAATCTCCCACTCGCCCGCCGGCTCGGAGGAACTCGCCTGGCTGGCGTCGATGATCGCCGAGCTTATTCGGTCGTCATTTTCGTGAGCGGGCAGATCAGTACACAGCAAGATGTCCGCGGCCAGCAAGGAACGGACTTCGAGTCGCTCCAAAATTAACCGCCGACTCATTAACGGCCGACCCTTGTGATCGAGCTGGCGATTCGCCGATTTAGGATTCTGATTTGACATGCCAGTCCTTCTGAGTTTGCGATGATCGAGCCAGCTTGCCTTGTTCGAAGTGCAAGGCTTCGGATTCACGGCCCATCTCGCGCAATAGCCGTGCGTAATTGATGTATACATTGTCGAGCGAATCACCGCCCGCTGGGGCTGCGGACTCCAGCAGTTGATAAGCCCGCACATAGGCTTGTTCAGCGGCGGCAGCATCGCCGCTGTGTTGCAGGACGATTCCCCGGTTATTCAACGCGATTGCCAGACTCGCTTGAATCTCCTGATTCTCTGGGAATTTCGCTTGTAGCCACTCATAGTGTTCGGTCGATCGAGCCAAAGCCTGCATTGCCAGCTCCAGCTGGTTGTTGTGGTAGTAAGCCATGCCGATATTACTCAATGCCAAGGCCATGTCCCGTCGCAAGGCAGCATTCGTCGGTGCGATATCCAGTAAACGCTGGCCAATCTTCTCCGCTCGCTGAAGCGATTCGATAGCGCGACTGAGATTGTTCTGCAGATGCAGATAGCCGAGCGTGTTGTAGGTCGCCAGTAGCTCGGAGGAAATCATCAGCGTGTGAGTATCGTCGTCGAGCAGTTGCTCTTGAATCGCCAGGGCGCGATCAAGCAAACCCGATGCGAGCTGTTGTTCCACCGAGTTGCCCCGACTCAGCAGTGAGCCAAGATTTTGGAGGGCTGCCGCCAAGCCGCGTTGCGCCTGCGGGGTTGAGTCATCTTCCAGACCGTCGAACGCCGCGATGGCGCGTTCAAAGGCCAAGCGAGCCCGCTGTCTGTGCTGCTCGGATTCTTGGAGGCTACGTTTCGCTTCGCCTGCCTTTCTCAAGACCAAGCCATAGTTGTTCTCCAACCAGCCGTACTCGAGCTGGCAGGCCGGGTTTGATTGCAGCTGTGTTGGGGTGAGCCGCAAAAGACGGATCCACTCCCGCAGCGTATCCACGGCTTGATCGTGCTGCTGGGCTCTGCTGAAGGCAAGTGCCAGATCGCTCAGGTTGCGACATCGCTCGGTCCACAGTCCGGAGTCCAGTTGATCTACGTCCACCAAGTCTGCGTAGAGTGCTTCGGATCGCGCGAAATGCAGCAGGGCTGGTTGCAAGTTCCCCAACTCTGCCGTCAAGCAGGCCATGCGATGATAGGCCCGGGCCAGTTCACCTTGCATCAGGCTGTCCCTGGAAGCCTGTTGTACGAACGAACTATAGTATTCCAGCTCACTCTTGATCAGCCGCTGCCGCACATCTTCCACACCCGGGACCATCGCTAGCTGGTCGATCGTCGAACTGCGTTCTCGCTCCATGGCGTGAGCCATTTCCAGATTTTTGACGGCCAACTCATGGGCCTCTGAGATCAAGTGATGGACGCGAAAGGCTGCGACGGCTCCTAAGGTAACCACCGCGATGATGACGGCGCACAGCATCGAAACCATCCGCGAATGGGCCTCCATCCAGCGTCCGGCCAGCACAAAACGGGATACCAAACGCGTGGAGATCGGCTGGCCATATGCCAGCCTACGCAGGTCCTCCGCAAACTCTTGTGCCGTGGCATAGCGATCGTCACGATGTCGCGCCATGGCTTTCTGGAGCACCGTCTGCAAGTCCGCCGGCAACTCGGGTCGCAAGTGCTTGATGGGCGTCGGTGTCTGGGTGGCGATGGTTCTCAGTATTCCGGGGCCCTCCTCTCCCGGAATGGCAGCTTGGCCCGACAAGAATTCGTACAGCGTTGCCCCCAGCGAGTAGATGTCGGTGCGGTGGTCCACCCATTCACTGCGACCCGCCGCTTGCTCGGGACTCATGTAACGCATGGTGCCCACCATTTCTCCGGTGCAGGTCAGCCCATGACTTCCCTGAAAACGGGCTAGCCCGAAGTCCGCGATCCACAGCTTTCCGTCATGATCCAAAATCAGATTGGACGGCTTGACGTCGCGGTGGACGATGCCAAAGGCATGCGCTTCCTGCAGGGCTTCGGCAATATCGGCGAATTGCAGCAAGGCGGAATTCGTGGCGGGATGTGTCCCTCGCTGCCGATGCAACGATATCCGCTGATCGAGTGAATGACCGTCGATCCAACGCATGGCGTAATAGTGGATCCCGGAATCTTCTCCGATCGAGTACACGGGAACGATATTCGGATGTTGCAGGCTGGCAGCGGCGCGGGCTTCGCCTCGGAAACGCTCGATATACTTGGGCTCCAACATGGCTGCCATCGGCAGCAGCTTGACCGCCACCTGCCGGTCCAAATCGGGCTCAAACGCGGTGAAGACGATGCCCATCCCGCCGCGACCAATTTCACGGTCAAGATTGTATTTGCCCAGCACTCGGCCAGAGAGATCGCCGCCGGGAACAGACTGAAAATCCGCTACGCGATAGAGCTCTTCCAGTTTGTCCAAGTACAACAGCAACGCGTCGCGGACTGGTAAGCTGAGCTCCGGATAACGCGACAAGAGCTGCTCGCGCGGTATCGCTTGCCCCGATTCCAACTGCTGCAGGTACTCGTCCAGAATTTCGGACAGGTACACCTGCTGCTGTGCGGTCAGTCCACGCAGCAGCGAAGTTTCAGTACTTGCTGGGCTAGATCCCACACTCACGGGGTGATCCTGAGCAAAACAATGTCAAAAGAGATGCCGAACGTCCATTCGCCACTCTCGCTGTCTGTTGTCCGATTTCCTTCCGGGATTCGCAAGCCACGGAAACTCAGCAGGTTGGACGCGCGTTCCAAACGTTGCCTAACCGTATTCACGAGCCAAGGGGACAAGATCTTCGAAGAGACTTTCATTCTACGCTGCGCAAGTGGATCGATTACCCTTCCGATGAGTGGTACGTGTCCTTGAATTTGTCGATGGCCCTCAACCACAGCATGCGCACGGCCCCAGACGAGCGGCTCATTTCCTCCGCAATTTCATCAAAAGACAAGCCTCGCAAATTCCGAAGCACAATCACTTCCTTGTAGTCCGCGGGTAGCTTGGCCAAGTGTTCCGCCAGATCCGCTGCCCGTTCTTCAGCATGAATGGGGCTACTCGGCGATTCAACCCTACCAGGCAAAATCGCAGCCAGACGTGTCGCGGAACGATCGACGTTGGATTCCAATTGATCCATGGAGATCTCGCGACGGACATCTCTTTTGCCAGCTTTGACGTGCTTGGCAATGGCTCCATGCAGCACGTTGATCAAAATCTGACGCAGCCACCCCACAAACTCCTGAGGGGAATTACCCCGAAAGGCGGCAAAGTCGCGATGCGCCGCCATCATAGTTTCCTGCACGAGGTCCGACGGATTCAGACGCTTGCGCAATCGCTGATCGAGTTGCGTATTGGCCAGAACCGTCAAATAGCTGAAATAGAATTGCAGCAATTGCCCCAGCTGCTCGGTGTCGCCACCTCGCGCCGATTCGATCAATTGCAAGACCTCCTCGCGGGAGGGGAAAGGCCGAGCCTCGTTGCGAGTCAACACTAAGTTACCTGAGAAGTTTTCTGTAAATGCTGCCATGATGTCGTCCTAAGCAAAACCCAATGGGTTTCCAGGGAGGACTCTCAGGCAGATGTCACACGGAACTGGGTAAGTGGGCTCAAATGATGCCAGCCATCGCTGGGCGGCAAAGCCACCACTTCTGATTCTACGCGGCTTTCGCCCGCGGGGCATCGGTGGCGTTATGGCCAGCCCCATGTTCCGTGTTGGGTTTCAGGTTAAGCAAGTGGGATTGGAGGGATTTTGACGCTGCGGACCCCGGCCGCATGCGAATCGCTGAGCATGCATTCAGCAGGCCTTATACCTGCACACGCCAGAAGTACAGGCGAATCGGAGAAGCAGCGTCCCCGCGGAACGGCTCGCTCGTTTGCCAATACAAGGATGCCAGGCCTGGCAAACGGGCTGTGTTTCCGAGTTGACCGAGCGTATGTGACCGGAAGTTGATTTGAAGGGGATGATCCCCAATCGACTGTGGTCGAAGATGGCCGGGGTAGACGAACAGCGTAAAGCTGCCTCGACCACTACCAGAGTCGCCTGGCTGTCCGCGAAATCCCGTTCGGCCCCAGTGGATGAACCAACCCCAACGCGAAGTGCGCCTGGTCCACTCCTGTGGATTTGGCGATGGATCGATTTGTTCTGTGGGATTCTCAGCGTATGCAATGGTGTTGGGCTGGTCGGCTTGCTCCATTGGCAACGGTGCGACGAGATTCTCCTGAGGGCGAGCCGCGTAGAGATCGAGGATGGCATCCATATCATCCTGGTCCAAGCCGCTAAATGCTTCCTGTGACGAGATCGAAGCCGAGAGGACTGAGTTTGGCGAAACGGAATGTTCTAGACCCAACGCGTGCCCAATCTCGTGGACTGCAACCGCCAGGAAATCAAAAGCACGACTCCCCTGTAGGTTGCCGACCTCCCAACTTTCGGAAACGTCGAAGTGCACATCACCGGCGATCCGATCCGGATTCACGTCATCCGGGAAATAGGCCCTGGCTAACGTACCGCCCGCGCCGTCGATCTCACGAAAGCTGAAATCAAGGCTGTCGAGCTGCGATGGTTGAAAGGTGCGGACAAAATCGATATCAGCCACATCGGACCAAACCTTCAATGCCTGCTCAATGGTGGATTCAATCTGCAGCCCATCCAGATGACTGGGGTGAGGCGCAATGTAATAACTCAGTTCGGCGCTGCCTTGGCCGGGGCCGTCCCAGCCCATACTGGCCGCCAGAACCCGTCGTTCTTCCAAGCATTCCGGTCGCAGTCGACGAATACCCCGAGCCCATGAAGATCGAGAGCCGTTCATTTCCGATTCCTTTCGAAAGACGGTGAGTAACGATGATGTTCTTCGCAAGCGGAAGCCAAGCGGGCCGCAACGGACCCGTTCCGCCAGCGCAACCCACACCCCGTGGACGCTTCGCGAAAAAATATTGCCCAGCCTTACCTGACGGAGAGAAGTCTCAGTTGCCCGCCTTGATCTAAGGCCGCGGTGCTGGGCAAAGCTCCAGCAAATTGAGTTAGCCGCGTGTGGTGCAGCGGCGTGGTTATGCCTCCCCGTACTCAGGCTTCCCTATACCTAGGGCGATTCGTCGAGCGATTGTCACCGAGAAGAAAAATATTTTGTGTGAAAAGGCAGAGTAGTGAAGACGAGCGAGTCGGTCATGGTGTGGCGTGACATGCCCATGCCGAGCGTATGGGCAAGACTAACCGAGTGCTAAGAAGAGTGGCAGATGAAAATTTACTAATCGTAGCCACTGTCGCCAGACGGTGGACGAGTTCGACCACGGCCTGGCGACAGTGGCTACGGTAAGAATTCATCTGCCGCTCGCCTAAAAAACCAGACCGCCGATATTTTCATTCCCCAAAACCTCAATGGCGTATTTCAGGAATTCAACACGGGGATGCTTTCTCCCACGCTCCAGCGGCGGTAATCGCTCGGATCGCGAATGATCTTGCGGTACAAGGTATCGCGTTCTACCGGCTCGCGCCCCGTTTCCTCGATCAACTGTCGCATGCGGTCCACCGATAGATACTCCGGAGTGGTAGCCCCCGCGTCATGATAGATCAGTTCGTGCCGGACAGTTCCGTCGATGTCGTCCGCACCGTAATGCAGAGCCACTTGAGCCGTTTCAATCCCCAGCATGATCCAATACGCCTTGATGTGGGGAATGTTATCGAGCATCAGACGGGCAACTGCTAGATTTCTCAGATCTGCCAACGCGGTCGGCTTCTTGATATGCCCGAGCCCCGTGTTCTCAGGGTGAAATGCCAGCGGAATGAAGGTTTGAAATCCCCCCGTGGCATCCTGCAACTCTCGCAGTCGCAGCAGGTGATCCACCCGGTGAAACGCTTCTTCCAGGTGTCCGTAGAGCATGGTGCAATTGCTGCGAATCCCCAGTTGGTGGGCTTCGCGATGGACCTCAAACCACTTGTGTGCATCCGCCTTGTGTTCGCATATTTGATCACGTACCTCGGAATGGAAGATCTCGGCTCCTCCGCCGGGCAAACTTCCCAAACCTGCCTCGCGCAAGTCCGCAAGGATCTCGCGCACGGGGCGCTTGGTCAGAAATTCAAACCAGCCGATTTCCACGGGTGTCCAAGCCTTCAGATGAATGCTCGGAAACGAATCGCTCAGCTGGGCCAGGATCCCGCGATACCATTCGTAGGGCATCTTGTGATGCAGACCGCCGACAATGTGCATTTCCGTGCAACCGTTGTCATAGGCTTCTTGGCCTCGAGCCTGAATCTGCTGCTCATCCATCACATAGCCTTTGGGGCTTCGCAGGTCGCTGCGAAAGGCACAAAAGCGGCAGCGGTAAATGCAAACATTCGTAGGATTGAGGTGAGTGTTGATGTTGTAATAGGCTACGTTTCCGTGCATTCGCTCGCGGACCGAGTTCGCGAGCTGGCCGATTTCCTGCAAAGGGATGGCCGGGTCGTACAGGAGCAGCCCATCTTCCATATCCAGCCGCTGGCCGGCTTCGACTTTGGCTTTAATGGAGTCGAATTTTGCTCGAATGCTGTTGGCGATCATCACAATGCCTCAAAAACCCCTCTTCAGACCCGGATAGACCTCGGCTGGCGGATTACCCGCGATCGGAGGGCTAGTGTAACGAAATGAAGCCCAGCGTCTATTCGACGAACCGCAAAGCCGGGTAGCCCCCAAGGCTGTACTAATATCTTCAATCGATGTCCAATGGTGCCGCTTTCTCCCCGTTTCGGTAACGCTGCCACATGGCCAAAAAGGCCAGCTCCAGTTTCCGGGCGAAGCTCGCACCGCTCCATAATTCTTCCGTTTCACGGCCGGCCAGAAGCGTTTGTCGATATGCGGCAAGTCGGGCAGGTTGGTTGGCCAAGTCGACACACAGCTGCTCGTATTCCTGCGGGCTGTCGACGATCAAATCCGCAAGCCTGAGAGCCATCAAGAGACTGCCGGTGACGCGGGATGCAAAGGTAGTTCCCGATTGCGTGACGACAGGCAGTCCAGCCCACAAGGCGTCGCTCCCCGTCGTGTGCGCGTTATAGGGCAAGGTGTCCAGAAACAGATCGGCATGATGATGTCTGGCCAAATGCTGGCTATGCTCCACCCGCGGAGCGAAGCATAGGCGTTCTGGCTCAACCCCCTGCTGGGATGCATATTCTCGAAGATTAACGCGGACAGCAGGATGGGCCTCCAATAGCCACAATACGCTTTCCGGGACACGCCGCAGGATTCGCATCCACAATGCAAACTGCTTCGGGGTGATCTTCAAATTCTGATTAAAACAACAGAACACAAACTTGTCTGGTGGAAGACCGCACTCAGTTCGCGACAAAGGCGAAGCATCTAACCAGGGTCGCTGGCTGTCGTTCGCCTGGTAGCAGCCCGGCAGACGAACAAGCTGCTCGCTGTAGTACTTTGCAAAACCATCGGGTACGACATAGTGATCGACCACGATGTAGTCCATGAAGTCGGCTCCCATGGTGCCCGGGTAGCCCAGGTAATTCACCTGCAAGGGCGCGGGACGCTGAGCCAGTATTGGCAAGCGACTATTCTGCGTATGCCCCGTCAGATCGACCAGAATATCGACACCGTCCCGTCGAATCGCTTCGGCGGTTTCCCGATGGGACTCGGACCAGCAATCTCGAAACACGTCAAAGGCCGCCTCTAATCGCTTTCTCAGAGGGGATTGGTCGTCGCGACCGATCGAGTAGCCCAAGACGCGAAATTGCTGGCGATCATGTGCTTCAAACAATTCGACAGCCAGTCGGGAAACGGCATGTTCCCGGAAGTCCGCCGAAAGATAACCGATGGTGATTGGCTGCGCGGTGCCAAGTTGTGTCCGCTGTGCGGCGTCCTGCGATAAGCGCCAGACCGGGGAGGCATCAGCGTTGATTGACTGCGATGGGAGTGATCCAGGGGGAGTTACCAAGTCGCCAAGGGTTTGTCTGACATATTTCTGCGCGCATAGGAGTTGTTCTTGGGCCGTGCAGTCCACAGGCAGAACCAAGCTCAGGAAGGGGTGCAGGCTATTCTCCGCGGGCACAGAAGAGTACTGTGAGAATTTGATAGGCGCCTGTCTTTGCTCAGGCAACCAATCGCTCTCCAGGCGGTCTCTCAAGCGAACACGAAGTTCATCAAAGTGTGCCCAGTTGCAGCACTCCATGTTGCACATGAGCCAGAAGCCCAGTGCGGCCGTGTTATCTGGTTCCTGCTCGCATCCGCGACGATAGTGTGCGGCTGCCTCCTCGTACTGCAGTGTTTGTCGCAGACTATGACCAGATTGAAGCCATGCACGGGAGTGTTTTGGGTCGAGTTGCAAGACTTTCTCAAACAGCTGCAAAGCCTGCTTGGGTCTTCCCATCTCCATGAGCAATCCGCCAAGCTTCAGTAGCGGCTCGGTTTCCTGAGGGTGACGCTGGCAGGCGTCGCGAAAGCAGGCCTCCGCAGCTTGGAATTGCTGTGCCTGCTGCAAGGCAATGCCTAAGTTTAGTTGCGCACTCAACAGATCGGGGCGCAGCCTGAGTGCTTCTTGGTAGTAGCGGATAGCCTCGGACAAGCGTCCCAGCTTGACCTGGCATAATCCGGCATTCATGTGGGCTTCCGCAAAATCGGGCTGCAGCTGGATGGCCTTTTCGAAACACTGCCTGGCTTGATCGATGTCGCCATGCCGCTGGTACGCAATGCCCAGGCTCATCTGAGGGCCAGCCAGCTCGGGAGCGGCTTGGACTGCGGTCGCATAACACTGAATTGCGTCCGAGAAACGGCCTTGCTGCAGCAGCAGGTGACCCAGATTGCGCAGGCAACTCATATGCTGCGGGGCCAGCTGCAGACACTTGCGATAAGCATTCATCGCAGCCTGAATCTGGCCATGCTGCTGGAAGGCATGCGCCAAGTTGTAATGATACTGTGCTCTCTCGGGCTGCAAGCGAATGGCATGTTCGAGAAACTTGACTACCAGTTCGGGCTGATTCTGCGTGCCGGCGATGACGCCCCGCAAATGCCAGGCGTCCGCGAACTCGGGGGCTTGGTGCATGATCTGTTCACAGATCGACGCGGCAGGCTGAAGTTGTCCGGCCTGAAAGTGCTCGAGAGCGGTTTGATAAGCCTTGGCGATCGTAGTCAAGATGCAGCTCCCGCATTCAGACCGGCTGGGACATGGCCGTCAAGGCGTCGAGCAAGACCTCGGGGCCCGCTCCAGCCGCGTAAGAATTCTCGCTCAAATGCCGCCTCCAAATACGAGCACCTGGGACACCCGCGAACAGGCCCATGATATGCCGGGTGATTCGATGCAGCGGTGTGCCGGATGTCACTTCCCTCTCAATATAAGGCAACAGGTCCTGCACAATTTCCTGCCTGCTTGGCAGCGACCAATCAGGATTAAAGTGTCGCTCGAGTTCACTTAGCAAGTAGGGTCGATGATATGCCTGGCGACCTATCATAACTGCGTCCACATGAGACAAAGCAAGGTCGATCTGTTGAATCGTTTCCAGACCTCCGTTCAGTACGATGTCCAGCTGTGGATAGTCTTGCTTTATGCGATAGACGCGTTCGTAGTTGAGCGGTGGAATGGTGCGGTTCTCTTTTGGGCTTAAGCCGGACAGAATCGCGATGCGGGCGTGCACGATGAATTTCCGGCAGCCGACGGCTGCGACCGCGTCAATGAAGTCCGTCAGGAATTCATAATCGTCCCGGTCGTCGATTCCAATTCGAGTCTTGACGGTTACCGGCAGGTCGACGGCAGACCGCATGGCTTGTACGCAGGCTGCCACCGTTTGCGGGCTAGCCATCAGACAAGCCCCAAACTGACCGCTCTGAACACGATCGCTTGGGCAGCCTACGTTGATATTAATTTCATCATAGCCATATTGTTGACCCAGCATTGCTGCTTCCGCCATCAACGACGGCTCGCTGCCCCCAAGCTGCAAAGCCAAGGGGTGTTCGGCCGCATCGTACTGCAGCAGCTGTTCATGGTTGCCGTGATGAAGTGCTGCGGCCGTTACCATCTCTGTATACAAAAGCGCGGATGGACTCAACAGCCGCATGAAATAGCGGCAATGCCGGTCGGTCCATTCCATCATGGGGGCTACGGAAACTCGATAGGGGTCCATTCGCAGGCTGTCAGGTGTTGGAGATAGTTCGTGTGGCAGCGTCGGACCATCCTATAATGGATGCTGTCTCGGGTTTAGGGTGTTTCCACGCGAATTTGCCCTCATGGGCTGGATTGAGGAGCGGAGTGCATGGCTAGTAGCGGAGAGAATCGCTTCGCCCCACCCAAGTGCCGGATATGCGGCGCTCCATTGACGCCTCTGCAGATTCGTCAGTCACCACAGCTTTGCGAGCGTCTGGAATGTCGAGGTCCTTACTTACAAGAGCTAAAGCGGAAGGCTCTCGAGGAAAGCAAGCGGCGACGTCTGTCGCTGGCGGAAAAAGCTTTACATGGGACACAGTATCAGGCAACGCAGCTACCAGTGGTGGTGGTTCCATCGAACGATGAGCGGCTCGTGGATTTGAGCGCAGGCAGACGGAAGCAGTTTGCCCAGACGCTGCAGGAATCCATCGCCGCCGCTGAGAAAGACTTGTCCAAAGCTGCCGAGCGAAGTGCGACCCAAGCTGCCGAGGACATTTGCCCGACCGCCTCGGCCTTCGTTGAAAACGCCTGCGGCACCTGTCGCGGAGCCTGTTGCCGAAATGGCGGGACGCATGCCTTTCTCGACCGGGAAAGCATTCTCCGAATATGGAAGCAGCAGCCCGAGCTCACCGCCGAGCGCTTGCGGGAGATTTACTTGGGGGCCTTGCCTCAGCAGACCTACGAAGGTTCCTGCGTGTTTCACACAGAGCAAGGTTGCGCGCTCCATCGCCAGATGCGGGGCGACGTGTGCAACGCATTTTTGTGCGAAGCCTTGCTGGACCATCCGGATGAATTGCAAGCGAAGCCTGGTTCGGCGTCGATTGCGATTGCGGTGGATTCAGACGGAAATGCCAAGCGAATCGCCGCTGTCGGAGATCCAGCTGCTAAGCCGCTGTCGGCGTTGAGTAATTGAGACCCGGATTTGCAACCAGGTGGCAGGCTCATCGAGACAGTAAAAAGAAACAAGTTCCCCGCGTTTGCAGGGAACTTGTAAACCTTGTTTTTCATTGGCGGCAGTTTTAAAACTTGAGAACTGCCTGCCTATATTGGCGCTGCATTACCAGCGATTGCGCCCACCGCCGCCACCGCCGCGACGATCTTCGCGTGGACGTGCTTCATTAACGGTCACGGAACGACCTTGAATCTCTTTCAGATTGACACCTTCGATCGCGTCCTGGGCACTCTTGCCATCGCGCATTTCGACGAAAGCGAAGCCGCGGGAGCGTCCTGTGTCACGGTCCTTGATGATGTTGACGGACGTTACTTCGCCGTACTCGCCAAACGCGTTCTCAAGATCTTCTTCCGTAGCGTTGAAACTGAGATTTCCAACATAGATGTTCATTTGCTGAACCCTTCTAAATAACCCATGGCCGAAGCCAAAACAGGGAGCAACACTAAGACAAGCAACTCCAACGTGCTTGGACCGAAGATAAGGTGGTAGGCCACCATCCTAGCCAAGGGCGCTAGAAAAATCGGAAGGAAGCTTCAATTCAGAGCGAACCGCAAGGTGCAAACCCAAAAAGAAATCCAACTCAATCGTAACTAGTTTGTCTGCAGGTCTGCGAGTCCGATATTCTCCCGACAAGAAACGAGCCGTGGAACCTTTTCCCACGCTCATGACCGTAATCATAGGATATGATCGACCGCGAGTCGATGGAGAATGAGTGGATATTTACAAGAATTCTATTCTCTTTTATCCGCCTGGCTTGTTGAGTGGGCCGAGAGCTTGGCAGCCTGTCGTGCAAGTAGAAGCAGTGGTACCGTTAGAGACAGTGGTGACAGCAAAAATAGGAATCGGACGCTTCGCTGGGTGATGGCCCAAATAGCTGAGAGAGTGCCAGCATATTCTACAGCTACGCGTATCGCGGGCGAGGCCGAAACGTCCGTTAGTGCTCGGGCGGCATGAAGGCTCCTTCTATATCGCTTCCGAACTGATTAAGGGTGCGTCCCTGGCCAAGTATCTGCAGACACATCAGTTAGAACTGCAGCCGCATATCTCAGACTTTGGCTTAGCCAGAAAGGAATCGGCCGCGGAAGCCATGGTCACCCTCAGCGGAAAGTTAATTGGCACGCCGGCTTACATGTCCCCCGAGCAAGCGCGGGCGGATAGCCGAGCGGTTACCTTTAAAAGTGATTTGTATTCGCTGGGCGTCATTCTTTATGAAATGATAACGGGTTTGCGGCCCTTCAAGGCAACGGACTCCAGAACGCTCATCCACTCCATTCTTACCGACGATCCCCTGCCTCTGCGGCGAATCGATCCCAAGATTCCGAAATCAACGTGTGCTGCCGGAGAACTCAACTCCTCTCCCCACTGACATGACCCGTCGATTCGGCTTCGTCCATCGAATGCGAGCCAGCAGCAAATCGCCTCGGGCGGAGCGACGAGGTAGCCATTCTCCCACGGTGACCCACGATTCATTGGAGCTGATGTTGGTGACGTCAAAGTTGCCCATCAGGGCCACGCCATCAGAGTGACGCACGCCATCACCGACCAAAGGCAAAACCACCTGCTCCGTAGCACGGACCAAGCACAGGCTCTGCGTGTCGACGCGAGCCATACACAGCGGACTACGCCAGCGAATGACGTTCGCGTTGGCCGTGTCTTCCCGAGTGTAGACCAAATACAAGCTATCCGAGTGCGTGAGCCAGTGCTGTTGCGTGGATGACATCTTTAGCATCTGACCGTCATCCCAAGCCCAGGCTTTTTGCCTGTAGTTCAGTCCATCATCGCTAACCGCAACATAACCATGACCGTCCTCTGCACGAAGGGTCAGAAAGTAGTGGTCCTCAAAAACGGTGAGCGACGGTTCGAGCAAGCCACGCCCAACCGGGTTGGTAAGCGGAGGACCGACTTCCAAAACACGCAGCTCGTCGCCATCGAATGAGCAACGCACTCCCGCCACCGAGCGAGCCTCGGATTGCGATCCGAAAGTGAAGGACATCATGATATCGCCATTCGGAGCCACCACCCGCTGCCCGCAATTGTTGGAATAGATGAATGATCCCCGCGGATCGTCCCACTCGAGAATTTTGCGTTCTCCCCAGCTTCCGTCGGCGTGCCGTACCGCGTAAACCGGGTAACGTGCGAGTTGATCCTGACTGGCAAACTTCGGGCCTCGGTAAAACACTACATGGCCCAGGGCAAGCACGCTGTCCGTTTGCGGATGATACTGCGGAGTCACATCGCAGACGCCTGCTTCCAGGCCGGGGTGCCCCGGCACAGGAACACGGCCCAAGGCCTCAACTTGTTCGAACTTGCTCCACGTCGCACCTTGGTCTTGGGAGATTGTCCAGTGAACGGGACCGAAGTAATCGGAACCGCTGATCTCCTGCAGAGTCATCAAGACATTTGCGTCCTGATCCTTAGGTATCAGACAGGCACGTGGATGAAACCAAGTGGTGCTTTTACCATCTCGGTTTCTTCGCAAAACGGTCTTCGTAATCGACGCCACCAGCGGATCCTTGTCCGGCAACTCGGCCGGTTCAGAAAGCGACGGCGTTTCCCCGGCTGTGCTTTCCCAGCCACCCAATTGTTGAGTGGACTCGTTCTGCATTTGGGCGTACCAATCCTTAAGCTGTGCGAGCATCCGCGCGGCACGTTCTGCTTGCACGGATGCAAGATCAACCTTCTCGGAAGGATCGTCAGCCAAGTGGTAGAGTTCGACATGTTCGTTGTCGAACGAGCCGGGCCTCGCTCGAGGATGCGTCACAACCAGTTTCCACGGTCCCTCTCGCAGAGCTTCGGAGCGTGCCCCGGAGTTGGAAAGCGACGCCCAGTAAAGCGGCCTGGGGGCGAGCGACTCGCCCCGCAGCAATACAGGTGACAGGTCCACGCCGTCCAGGGGCTTGGGCGTTGCTTGGGGGTCCAGAACTTGAGGGTCCAGACCAGCCAAACTTAGCAGCGTGGGCATAACATCCAAACTGATCAAGGGCTGATCGCATTCGCCTCCGGCCTGAATGTGTTCTGGCCACCAGGCGATCGCGGGCACTTTGTGCCCACCCTCATAGACGCTGCCCTTTCCGCCTCGAAGCTCGGGGCTGCCGCTGGGAAAGTCGGCCGAGGGTCCATTGTCGGAAAAGAAAATAAGCAATGTATTCTTCTCGATCCCAAGTTCAAACAGAGCTTCACGTAAACGCCCGATTCCTTCGTCCACCGGTAGCGTCATGCCCCGGTACTTGTCGATCCGCTCCTGCTGACTGACCTCCTGCCACTTCCAACGGTTCCAGTTGTCTGCTGTACGGCGGACGGCATCCCCGCGAATCTGAACGGGATTGTGAATCGCTTCGTGGGCAATGTATAAGCAGAAGGGATGATCCTGGTTGGCGTGGCGGTTGACGAAGTCGAGGCTGGCCTCGTTAATGAGATCGGTTGAATAGCCGACTTCGCGCGTCTCTTGCCGGCCATACCACCAGTCATGGCGGTTGTGATCGCCAATATGGCTGACGAAGTCGATGTTGCCACTGTGATAGCCCACGAACTCATGGAAGCCGTGATTTTGGGGATGGTAGTCGTCCGAATTCTGCGGATAACCCTGATGCCATTTGCCAATCAATCCCGTTGCGTATCCCGCTTCGGCAAGCAGTTCGGCGAAAGTTGTTTCCTTGAGCTGCAGTCCCTTGCGATGTTCCGGGTGGTCTGCCTCCGGATGAATCACCGCCTCAATCCCCGCCCTTTGTTGATAGCGACCCGTCAAAAGTCCCGTCCGTGTCGGAGAGCACACCGTTCCGGAAGAGTGGAAATCCGTAAGCCGCATACCCTCAGCCGCCAAACGGTCGATTTGCTGCGTCTCGAAGTAGGGATTGCCGAAGCAGCTGATTCCTTCGTATCCCATGTCATCGACCATGATGACAATGAAGTTGGGGCGTTCGTCGGCTGCGGTCGATGTTAGGAGCGCGAGCACAGCCCAGGTAAAGCCGCACATCAGCCCAAAAGGAACGCCAGCATGATTGGATCGGACACGCATGCGACTGCCTGTGGGAAGCACATCAGACTCGCCATGATGTCTACGAGTCGAATGCTATGGAAGAAGCTCTCGATCACAGTTGCTATTATACCTGTCGAAGTGACGCTAATTACAAGCCGCTCTCCCCGCGTGGGCTCGTTGTACCACACAAGTTCGACTGGGAACCTACATCGTAAAGTTCGCGTCTGCGAGTTATTCCATCGAAAGCTTGCCAGCAGGCTTGTTGATGGAACAGGAGAAAACCGAGAAAACAGAGCGGTTTGCTTACTTCTGTTTCATCGACGGGTGCTTGTTAGCGGAAGCTAAGGCGGTGGATAGGATCCATCCAATCAACCAAGCGCAATGGATCATCTATAAGAAACTCATCGATGTTCCGTTCGGTTTGCTTACCCACTGCACTTTAGGCGATCTCATTAAACAAATCGTGGATTGATATTGCTACGAAAAAAGCCCTCAGGGAAATTGGAGGTTCCTACACCGTACCAATCACCAGAGGGCCAAGGATGGCTAATCGTAAACGTTCCGGCAGACCA
>JANSWS010000167.1 GCA_024743355.1 bacterium
ATTACGTTTGGGTTCGCGCCTATAGCAGTGGCTCCGAGGACAACGGACTGCACGTTGGCATCGATGGCACCTGGCCGGAAAGTGGCCAACGCATGCAATGGTGCGAAGGCAAAAACAGCTGGTGGTGGGAAAGTAAACAACGCACGGCATCTGAGCACTGTGGGGTGCCTTACGAAATTTACGTTGACGTCGAAGAACCAGGCCTTCATCAGATCCATTTTTCCATGCGAGAAGATGGGTTTGAATTCGACAAATGGTTAATGACCACCAACCGCGAGCTGCAGCGTCCCGTCGGAGTTGGTCCCGATTCGGTCGTGTTCGCAGGCAATGCTCCGGAACCCTTTCCCTACATCGCTGCAACAAACGCTACGCTCGCTGCTTCCACTCCGCAGACAACACAGGATCGCAGCACGAGCCCAACTGTAGATTCCAGCAACGAAGCTCTGCAGCTACCTCGACAAGCCGACGGCGACGGTAGTGTTCGGGTAAGTGGAGAACTCAAGCTTTGGCACAAGATCACCTTAACCCAACAAGGCCCTTACGCTCACGAACAGGACAATGAACCAAACCCTTTTACCGATCACGCCATGCAAGTAACGTTCACCCACGCGGACGGAACTCAATATGTGATTCCAGGCTACTTTGCCGCTGACGGCAACGCCGCGGAAAGCTCGGCTGAATCGGGAACTTGCTGGCGAGCCCACTTCGCACCGGATCGCACAGGCAAATGGACTTGGCAGGTGAGCTTTCGCAGTGGCCCCAATGCGGCACTCTATGCAGAGACGGAGGCTTCTGCAGCGTCCCCTTATGACGGCGTTTCAGGATCTTTCAATATTGCCGCTAGCGACAAAACGGGCCCCGATTTCCGAGCTCATGGCCGCCTGCAATATGTCGGGAAACACTATTTGCAGCATGCGGGATCCAAAAAGTATTTCCTCAAGGTGGGCGCGGACGCTCCTGAGACACTGCTCGGCTACGCGGATTTTGACAACACGATCGCCGGCAATCCCCGCAAAGCACCGCTTAAGACCTGGCAACCGCATGTGCAGGATTGGCAGGACGGAGATCCCACTTGGAAGAACGGTAAAGGCAAAGGTTTGATTGGGGCCATTAATTATCTGGCCGGTAAAGGTTGCAATGCATTTTCATTTCTGACCTACAACGCGGGTGGAGATGGCGACAATGTCTGGCCGTTTATACAACGCGATGACAAGCTGCATTACGACTGTAGCAAACTGGACCAATGGGGCGTTGTTTTTGACCACGGTACAGCGAAGGGAATGTACCTGCACTTCAAGATGCAGGAAACCGAGAATGATGACCACAACAAGGGTACAGGTTCGGAAGGTTTCGTACCGGAGTGCCTGGACGGGGGCAATCTAGGGGATCAAAGAAGGCTATATTGCCGTGAGCTGATCGCCCGCTTCGGCCACAACTTGGCATTGAATTGGAATCTCGGCGAGGAGAATACCCAGTCGACTGAGCAGCAAATCGCCATGATCGACTACATCGCCGAAATGGACGCCTACCAGCACAACATTGTCGTGCACACTTATCCGACTTGGCAGGAACGTGTCTATCGTCCACTGCTGGGAGATCGCTCGCGTCTGACGGGAGTTTCCCTGCAGAATGACCGATTGGAAACCACTCACGCTCAAACCGTCCAGTGGGTGCGGGAATCGTCAGCGGCAGGCAAGCCCTGGATTGTGGCCTTTGATGAGTCTGGCAGTGCCGCCCACGCACAGTGTCCCGATCTGGGATACCAGGGCTTTGACGGTCGCGATCGCAAAGGCGATTACGTCTATACCGAACACAAAGTGCGTAAGCAAACACTGTGGGGGCACTTGATGGCCGGAGGTGCCGGAAACGAATATTATTTTGGTTACCAGTTCGTCGAGAATGATATTATCTGCGAAGACTGGCGGAGCCGGGATCGCAGCTGGGACTACTGCCGTCATGCAATCACTTTCTTCCATGACAACGAAATCCCGTTCTGGGAAATGACCAATGCCGACGCGTTGGTCGGCAATCCGGATCACGGGAACTCGAGCTATTGCTTTGCAAAGCCCGATCAACTGTACTTGGTTTATCTGCCCGAAGGCGGAACGGTAAAACTTGATTTAAGCGGATCCCAGGGCGAATTCTCTGTCGCTTGGTTTAACCCGCGGACAGGCGGAGAATTGGAAATGGGCAGCATTCATTCCGTGACGGCTGGCTCCAGCGTGAGCATTGGCATGCCTCCCAGTAATCAGAGCAATGCCGGCGTGTCGAGCGGCAATCAAGTCGGTTCGGACGAGGCGAACGACTGGCTAGCAGTCATCAAACGCAAATAGCATACGATTCCGCTGCGTATAGTAACGTTCGAACAATTGTTGTCCGATAGTCGCCTTTCGCTCCGCGAAAGTAGCGTTTATCCGCAGCTTTCGCTCGGTGAAAGGCGCGTTTATCCGCAGCTTTCGCGGAGCGAAAGGCGACAGTTATGATCGAACGATCCACAGCTGCACGCAACAACCACAACAAGCAAAGGTATTGTGAAGTTCCGAGTAGAGAAGAGCGTTCTCGCCTCAACGCAGACCTACCAATCGCACTCCTACTCCCTGGTCGCAAGCACGATCCTGACGGGAATGGCGGCAGGGATGGGGTGGGGCATTCGTGGCCAATATGGGCACGAGAGCGGTGCCATGATCGCGGGTACGCTGGCATCGCTTTGCTTGGTCTTACTGGCGGTACCACAGGCTCCGTCGCTGGTCGCCGCGCGAGCTGCCGCCATGATGACGGTCGCCATCGGTATCGGTGGATCCATGACCTATGGACAAACGCTGGGGCTGACGCATGATCCACAACTGGTCGGCAGATGGGACGCTCTTTGCTGGGGCATGCTGGGTCTATTCGTAAAGGGCGGGCTGTGGATTGGATTTGGGGCCGCCTTCCTGGGAATGGGGCTGAGCGGCAAACGCTACGGACCGCGAGAATTAGCTCTGCTCGTCACCGCCCTAATTGGCTTGTGGTTCGTGGGAGTTTGGTGCTTCAATGCACCATTCGATCCGGAGAACCAGCGGCTTCCCTACATCTATTTTTCCGACGATTGGCGTTTCGAACCCGAACAGGATCTTCGCCCCAGGCCCGAGATATGGGGCGGCTACCTGCTCTGCTGGCTGGCGCTGTGGTCCTATCTGCGACTCGCGCGTAAAGACATACTGGCCAGCCGCATGGCCGGCATCGGAATACTAGCTGGCGGCTTGGGTTTCACGGGAGGACAATCCATTCAAGCCTTCCACGCTTGGAATCCGCATTATTTTGACGCAGCGACGCTGGGAAACTTGGCCGATTATGTTCGTTACTTCAACTGGTGGAACATGATGGAAACCACCTTCGGTTTCATCTGGGGCGCCGGCCTAGCCATGGGACTTTGGTGGAACCGACACCTGATCGTGGTCGAACGCGTCGAGACCCGCGTTCCATTGTCGCCAAGCTGGGAATGGACGCTCCTGGCCATCCATCTCGGGCTGCTGTTGTCAGCCGAGTTTATGAGCTTGCCGGGAGCCGCGGGATACGTGGAGATGTATATCGAGCTAGGACTCTTGATGGCGGCCTTGCCCCTAGTATGCATTGTCGGCGGCCGCTTGTGGCCCTATTGGATCCTACTGCCGGTCACGGCCCTACCAATCTGCGGCAAGACACTCGTGAAGAAGTGCTACCAGGAACAAGTATTGGATGCGAGCAATGCTTGGTTGATAATCATCGTGATTCCGTTAACAGCGATCTGCTTGCTTGCCGCCTGGCTCATCCATATGCAAGCCCAAGGGCAGCGGACAAGAACCTTTGCAGCCTCGAGCTTGTTGGCCACCAGCGGTCTTTATTTCTTTCTTAACAGCATCATGTTCGATTTTGCCTGGCCTTGGCGTGAATGGACATCCAGGACTCCCAACCAGATCATTTTCAGCATTTGCTCGCTCAGCTTGATTGTGGCGGCCTTGTTTGCAATCTTTGACCAAAAGCCCGCCCCTCCCGAATCCACCGTCAAGGATAGTTCACCGACTTAGACACCGGTCCGTTCCTTTACTGCGATTTAGAAACACGTACTTGCACCGGATAGTGCATGTCCGTCACTGGATATGCAAGGATTGCGATCGACACTCTCCTTTGCTGCAGCCATGCTCTCAAGCATGAGCCCTGTTTCCTTCGAGATAAGTTTCCGTTTCTTTGCCTTCGGCCAGTCCTGAGTGTGACTTTGCTGAATCCGAGACCTATCCGGCCTGCTTAACAGGCTATACGATGAGAGCAAGGCAGTGAAATCGCGCAACATGGAGTGAGGCATTGGATAACCAGACGAACTCAGCCATAGATCCAGTTTGCGGAATGTCAGTTGACCCTGACACCGCTATCTCCGCGGACTACCAGGGGCAAACCTATTTCTTCTGCTGCACATCCTGCCAGCGAAAATTCAATGCGGATCCGATCGGGGTCTTGAAGAAATCCCAGCAGCCGAAACTGGTTTCACTCTCCGTCGGGGCTCCGTCCGATCACTCATGTTGCTCGCATGACGGCCAACGTGCAGCGGGTGGCCCCAAGCCTCCGGCCGATCCGAACGCGATTTACACCTGCCCCATGCACCCGGAGATTGAGCAAGTGGGTCCGGGGGATTGCCCCATCTGCGGCATGGATCTAGAACCCAAATTCGTCAGCGCCACGGATGAAGGCGAGGAACAGCAATACCGCGATATGCGGAGCAGGTTTTGGATCGGCTTGTTGCTGTCCCTGCCGCTTTTGCTGCTGACCATGGGGCCGATGCTGGGCATCCATGTTGCCCAGGGTCTTTCCGCCACGACACAGGGCTGGCTGCAATTGGCACTTGCAACTCCCGTCGTATTCTGGTGCGGTTGGCCGTTGCTGGTCCGCGGTGTCAAGTCGTTTCGCACGATGAACCTCAACATGTTCTCACTGATAGCCGTCGGTTCCCTTGCGGCTTTCTTCTTCAGTCTCTTCGTGGTTCTGTTTCCTACTTGGATACCCCAAGCGTTTTATGACCACGGACAGCCACCGCTCTATTTCGAGGCGGCTGCGGTGATTACTACTCTGGTTCTGTTGGGACAGGTACTGGAGTTACGAGCGCGACGTCAGACGGGCGGCGCCATTCGCGAACTCATGCAATTAGCGCCCGAAATCGCCCACCGCATCACGCCGGAGGGAGAAGAGGACGTTGCCTTAGAAGAAGTTCGTCAGGGCGACCGTTTGCGCATTCGCCCCGGCGAAAAAGTCCCGGTGGACGGGCGAGTAATCAGCGGCAACAGTAGCGTCGATGAATCCATGCTCACTGGTGAACCGTTGCCGGTAAGCAAAAGCGAGGGACACCAGGTAACCGGGGGTACGCTCAATCAAACAGGCGCTCTCGTGATCGAGGCGGTGGGGGTCGGTGGAGATACGGTGTTGCATCGTATCGTGCAAATGGTAGCCGAGGCTCAGCGGAGCCGGGCTCCGATCCAGAAACTGGTCGATGTGGTGGCCCAGTACTTCGTGCCTGCTGTGATTGTTTGTGCCATTCTGGCATTTATCGGCTGGGCCGTATTCGGTCCGGAACCGCGTCTGGCGCACGCATTCGTGTCGGCGGTTGCAGTACTCATTATCGCTTGCCCATGTGCTCTGGGCCTTGCTACACCCATGTCCGTGATGGTGGGCGTTGGCCGTGGTGCGCGGGAGGGCGTGCTGATCAAGAATGCCGAAGTTCTGGAAGTAATGGAGAAGGTTGACACCATCATTGTGGACAAGACAGGAACTCTTACGCAAGGCAGCCCCGAAGTTAGCGCGATCGAAACCATGGGAAATTGGGACACCAACCAGGTACTCCGGCTGACGGCCGCGGTCGAGGCTCAAAGTGAACATCCTCTGGCACAAGCCATCGTCCGCCACAGCAAATCCGAAGGCATAGCGAACGTTGAGGCCGATGGTTTTGCCAGCATCACCGGAGGCGGTGTGCAGGCAAAGGTCGATGGCCACGATGTCTTGATCGGCAAAGCGGAATTGCTGGAGTCGCGCGACATCCAGGGAATCGACGCTGCAAGGCAATTGGCCGAGCAACACCAAAGCTCGGGAGCAACCGTGATTTATGCCGCCGTCGACACGCAGTTAGCTGCCATCATCGCTATTGCAGACCCGATCAAACCCAATACTCCTCCGGCCTTGAAGAAGCTGCACGAGATGGGTTTGCGCGTCATCATGTTGACGGGTGATGCAAAAAAAACGGCCAAGGCGGTGGCTGACAGTTTGGGCATCGATGAATACCACGCGGGAGTGACGCCAGAAGACAAGCACGATTTTATCGTGCGTCTCAAGCATGACGGCAAAACAGTGGCCATGGCAGGCGATGGCATCAACGACGCACCCGCGCTGGCAGTAGCGGATGTAGGAATCGCTATGGGAACAGGAGCGGGTGTAGCCATCGAATCGGCGGGAATCACTTTGGTCGGAGGTGACCTGAAAGGCGTGGCTGCCGCGGTCGCATTGAGTCGCAAAACCATGCGCAACATCCGGCAGAATCTCTTTTTCGCCTTCTTTTACAATGCCTTAGGAGTACCTCTGGCCGCCGGCCTGCTGTATCCATTCTTTGGCGTTTTACTCAGCCCAATGATCGCTGCCGCAGCCATGAGCTTCAGCAGCGTTTCGGTGATTACGAATGCCCTGCGGCTGAGAACGACACAACTCGAATAACGTCGCTCGCAGCCCACAGGGCATGCAGCCTTGGATCCAGCTTAGTTGACGCTAAGTACTTCGGGCTTGAGGAATTTGCCCGATTCCATATTAGCTCCGCCGACAGCGAGCACCTGCGATGCATCGATGGGAATCAGACGGTGAAAAAAGCGACTATCTTCTGATTTGCCGATAGACTCCCAAGAGTCGCCATCTTCAGCCAGACGCACCACTTCCCCTTCATAGGTCGACACGATCAGCCTGCCTCCGACACTCCAACCCGCCGCACCGAAACCAGCCATCGGGCTTTGGCCAGGCAACTCAGGTCCGCTCATCCAGGTTTCCGAACTTGGGTCGTAAATATCAACCTTGCGGGTCGGCCCACCGGCATGGTCCATGCCACCGATAACGTACAACAATCCTTGGTGCGCCACGGCAGCCAACGCTCGTCGTTCAAAGGGTGGCTTCGGCAACTCTTGCCATTGAGGTTCCGCTGCGGACTGATCAAGCTTCCAAGCGCTATCATGCCATTGGGTTTCTCCAGCCCCTTGCATGTCCCAACCTCCAACCACATAAACCGTATCGCCAATGATTGCCGCATCGTGGCTCGATCTGCCAGCGGGTAGCGAGGGCAGTTCAACCCAGGACTTGGTTTGAGTGTCAAACGCGCGGACCTGGGCTCGCGAATCAAGATCGTGCTCTTCACCTCTTTTATTGCGGGCGGTAAAGCCACCAATCAACACGATGCTGGTTTTGTGCGGCACCATCGCCAACCCCTGCAAACGCTCTCCAGTGGCAACTGCAGTCCACTTCGCCCCCGGATCAGACAAATCCAGGGCCAACAGCTCATTGGATTGCTCTTCGGTCGAGTAGGAGTGGGCATCGCCGGTGTGACCGCCATAAACATAGGCAGTGTCTCCCACGCGAACGGCTCCGAAACTGGTAATTTCATAAGGCAACTCGGCGTAACTTCGTTCGGATGCTTGGCGGCTCACAGCGAATCTTTCGGGCCCCTTGAAGGTCATCGTGCAGTAATGCATGGTCGAGTCGTATGGTGCATCCCCTAACTTACCAGAATCACCCGAAACCGTATTACCGCAAATGATCCCGTTCAGTCCTGGCTTGATGAGCGAACTGCTGAATGAAGCTTTGCCATCCGAACCGGTTGAGGCTTCACCTTGTTCGCTACCGTCTGAGCTGAACAACTTCACTTCCGCATCCGTCAAAGGCTGGCCATTCCAACGCACGTAGATATCAACTCCGTGCTGTGTCGCGACGGCCTCTGCACAAAGTCCCTCACGCGAATCCGAAGAGCTCCATGCAGTCGCAAGTTCCCGTGGGATGTGCGATGCGTAGTAGATGAGTCGGTTACCATGATAGACCCCATAGGTTGCCTGTGCCGACAGACGACTATTCGGGTCGGCTTTCGTCTTTGAGACCAGCCCGACAAATTCTTGGGTGTCCTTGGGTACAAGCGTCAAAGCCATCTTCCCATCCTTTGTTTCCGCATACACTTTGCAAGCGGCGATGGAGTCCGGCATGTGATAAGCGCGATCTGCCAGGCCTTCCCCAAAAAACAGCGCTGCCTTTCCGTCTTCGTCCACGATCAGCCACGGAAAGTGCGCCTGGAGTGGGGCCGACAGAATCAACAACGCCGTCAGACTGAATAGCCCTTTCAAATATTTCTTCATGTTCTATCAATCCTGCTCAGTAAATTAACTTAAGACTTACACACCTCTGGCAAACAGACCTACTGACCGACAGCTATCAAACGATCTCCCTGGCGAAGGATGATGTAGGGAGAGGCTGCGACTGCGGCATACAATACTGGACCTGACATGGGAGAAGAGGCCTCCTCCTGTGCAGATGCTGTTTCTGGCGTGAGAGGGTTGGTGGCAATTTCTTTGCCGCTGGCCAAATCGATGACCGACGTCGTTCCTTTCTGACCAAAGATGTAGAGCTTGCCGTCCGCAACCAACGGCGTTGCCCAGGCCGAACCGCACTTGATGCGTCTAGGCGAAGCCTCTTGTCCAGACTCGACGTCAATTTGGTAGAGAGCCCCAACCCGATTCACGAGGTAGGCCGATGCGTTCGCAACGATGGGGCTACCGAAGCTACAGGTTGCCTTTTCGGCCCGCCAGAGAAAATCAGCGGACCATTTCCCATCGGCTTTCTGCTCGATCTGAATCACACCATTGGATGCGGCACCGCTACCGCTATTCTCTTCGCCGCGACCATCCGAAGCTCCGATCAAGAATCGGCCTACACCGGCCGGAATCGGAGTACACGATGTGTTGTTGGCAATGTCGCTGAATTCCCAAAGACGAGCTCCCGTGGCTGGATCGTAACCTGCGATGCGACCACCTGCACTGCATACGAGATGCTGGGATTCGTCTGTCACGGAAATCAACCTGGGCGAACTCCAGCTGGTGCTTCCCAGGCCATCCGCCTTCCAAAGATTTTCGCCGCTAGATTTTTGAACCGCCAGAACAAACGGACCCTCGGAACGCTCCACCCACACGAAGATGCAACTGTCGTTCTGCTCGAGCGATGCTGCCAAACCGTGCCTTGCCTTGATAGCTCCGTATTCCTCCACGAGATTACGCCTCCACCGCACGTCACCTTGATGGTCGACCGCCACGAGCAGTCCTCCCTCGAAGAAGGAGTACACTCCGAGTTCATCCGCGGCTGGACTTGGTGCAGCACGGCTTATGTAGCTGGTGTTCTCTTCCGGCGAGGGGTTCTCAAAATCCTTCTGCCATAATCGCTGGCCATCCGTGAGTTGGTAACACGACAGGTGGTACTGTTCCTTGTTCTTCCCGCTTGTCGAAGTAACAAACACACGATCGCCCTGAACGACGGGAGAGGATTGGCCATAGCCCGTCAGCTCCACCTGCCACTTGATGCCGTCATCGGCCGACCAATTGACGGGAAGAGTCGCGTCCAGAATGCTGTTCCCACCATTCTGAAAGCTGGCCCAAGTACCGTTTGGTTGGCTCTGGCCGACAGCCAGCGACGGACTGAAAACCAGGCAGACGCAGAGCAATTGACTGCGTCTTAAGATCTGTCGGTGATGCTGCACAAGCCAGCGTCGACACCAGGAAAACGCGGTCCTTGGAACCGAGCCGCAATTACGGGGATCTGCCATTAGCCCATTGTCCATCGAAATACTCACTTCTGAAATTTAAATTAGACGAAGGGCAGATGAATTCTCACCCTTAGCCACGCTCGCCAGAGCGTGGTCGACATCGCCCACCGTCTGGCGACGGTGGCTACGATTGGTAAATTTTCATCCGCCACTCGCCTTTGCGTCCACACGCCGCGGATCAGGCAGCGACCTTCGTCGAAAATGTAACGTTGGAAGATCGCACGCGGTAGTAGAATGAAATCCCGATTCCATTGGCCAAACAAGGCTACATTCGCAGGCACTCGGTTTTTTTCGCTAATCACTTCTCAGCTCGAAACGGAACTCATTGCTGCCCTCGCCCACATCCACGGTCAAGGTGCTCCTGGAGTTGTACGTAGGCGGCACCCGCAGCGTTTGCATGCGACCGGACCGGCGGTTGCGAAAACTCAGCAATGCGTCCTCATCGTCCATGCCCAGGCCCCCCATGTCCGTCGATTCGATTTCGATGCGGTAGCGTCCCTTGGCAGGACCGAATTCCGGATCCAAATGAAAGCGGCCTGCCTCGACAACTGCCGATAACTTCTGCCCCGGTGTGCCTTCGATAGGCACAAAACGCACCATGCCCTGTGGCAAATCCCTGCCGTCCAAAGTTACCCGTCCGGATACGGCGGCTCCTGAACGCGAATCCCCACAGCCTGTCAGGATGGGGATCGCCGCTGCAGCCAAAGCCGCCACTGCTAACTTAGAGATTCCAGCCACCTAGCACCTCCCCGTCGTTGCGGGATGCAAGATTGTCCAGAACTTGCGCAGCAATGCTGTCAGACAGGAAGTGAACCGAGCCATCTCCGAAGACAAACTGCACTCCGCCGACATGGTCGCTGCGGAAGGAACGGACCCAACCGGGATCAAAGATGCCGTCGTCGGCGAAATCTCGAGGATTAAAGGCAAACTGGGTCGTGCAGGCCGTCGAGCCTGGAAAGGGATTACACCAGTAAGTGAAGGAAAATCGCGGCTGGCCCACGCACTCCCCCGACGAGAACTTGTAATCTGGCAGGTTATAGGCGGTTTCTCCGACCAGAAAGGTGTTGCTGGTACCATCGGTAACCGAGGCCATCTTGGTACGTCGATCAACACTGTCCGAGTAGACGATCATACCGTCCAGCTCCGGCTGTGGAGCACCAATCCACGACCAATACTGGTTGTAATCGCGGGTACCGATACTGACCGCGTACGTTCCGGGAGCCCGGCCCGCATCTACGGAACAGGAAGGCACTTCCCTTCGCCTGCCATCCGAAGGGCAATAGTAGAACGGCAATTGCTGGGCAACCACCTGCCGATTGAACGGATCGCGATTGGATTTCGTGAAATCATAGCGCTGGAACGCGTTTCCCTGCTCCACATAGGGCAGAATCGATACGAACAAACTGCCTCCGGACAGCGTGCTATTGGCATTTACCCAAGGGAACTGGCGGTGCACGTCGTGGTAGTTGTGGACTGCCAATCCAATTTGCTTCAAGTTGTTTTGACATTGCAGGCGTCGAGCCGCTTCCCGAGCGCTTTGTACGGCCGGCAGCAAGAGTCCTACAAGAATGCCGATGATGGCGATGACAACCAACAATTCCACCAAGGTGAAGGCGGCGCGCGACCGCCCACGGTCTAGTCGACGTGACATAAAGAGTCTCCAGGGAATGAGAGTGACAACAATGAACGTGGCAGACTGCCACACACATCGCTTTCCCTGGCTGGCAAAGAGGGGCCTAGAAACGCAGGCCTTTAGCTGGCTGGGTTATTGCAATTGAGATTCAATTTCAATAACGATATCGATCCATGAGAGCTTTTCAAGTCCCGAAGCGAAAAAAATCGCGGCAAAGGCTCGAAAGACGCCGTAGCATGCCCGCGCCGCAGGATGAAAAAATAGCCGCCCCGGAAGGAAAACCCTTCCCGCGGCCGGGGCTCTTGCTTCGATCGCCGCGGCTATCTAACGCCAATCACCGCCGCGACGAAATGTCGCCCCAAGGCTACCGACGCTCGATGATGATGCAACGCGAGCGAATACTCGGAACGGTTGCCGGGGGGCAAGAGCTGACAGAAAGATGGAGGGCAGGAAAATAAGTTACCTTCATCTGCCTTAACCGTAGTGCCTTGTTTCAATTGAAAATTAGGGTTGGCTGTAGTGGACGAGGCGACGAGCCCTAGCCATTTGCAAGGATCTTGGACTCGTCACATCGTCCACTACCCTAAAATTGAACTTCAACAAAGCAGTAGCACCACTTAGCTCCAGTGTATGTCGATTCTTGCAGCTTTCTCTGAGAAAAAGCTTGCCTATTTGAATTCTCCGGCAAGGAAGCTGGCAAGGGCGGACCCGCTGAATCTCGGATGGTCGATGGCCGTCTCCAAGGTCACTGTAAATTCATCACCGTAACGCGCCCGAGTAACAATGCTTCGCGTCAGAAATTGACGGCCGATTCTAGGGCCAATTTCCACCTGGTCCCGTGCCGCGTTGTCGGCGAGGCCAAACTCGATCAAGTCCGCGACTGCTTGTTCAACGATATCCGCCCGGGCTGAATCCTCGCAAGATACTTCGATGCGAATACCGATCTTGTTTGCGTCGGCAGACACATCCGCCCCGAACGAAAGCGTCCGAATCGAATTCTGAATTCGGCGATAAGCTTGCTGCGCCTTTTGCTCAGAAGCTGGCAGTGAATGATCGACTTCATCGGGTACTTGGTCGAACCAGGTGTTGGACACGGAAACAGCCACGATACCGCCATCGATTCTGCGGAAAGCATCCGCCCAAGCAGACCTGTTTTCTGCCTCGCTGTGATTTAGCACGCAGTCCAGCTGCCTCTCCGCTGAATAGCCAGCCTTCCCACGCCGGACCATAAAACCACCGAAGCAAATACTCGCAGCATCCTTTTGCGCCAGTGGGATTTTGAAAGGGCCCAAGGCAGGTATCTGAGGCAATTCGAACTTGCGGATTCCGTCACCCGGTATTTCCTTGGCTCCGGGAACATACTCTGCCATCCACGCCGCTAAGTCGACTGGTCCGTCCAGACGAAATTCAGCCGCATCCATGCCCAGGATGATCGAATTTCTCTTCTCAGGCTTCGTCGCATCATAGGCCAGGCCAAGCTGACAGGTTCCCAGTAGCAGTTCCACACGCCCGACATCGAATGCTGGCAGTTGGGGGCTGTTGAAGGAAGTCATCAATTGCGCTGCGATGGCCGAATTTACCAGGTGCCGAAGAACGTCCGTTTCGAAGTTTTCGTACAGATCGTCAAATCGCACTTTCAGCAAACCCTCATCATTTTCGGGCACCTCATCTGGGTCGGTTCGTTCGCGATGGAACATTCCCGCCACCGGGCTTGGCTTGCCAGATTGTTGGATTTTTCTTGAGGCGATTCGCGTCGCCGCCGCATCACTCTGCTCAGTCGCTGGCCGCGTCTGAGTTTGGCTGTTTTCCTGCGGTGAAGCAAAGGAACGAGCGACATAGCCCAGACACCCAAAGGTAAGCATGGCACCAGCGACGACAAATTTTGATGCCCACCATTCTGTGTGCATCCGAGTTTGGGGGTTGCTCAACATTTCGATCCTCTTGATCAAATAACCTGAGAAAACTGGATTCATTCCAGCACTGTGATTGCGAGTTGCTGCATCACGGCTTAAGGCCAATGACGACAAGCTACGGACGTACGTTTGATTCCCGACCAGCGACGAGGCTAATTTGTCTGCCGCGAGCTCTTGCGTGAATGCCAGGTGGCGTGTGAGCAGGCGGACGAGCGGATTGTAAAAGTGAACGGTCTCTACCACGCATGCGAACAGACGCCACAGTGAATCACGGTTGGCCAAGTGGGCTGCTTCATGAGCCATCACGGATGCCAGCTCGGTGTCTGTCCACAACCGCCATTGCGTGGGAAGTATGACACGGGGCCGGATCACGCCGACAACGGCCGCATCCGATATCACGGAGCTCTCGCGGCATTCGAATTGTCGAATCGCCAAATACGTAGAGGCTCGCTCGGCAGCCGCCAGCAGCTTGGGGCAGCGTATGCCCCGGCTCTGATTCAGAATCTGTCGTGAGAAAGAAAACGCAATTACAAACCGGAATACCCCCAGCCCAACCAGAATCGCCACGGCGATTCCAAACATGGGCAGCGAGCGGGCTGGTGGTTGTAGATCCTTGCTGACCAGCATTTGCCCCAAGACCGACCCCGCATGCGCTAGATCCAGACGGGCGATGTGGGATGGTGGCCGGCTGTCCTTATGAGCTGATTGCGTAGGGCCGCTCATAGAATCCGATTGGCTGACCGGTGACGCATCAGCTAAAAACGCCCAATGCCATGACCATTTCGGAGTCGGCAGAAAGGCTATAGCCGTCAAGGCGGCGATGACTAGCAGTCCGCTACAGGCTAACCACCTCTGCGCGTTTGCGGATGGTCGAATCCATCGAGCAAGCATCATAGCGCTTACAGCCAGAAGGCTGACTTGAATACTAAGGGTAAAAATCGACCACAGGATCTCATTCATCACGGTGCTCCCTTCTTCTTCGCGGACGAATCGTCGCTCGCATCCCTGTCTTGCCGCAGAATGGATCGGAGAAGTTCGCGTTCTTTGTCGCTAAGTGATTCCTGCCTGCCAAAAAGATGCACGAGCATCTGTTCCCGCGAACCTTGAAAGACGCGTTTGACCAAGTCACCGATAAAGCCACTGGAAACTTCAGCGAAAGATCGAATCGGCTCGTAGCGATAGGGGCGCTGGTCATTCGTTGGACGGAGATACCCTTTATCAACCAAAATCCGCACCAGGTTCGCAACGGTGGGATACGCTCGATCCACGCCGCTTTCAGCCAGGCAATCACGAGCCTCGTTGGCGGTCAACTCGCCATGTTCCCAGTAGACATGCATGACCTCCAGCTCGCGCTCGGTCATCTCTTTCGATGGTCTTACCATGACACCTCCACATTTGATTAACCAAATTTGGTTAACCGAACATATCGGTTATGGCATGTTTGCCGCAATAGCGTTTTTGCAAAAAGCGAAGGGCAGCTCGCTCGAAATCCTTCTTGAAAGCCGATGGCTGCTCCCAGTCCAGCATCTAGATTTGGCAAGCGGCACGATCGAGAGCAAAAAGTCACTAGTGTGTGCTGCAGTTGAGAGTTGCCACGCGTTTGCCGTAGAGACGTTCAGCCATCAAAGCGTCCGGAAGGTTGAATTCCCGCCGACGGTGTCGCACCGTGCTCGGTTGTCCGCCTTGCGCTAGGCCTCAATCAAGCGAGCGCCTGATTTAGAAAAAAGAGAAAAACTCGAAAACCCTCGGCGTTTTATGGGTGTATTGGAGGTTACCAAGACTTCAATCTACCGACTCAACGGAGGGTTTCGAGTGAACGCCAAATTACG
>JANSWS010000624.1 GCA_024743355.1 bacterium
AGCCAACAAGTGTCTCCTATAAAGAGTCCGAGCCGTGGAAATCGCGGCAAACCGTTTCAGCGGAAACACTCGCTACCGCCAGGCACTACTTGCCAAGCGGACTCAAACGCGACGAACCATCCGGCAGGCGGTACGTACTGGCTGCAAAACGCAAAGTAGGTCCCACTTGCCGAGTGGCGACCTGAACAGCGCCAAGGCTTCACCCCAGCGCTACGACTCGGCCAACAAGTGTCTCCAATGCAGAATCCGAGCCGCGTCGAAATCGCTGCCAACCCATTTCAGCGGAAACACTCGCTACCGCCAGGCACTGCTTGCCTGCGGACTCAAACGCCACGAACCACCCGGCAGGCGGTACGTACTTGCTGCACGACGCAAAGTAAGTCCCACTTGCCGAGTGGCGACCTGGCTGTCCTCAGACGTCACCGAAGCAAAACGGCTCAGCCAACAAGTGTCTCCTATAAAGAGTCCGAGCCGTGGAAATCGCGGCAAACCGTTTCAGCGGAAACACTCGCTACCGCCAGGCACTACTTGCCAAGCGGACTCAAACGCGACGAACCACCCGGCAGGCGGTACGTACTGGCTACAAGAGCCCTAACTCTTCCAGCACAACTCGAACCCTTGCACGCTCCGGTGCAAGAAATCGATTGAATGGATCGGCGGGCAGATCACTGCAGATTTCCAGCAGTGAAAGAGCTGACTTGGTGGCCTTGATGTACCGCGAGGCATACTTGCCGATTTCGTAGATCTGTTGCAATGTTTCGATGCGGCGACAGCATAAGTCAGCGGCTGCCTGATCCCCCTGCACCAAAGCTCGGTAACAATCGGCGAACAGCTTCGGTGCAATGTTGGCTCCACCACTTACGCCACCATCACCACCCAAACGAATTGCGTCGGCCAACAATGCCTCGGGGCCCAGCAGGATTGACCAGTCGGGACGCAACGATTTGAGATCGCAAAGTTGACGAAAATAATTCAAATCACCACTGCTGTCCTTGACCCCAATGATCGACTGGATTTCGGAAAGACTTCGTAGCGTGTCGACTTCAAACCAGACCTTGGTCAATCCAGGCATGTTGTATAGCATCAGCGGCAGGGGGATCAGCGGCGTGATGTTCTGCACATAGGCCGTCAACTCGGTCTGTCCGGCGGGAAAGTAATAGGGGGTGGTCAGAACTGCTGCGTCAGCCCCAGCTTCGGCCGCGAACTTGGCAAGTTCCACCGACTCGACAAAGGCAGTGTCCGTAACTCCCACCAATACCGGCAGGCGGCCCGCCACCCGTTCGACCGTTCGAGTAATCATTTCTCGACGCAGTCGGTAGGACAAACTCGGGGCCTCGCCGGTAGTGCCCAGAATGAAAACACCCGAGACTCCGCCGGCGATTACGTGCTCCAGCAACCGCTCCAGACCCTCCACATCAAGTTGGTCGCGAGCGGCAAGTGGGGTTACTAATGGCGGTACGATTCCGCGGAATGACAGGCTTGGCAAGACTTCACCATCATGAAACGAGTTGACGATCTCGAAGATAGCATCGGGCAACGTTGCCTGGATGACGCAAATCCCAACATGCTACCGCTAGCGTGATCTTCTGGCATTGCCCCTCTTCGCATTGTCCGCCCTTGCATTTCCCCCTGTTCCATGGCCCCCTTTTCCATTGCCCCCTTTTCCATTGCCTCTGCGTCCTTCCACTGGGTCGCTCGAAAAATCGGTCCACTCTGGATGACTGTACCCGCGAAAATCGTTGTTGACGGGACGCATTGCCTGCCTGTCGGCGTGCAAAACGTCGCGGGCCATGTCCTGCCATTGCTGAACCAGGGACTCCAGCCGCTGGGGATTTTGTTTGCTCAGGTCATGCAACTCCGTTCGATCTCGCTCAAGATCGTAGAGTTCCCAAGGGCCGCTGCGGAAGCTGACCGCTTTCCAATGCCCGTCGCGAATCGCTCGGTCAGCCGCGAATAGGAAATGCAGAGGTTCAGGTCGCAAGAGTTGACCGCCCTCCAAAACGGGTCGCAACGAAATACCCGATACGGGTCGCAATTCACGACCTGGCCAGGCCTGAGGAATTTCCAGATCGGCGATATCCGTCAGGGTGGGAAGAATGTCAATCAAATGCGCCGGAGTCCGCTCCATCGATCCTGCTGGCAACTTAAGTCCCGCGGGCCAGTGCACAATCGCGGGAGTCGCAATGCCACCCTCAAATTGATTTTGTTTGTAGAAGCGAAAAGGTGTGTTGCGAACGCAGGCCCAACCCGTCGAGTCGCTGTAGGTCACATCCGCAGATGTTGGCTCGGCTTCCACTCCCTGGCTGATGCGATCATAGGGACAAGCCCCGTTGTCGGACACAAACCAGATAATCGTGTTTTCCAGTTCCCCAGTCTCTCGGAGATTGGAGACGATTCGCCCGATCTCTTGATCTACGCGATCAATCATGGCTGCCAAGGTTGCCATACGCTTGGACTCGAATCGCTTTCGGGGCTCGCTCAGCGAATCCCAACTCGGAATATGATCGGGGCGAGGACAGGCCTCAACTCCCGGCTCCAACACGCCCAGCTCTTGCTGCCTGCGAAATCTCGATTGGCGGATTGCATCCCAACCTAGGTCGTAACGCCCCGCATACTTGTGGTAGTCTTCCGGCAGAGCTTGCAAGGGAGCATGCGGTGCATTGAAGGCCACGTAGAGATACCAAGGCTGATCGGCGCGACGGGCTTCCGACAGAAAATCGAGTGCAAAATCAACGTTGGCAACCGTGGTATAAAAGCCTTGTTCAGGAACCGTCCAGGGCTGCCCGTTCAGGCGAAAGGTCTTGTCCCCGCGGAAGTAATTGCAAGCTCCGCTCAAATGCCCGAAATAGCGTTCAAATCCAAAGTCGGTTGGCTCCTGATTCAAGTGCCATTTGCCGGTCATGGCCGTAAAATATCCAGCCCCACGAAACACTTCAGCGCTGG
>JANSWS010000005.1 GCA_024743355.1 bacterium
TGGGGTAGTGCGGCGGTAGGCCTTTGGGCGACCACCGCGCACAAGGCCCCGGCCGTGCAAGGATGTTGCGGACTCAGAAACACTCCAAGTGCGGGCCATCACCAACGTTCGTCCGCGTGTTATCGCAACGTGCAACCCCGGCGACGCTGTTAAGCATTGGGTTCGAGCGGGCTCACCCGAAAATGCAAGTACGCGTCAGCGAGTAAGTATCAGTCGCCATCGAGGTACACACTTGCTTGCGCTGCGTGCTTGTATATCTAATGTCAAATTGCTTTACAGCCCTACCTGAAGGGCCACTTACATATCAGCCCAGGGCAGAGCGTCGCGGCGCAGCCGCAGAGCGTCGCCCTGGGATCGCAGCCAATCCCACACAGATAAGCCCTGCAAGGGCGCACCAAACCCATGGCGTAGCCGCAGAGTGTCGCCCTGGGCTCGCAGCTATAGATAGCGATTGATCAAGTTCTCAAGCATTTCTTGGCGACCACTGGTATTGGGCTGCGCCTCACCCTTTTGCATCATGTAGGCTTCCAGTTCGGCCAGGCTGGATTGACCACTCTCGATCTTCTGTCCCAATTCGCCATCCCAACTGCTGTATCGTTGTTGGACAAAGCTACTCAGTTCGCCGTCGGCTCGAATGGCTGCGGCAATCTTGAGACCTCGAGCAAATGCATCCATGCCGCCGATGTGCGCGTGGAATAAATCGATTGGTTCGAAGCTTTCGCGGCGGACCTTGGCATCGAAATTGACACCACCGCTTCCCAGGCCGCCGTGCTTGAGAATGGCCAGCATGCATTGGGTGGTCAAATAGTAGTCCGTGGGGAATTGATCGGTGTCCCAGCCGAGCAACAGGTCGCCCGTGTTGGCGTCGATCGATCCCAAAGCTCCTTGGTGGCCCGCGTAGTCGAGCTCATGCATCATCGTATGACCAGCCAGGGTGGCGTGGTTGGTTTCCAAGTTGAGCTTGAAGTAAGGCATTAGATCGTAGGCCCGCAAGAAGTTCAGGCAGGCTGCAGCATCGGAATCGTATTGATGCTTGGTGGGTTCCTTGGGTTTGGGCTCGATCAGAAAGGGTCCGCTAAAGCCGATTTGCTTGGCGTAATCGACAGCCATATGAAAGAAGCGGGCAAGATGATCCAATTCCCGCTGCATGTCGGTGTTGTAGAGGTTCTGATAGCCTTCGCGGCCACCCCAGAAAACGTAGTTCTGGCCGCCAAGCTCCTTGGTGACTTCCAGGCATTTCTTGACTTGTGCCGCGGCATAGGCAAACACATCCACATTGCAGCTGGTGGCGGCACCGTGCATGTACCGCGGATTGCTGAACAGATTGGCGGTGCCCCACAGCAATTGAATGCCCGTTTTCTGCTGGTGCTCCTTCAGCGATTTGGCAACCCGCTCAAAATTCGCGTGGGATTCGGCCAAGCTGCTGCCTTCGGGGGCCACATCGCGATCATGAAAGGCGTAGAAGGGGGCTTGCAGTTTTTCGAAGATCTCGAAGGCAACCTCCACGCGACGCAAGGCATTGTCGACGCTGTCCGTACCGTCTTCCCAAGGGCGTACGGCGGTTCCAACCCCAAAAGGGTCGCTGCCATCGCCGCGCATCGTATGCCAATAGACGACGCTAAAGCGCATGTGATCGCGCATGGATTTTCCTTCCACCATTTCGTCCGGATTGTACCAGCGAAAGGCCAGAGGATTCTTGCTTTGCGGGCCCTCGTATTCGATGCGGTTGATTTCAGGAAAGTACATGGTGCAAACTTGGCTTGAAGAGGATTAGGAGATTAATGTTCCAGCAGGGTGTCTGCCGGTTGGAGATCCGCACGATGCAGATCGATCAGAGACTGGATCTGTTGAACAGTCCCAGGCTGACTGGAAGCCATGTTGTAACGCTCGCCGGGATCATGCTCCAGGTGGTAGAGCTTGGGCTTGTCCAATTTCGTAAGTTTTTTGGGTTCGCTGCCGTAGGATCCGTGTTCTTGCAAGTGCAGCTTCCAGGGGCCCATGCGAACTGCCATCAGTTCATAGGCGCGGTAGTAAAATAGTGTTTCCCGCGGGCTGTTACCGCTACCCCGCAGCACCGCGGTCAGATCGTAGCTGTCGAGCCGCCGATCGCGGGGCAGCTCGGCTTCGGCGAGGGTGGCAAAGGTCGCCATCAGATCCATCGTGGAGCCCAGCTCCAATGTCGCCTGATTGGCGGCGATGGTGCCCGGCCACCACATAATGGTCGGCTCTCGCATTCCGCCTTCCCAGGTTGTACCTTTTCCTTCGCGGAGAAGCCCCGCCGATCCGCCATGGTCTGCCTGGGAAAGCCAAGGTCCATTGTCGCTGGTGAAGACCACCAGTGTATTCCGGCTGAGTTGCTCGTCACGGAGCACTTTCAAGATCTGTCCAACGCTGTCATCGATCTCCTCAACGACGTCGCCATACAGCCCGCGTCGACTGCGGTCCGCAAACTCAGAACTGCGAAAAAGCGGGACATGCGGCATGGAGTGGGCCAAATACAGAAAGAATGGCTGTTCTGATGGCTCCTTGATGAAGCGTATGGCTTCCTCGGTATAGCGGCGTGTCAGCGTCGTCTGATCGGCAGGACGCTCCACTTCCTGCTTGTCGCGCATCAGCGGGACGTTGAAATACTCGCTTTTGGGTTCCGTGATCGCGAGCTTTCCCGAGGGGGCGGATGCGACCCGGTCCATATCATTCGAATAGGGAATGCCAAAATAGGAGTCGAAGCCGTGCTCAGTAGGCAGGTACTGAGGTAGATGCCCCAGGTGCCACTTGCCAACGCAGCCCGTACGGTAGCCGGCATCACGCAGCATTTCGGCGATGGTGATTTCCTCGGCCGGCAGTCCGCCGTTGGAATCCGGAAAGAGTACCCGCCGCTGATTGCTGCACATACCGTTTCGCAGCGGTAGACGCCCCGTCATTAAGGCGGCGCGGCTGGGGGTGCAAACGGGGGCCGCAGAATAAAACTGCAGCCAGCGCATGCCCTCGCTGGCCATGCGGTCCAACTCGGGAGTGCGGATCGATGGATGCCCGAAACAACTCAGGTCGCCATATCCCAGATCATCGCAAAAAATCACGATCAAGTTGGGTTGGGCGGCCGCCGAGCGGAGTGTCAACAGCCCGATTGTTTGGCCTATGAATGTCAGAAAGAGCAGGCCTCGAGCCGAGGCGGAGAGTAATCGTCGTGAGTGCACAGGCTTCATCTCCGATGCATAGCGCTGTTTAATCAGCTGCTGTTCTTTTTCAACAGGTAATCGCCCAGCCGAGGAGAAATGGCGGCGGCTGCGAGCAATATTCTAGCACGACGCGGACGGATGATGGTTCGCTTGCGGAGGGCTGCGGCGTAAAGGATCTCACCAGCCAAACGCTGGGCATCAAGTCCTTTGACTCGTGCGCCTCCTCCGGGCTGCATCGCCTCTGCCGGCAGATCTCTATGGTGCACCGAAGAGTAGCGTTCTCCGGCATCGCTACGCCGAATGGGACCCGGACAAGCCAGCATCACATGTATCCCGTCCACGGCCAGTTCCAAGCGAGCTTGCTGTGCCAACGCCGCTAAGGCATGCTTGGCAATGGCATAGCCGCCGAGAAATCGGGGCGCGAAAAGACTGGCCAGCGAGCCGATCAATACCAAGGTGCTGCGGTCAGGTCGCAACGCGGGACGAAAACACTGCAACACATTCAAGCTGGAAACCAGGTTCATTTCCCACAGCCTCTGAAGATTATCCAGCTGCAGATCCATAATGGTCCCACGATCGCTCTGGCCGACCGCGTTCAAAACAAGATCTACCCCGCCGAATTCGCTTTGGATCTGTTGCACCCTCTGTTCAAGCTGTTGTCGGTCGAGCACGTCACAGGGCACTGCCGTCAGCTGGCAGTTGGGAGCGGAGGCCAGAAGTGTATTGCGGAACGTTTCCAGTTTTTGGGCATCCCTAGCCAGCAATGCGAGTTTCCCAACGCCACCGTTGGCCAACTCGACAGCCATAGCTCGCCCCAGACCATTGCTCGCACCGCAGACCACAGCCGTTTTTTGTTTCCAAGGCTTTTGGCGTAAGTGACTGGGCATAATTCAGCTCGCGGGACGTCGAGACAATGGGAGGAATGATCCAGACTACAAGAAAGGTCACGAATTCGGTACAACCGTGAGCATCTTTCTCCGAAAGCCCGTCGGCGTCCAGCGGAAGAGTCGGGTTTGGATCACAACTATCAAGGGATATACGATAGACCAAATATTCGACAGCCGCTGATAGGTGGCCCGTAATTCGCCTTTCGCAGAATCATGGTTCGGCTCACTAGGAACCTGTTAGAAAACCTAAGAGAACCGCGGCTAACGCCAATGCGGCTAATGGTTTTCGGATAGCTGCAAAGCACAGCAGTCTGTCTCCGCCATAAAACGCGTCCCAAACACCAATCCATCGACCCGAATACATCGAGTATCAGAATGCTACCCGCCCGTCCCCACTTGGATGAAGCCCGATCGAAAATTGTCGCTACGGTCGGTCCCGCATGTAGCGAGCTTGAGACGCTCATCAAGCTGGTGGAGCAGGGAGTGGATGTGTTTCGCATCAATGCTGCCCACGGAACGCAGGCGGATTTTGAGGCTTGGGTCTCCAAGATCCAGCAGGCGCGGGAAGCTACGGGCTTTCCCGTCGCCTGTTTGCTGGATCTGGCTGGACCTAAAATCCGACTCGGACAGCTGTTTCAAGATCCGTTGGAAGTCGATATCGGTGACGAACTGGAGTTCATCCGCGGAGACCAGGTCGGCGAGGCTCATCAGCTGTGCAGCAACTATCCCAAACTGATCGATGAAGTTCAGGCCGATGATCGTATTATGCTCGCAGATGGCACCATTGGCTTGCGAGTGCTGGAGAAGCGAGCGGATAGTTTTCGCTGCCGAGTTCTGACCGCCGGTACCATCCGAAGTCGCCAGGGTATCAATCTTCCTGGCGTCACCCTAAGCGTCTCGGCCATGCGTCCCAAAGATGTGGAATACGCGATGTGGGGAGCTCGGCAAGGAATCGACTTTATCAGCTTGAGTTTCGTGCGGAGC
This sequence comes from bacterium, assembly GCA_024743355.1. Taxonomy (GTDB): domain Bacteria; phylum Planctomycetota; class Planctomycetia; order Pirellulales; family Pirellulaceae; genus Aureliella. The sequence goes on from JANSWS010000005.1 coordinate 5,048, forward strand.
GCCCAGGATGTTCGTTCCTTGAAAGATCTTCTAACATCGCTGGAATCGAATGCTCTGGTGATAGCAAAAATTGAGAAACGCGAGGCGCTCGATTGTCTGGATGAAATTGTTGAGGCCGCGGATGGAATTATGGTGGCCCGAGGCGATTTGGGCGTCGAGATCGACGTGGCCAGGACGCCCGTCGAACAAAAACGGATCATTCAAGTCTGTCGTCAGAAGCTAAAGCCGGTCATCGTGGCCACTCAGATGCTGGAAAGCATGCACGAAAACCGACGTCCGACTCGTGCGGAAGCCAGCGACGTGGCCAACGCGATACTGGACGGCGCGGACGCTTGCATGTTGAGCGGAGAGACCGCCATCGGAAACTATCCGGTGGAAGCCGTCGCCATGATGAATCGCATCATGAAGCACACCGAACGCATGTTGATTGATCAGCCCTCCGATAAAGTCGCCAAGGTCTTTGACCCGAGCGAGCCCATTACTTCGGCAGTGACCTACAGCGCAGCTAGCATTGCCCAGGCGATTGGCGCTAAACTGGTGGTTGTGGCCAGCAAGACCGGCGGGACTGCCTGGGTCAAATCCAAGCAGCGCAATTTCATTCCCACGCTCGGCATCAGCAGTATTCCGGAGACCCTGCGTCGGATGTGTCTTTTCTGGGGCATCATGCCTTTTTATGTCGAGCACTTCGATGACACCGCTCATCTGATAGAAGTCATTTCAAAATGGGGCAAGCAACACGAAATGTTGCACGGCGGTGACACCGTTGTTTTCGTTACAGGCACAGGTATCGTCGACAACGCCCACAACCAGATATTGGTCCATGAAGTTCAGGCGTGAAGTTCAGCGTGAGGAAACTTTTCAACTATTGACTTGACGCTGCTGAAATCAAAGGCTACCGTTACTGCTATGTCGAACACGTATACAAGTCTGCCCGCTGTGATTTTGCTCAGCGATCTCTTGTTGCTACCGCTCGCACTTGGCGAGCGTTAGGGGTTCGACTTACGCACATTCAGATCGGCAGATCCAAACCCCGGCGCTCGACGAGCTTCGGGGTTTTTTCGTATCAAATCACCTCGAAGCATGCCGTCGTGTCACCTGGCAGATGCCAATTTGAGCCCTAAAAATTGAGCCCAAACAATTGAGCACGATTTGCCAACTTTTTTACAGTGACCCTTAGAAAGCTTGGATGAACGATGAACTCCAATGAATCTGTCAGGCAAATTCGGATCTTTGATACCACCTTGCGAGACGGTGAGCAGTCTCCTGGTGGGAGCATGAATTTTGCAGAGAAACTGGAGGTCGCTCAGGCTCTCACCGATCTGGGAGTCGACATCATTGAGGCGGGTTTTCCCATCGCATCTCCAGGAGATTTCGAATCCGTTCGCGAGATCGCCAACACCATTCGTGGGGCCTCCATCTGCGGCTTGGCGCGATGCAACACGGCCGACATCGAGCGGGCCTGGGATGCCCTCAAGGGGGCCGAAAGACCGAGGATCCACGTGTTTCTGGCAACCAGCGCCATTCATCGAGAGTTCAAACTGCGGATGTCTCAAGACGAGATCGTGCAGCGAGCCGTGCAAGGAGTCGAGCTGGCCGTTGGCTTCTGCGATGACGTCGAGTTTTCTCCGGAGGATGCGGCTCGTACCGAGCATGACTTCCTATGTCGCGTCGTGGAAGCGGCCATCAATGCCGGTGCGACAACGATCAATATTCCGGACACGGTGGGTTACGCGACACCCCGCGAAATGTTCGAGCGGATTGAATTGCTGTTGAATCGGGTCCCCAACATTGATCGTGCCGTGTTGAGCGTTCACTGTCACGACGACTTGGGGCTAGCGGTGGCAAATTCACTGGCAGCCGTGGAGGCTGGGTGTGGCCAGGTCGAATGCACCATCAATGGAATTGGCGAGCGGGCTGGAAACTGCGCGTTGGAAGAGGTCGTCATGGCCATGAAGACCCGACGCGAGTTTTATCACTGCGAAACGGGCATCCATAGCGAAAGACTGGTTCCCACCAGCCGCCTGGTAAGCAAGATTACCGGCTTGGAGGTGCAGCGGAACAAGTCGATCGTTGGACGCAATGCATTTGCCCATGAATCGGGTATTCACCAAGATGGGATGCTCAAGGAGAAGAGCACCTACGAAATCATGCGGCCGCAAGATGTGGGTTTTGCCAAGACAGACTTAGTGCTAGGTAAACACAGTGGACGGGCTGCTTTGGCGGATCGCGCGCGTGCCCTGGGCTTTCACATCAGCGGCGAGCAGCTGCAGTTGGTTTTTGAGAATTTCAAAGCCCTGGCGGATAAGAAGAAGGAAATCTACGACGGAGACATCGTAGCGCTCATCCAGCAGGAGATTTCAGGCAAGATTGATGAGGCTTGGAGTCTGGTTCGCTTCGAGGTAGCCAGCGGTTCCAACCGGCCGCCGAAAGTCAGCCTGACGCTGCGACACGACGGGCAGGAGTTCACGCGGGAAGTTGAACAGGGCGATGGCCCGATCGACGCGGCTTTCTGGGCCGTGGAGGGCATCACGGGATATCAAGTCGTGTGCAAAGACTACCGTGTCCGCAGCGCCACACTGGGGCGAGATGCCTTGGGCGAGGTGCAGTTGGAAGTCGAGCACAAGGGGAAGACCTTCAAGGGGCTGGGCGTGTCCACCGACACAGTGGAGGCAACCGTGCTGGCCATGCTGAATGCCATTAATCGGATCGCTTCCGCCGATTCGATGACGGAAGAGCCCAACGCGGTTTAAGAGCAACCGCAGATCGTTGGGTCTGTGGTTTTCAATCAACTTGCCACGCCGATCAGCTGTTGAGAAGTTTGGCCACCGAGGCGTTATCAAAGTTGAGATTGCTGGAAACATTCTGGACATCATCGTGATCTTCCAGGGTTTCCAGCAATTTGAGGATTTTTTGTGCCGTATCCTCGTTGACGTCAACGGTAGTCTGCGGGATGCGAACGACTTCGTTCACGGCCATGACAATCTGGGCTTGCTCAAAAGCCGCTGCCAGCTGCGAGAGATTCTCCGGCGAGGTATAGATTTCGTAGCGATCCTCGAGCGTTTCCACATCTTCGGCCGAGTTCTCGAGGGCTATTTCCATCATCCGTTCCTCGCTACAGCAATCGCGGTCGATGCCAACTAATCCGCGTCGCTCGAACAGATAAGCCACGCAACCCGTTGCCCCCAGACTCCCGCCATGAACGTCGAAAATCTTGCGGATTTCTGGGGCGGTACGATTGCGGTTGTCGGTCATGATCTCGCACATGACGGCAACGCCTTCGGGGCCGTAGCCTTCGTAAACGGTTTCTTCCACATTGCCGCCATCCAATTCGCCCGTGCCCTTTTTGATTGCCCGCTCAATATTATCCTTGGGCAAGCTGAGCGACTTGGCTTCTTGAATTGCGTTTCGTAGTCGTACGTTCGCGTCCGGGTCACCGCCTCCCATCTTGGCGGCGACGATGATGGCCTTTGAGAGTTTCGACCAGAGCTTGCTGCGTTTGGAATCAACGAGAGCTTTCTTGTGTTTGATTCCAGCCCAGTGGGAATGGCCCGCCATGAGATTCTAGTGCTCCGCAAATTCAGCGTGGTTTTCGCTTGGTGGATGACTTGGTGCTAGCCTTGGCACTTTTCTTGACCGGTTTGGGAGCAGCCTTTTTCTTGGCTGCCGATTTCTTGCTGGTGGGGGCCTTCTTGGCACTCTTCTTCACCGCGGGTTGCTGGGTCTTGGGCTCAGCGGTTTTCTTCTCAGCCTTGGTAGCGGCCTTCGGCTTGGCTGTCTTTTTGGCGGGTGCCGCTTCTTTCTTCGCGGTCGCTCCGGCTTCTTTTAGGATGGCCTTTACCTGTTTGCTTCCCGGCGAATGGGCCGCGGCGATGGCCAGCTGGTGCAGACAGGATGCGAAATCGGCGCCCTTGGTCTTGGGTACCGTCCGTTCCAGACCTGGAGCCAAGCCTTTCTCGGCTTCCGATTCGGAAACGATTTCCGTGGCTAGAAGCACGTCCATGATCGAGTTGCTGACAGGGATGGCGTGTCCGCCCAACGCGTTCTGGACAACGTAGCCGAGTACGAATTTGGTCATACCCGAAAGTCGTTCCAGCTCCTGGACGGCTTTGCCCTGATTCATCTTGATCATATCGTCGATCTCAAAGCTGTAACGGCTTTCGAACAGCGACTGAAGATTCTTTTTGACGCGCACGGCGGCGGCATGAGGATCCGGCAAGCTGCTCAGCGTTTCGCCGAGTTCACTGATGGTGGTTACGCGAATCTCGTTCCAATCAAAGAAGCTATCTTGCAAGCGATGAAATGCCTCGTCGGCCTGTTCATAGGTGGCATCTTCCAGACAGCAGGCATACATCATGTGTTCCAAAACGCTGCGATCATTGGGGGCTCGCGAGGGCGTAAAGTGTTTCAGAACAACCTTGTGAAGCAATTGGATACGGTCACCGCGATTCTTGGCGCTCATATTTCTCTACGTATTGAATTCCAGGTGTGTCTAGTACATGTTCGGAGCGAGGAGCGTGTTTCTTCAGTCGAGGAAAGCCAGCACTACTCCGAAGGCTGGGAAGGTGATTCTTCCGCTGTCTGCTGTTGGGCCTCGCGCTGCTCGCGTTCTCGAGCGATCTCCTGCAGGATGCGTCCGACTTCGAGGCTCTTTTTGACGCCTTCGTCAATCTCAAAAGTGAGTCTGGGTGTATAGCGGGTATCGATCCGTTGGGCAATTTTTGATTGCAGAAAGCCCGCCGAATTGCGCAAACCTTTCAGGCACAGCTGCTGCTTCGGCTCGTCATCCATAATGGATACCAGGACTTTTGCGGATTTCATGTCAGGCGCCACATCGACGCCGGTTACCGTCACGTTTTGCACCCGTGGATCGCGCAACTCGGTCAAAATAGCCATACTGACAACTTCGCGGATGGCTTCTGCGGCTTTCAGTAATCGACGACTGGGCATGACGGAGTTACAGGCTGAGTTAAGGGCTATCTCAACGTCTCAAGGGCTGCTGCGAAAGACGTCAGGAAATTTGCGAAGACGAATATTGGGAGCTTGCGGGCCGCCAGATTTTACCTGGTTGGATAATCGGCTGGCCCGAGCAGATCAGCGGTTGATGCAGCGGTTTTAGTCAAGTTTGCGGGCAACCTCTTCGATGCGATAGGCTTCCAGCACATCATCTTGTTTGAGGTCGTTGAAGCCTGCCAGTTTGATGCCGCATTCCATGCCTCGCGGAACTTCTTTGACATCATCCTTATGCCGCTTCAGTGAATCCAATCCGTAGTCGCCAATGGTACGTCCATCGCGATTGACCCGGATTCTACAACCGCGTTCGATTTGCCCTTGGGCTACATAGCATCCGGCAACGGCTCCCACACGACTGATGTTGAACACGGTCTTAACCAAGGCCCGACCGAGTTCCACAACTCGCTCTTCTGGACGCAGGCGGCCTTCGATAATGGCCTTAATGTCCTCAGCCAATTTGTAGATGATGTCGTATCTCCTTATCTCGACGTTCCTGTCGTCGGCCAGCGAACGCGCGTTTTCATCTGGTATGACATTGAAGCCGACAATTACGGCTTTGGATGCCGAGGCCAAAGTCACATCCGCGACTGTGATTCCACCAACGCTCTTTTGCAAGGTGCGGATCTCGACTTCGGGATGGATAATCTTGCTGAGTTCCTTTTCGATGGCTTCCAAGCTGCCGCGGGCGTCGGCGCGGATGATCAGGTTGAGTTCTACCTTCTCCTCGACCTTGCCCAGCTTGCCTGTTTGCAACAGATCCTGGAAGGCTTCGAAGGAAACCTTGGGAGACGTTCCCGAGAGGGACTCGGCGCGTGAAGCATCGGAGCGAGCCTCTGCCAATTCGCGAGCTTGTGCGATGTCTTCCAGCACGTAGAAACGGTCACCCGCACCGGGAGCCGTGTCCAGACCGGTGATGTTGACCGGCATGGATGGTCCGGCGGAACTCAATTGTCGATTGCGGTCCAACGTATCGTAGATCGCCTTCACGCGACCGTAGCTGGTTCCGCAGAGCACGACGTCGCCGACATTCAGGGTACCATTCTGCACCACGACCTTGGCGATCACACCCTTGTCGGAAGCTTGCTCCGATTCCAGGCACACACCGACTCCCGGCCGGTCTGGATTTGCTTTGTAGTCATGCAGCTCGGCGACCGTCAGCAGTGTTTCGAGCAATTCGTCCATGCCCTCTCCGGTGATGGCACTGGTGCGGACGACTTCCACGTCCCCACCCCATTCACTGGGCGTCAGCTCGTACTCGGTGAGTTGCGTGAGCACGCGATTGGTATCGACGCCTGGAATGTCGACCTTGTTAAGCGCGACCACGATGGGCACTCCGGCGGCCTTGGCGTGGCTGATGGCCTCTTCCGTTTGGGGCATGATGCCGTCATCCGCAGCGATCACCAGCACGGCAATATCGGTTACGTTGGCACCGCGGGCCCGCATTTCCGTAAAGGCTTCGTGACCTGGGGTATCGACGAAGGAGACGATTCTTCCGTCTTTCTCCACTTGGTAGGCTCGGATGTGCTGGGTAATTCCACCGGCTTCGCCGGTCACAATGCGAGTTCCAATCAAGTAGTCCAACAGAGAGGTCTTACCGTGGTCTACGTGGCCCAAGAAGGTCACGATGGGTGGTCGTGTGACCAGAGATTCTTCCGAGTCTTCTTGGCTTTCGATGGCATCGATCAAGTCCTCTTCCAGCGTGGCTGGTTCACGGAACTCGAGTTCAACGCCCAATTCGATGGCCAATAACTCGGCCAGATCGGTTTCCAGGTTGGAGTTGATGGTCACGCCGTGCCCCATTTGCATCAGTGTGCCAACCACGCGGCCAGCGGGAACCCCGGCGGCTTCTGAGAAACTACGAACGGTACATGGCAGTTCCAAGACAGCTTTCTCCTTGCGAGGTGCCGCAGTATTCGTTCCCTTGCGAACCAAACGCCTTCCGGATCTTTGCGGCCGACCATCATCTTCGCCGTCCAGAATCTTCCCACGGCGGCGTCTTTCGGCTCGGGCTGCGGCGATTCCGGCGCCTTTCTTACGTCCTCCCTTGCCGTCTTCTTCCTCCGTATCGCGTCGCCCCTTGGCTCGATCCGCGGCGTCTTTGAATTTCTTCAATCCTCCCACGCCGGTAGCCTTGCCGCGTACCGCTTCCGTTTCTTGCTGCTCCATCTGCTGTTGCACCGGAGCCTTCATACCTTTCTTTTGGCCGCTGATGTCGTCCTTGGTAAAGCGAATCTCGGGCCGTTGGGGCGCAGGCTCTTTGGACTTCGGCTTGGGCAGAGGTTGGTCTGCCTTTGGCATGCGGGCGACCTTGATCACCGGCTCGCGTTTTTGGGTTGGACGCTTCTTTTCCTCGCCTGAGTCTGACTTGTCGCTATCGGATCCGATGCGATCTAGACTGCGGACCCGGCGGACACTGGCTGCTGCCGGTGCGATGTAGTCTTCGCGGCTAATGCGGGTGGGCTGTGTTACTGGAGTTTCCTCGGCGGGCTCGGCAACCACTTCGGCAGGCGCTTCTTCCGCAGCGGCCGGTACAGGAGTAGGTGCCTCCTCTTCCTTGGTCGGGGCACTGGCTGGAGCAGCTTCCGCTCGCTTGGGCTTCGCCTTGGGAGCATCCAGAACCCGAGGTCGAGACGATAACCGCTCCGCTAGGGGATTGCTCGGCCGGATAGGGGCTTCGATTTTGGGAGCCGTAGGCTGCGGCTCTTCAGCCTTGGCTTCTCCGCCGGCGAGATGCTTCTGGATTCGCGCAACCTCATCATCCTCAAGGCTGGCAAGAGCAGAGCCCTTGTTGGTGATACCAATCTTGTTGCAAAGATTCACAAGATCTTTGCTGTCCATGGCTAGCTCTTTGGCTAACGCGTAGATGCGTTTCGGCACGTGCAGTAATTTCCTCTGAAATCATTAAGTGGTAGTGTGTGACACGCAACCGGGTATCGACACGACCACTTTACGCACGTGGAGTGTCATCTACATGGACGTTCCCCCTTCGCGAGAGTCACGTCGACCCGGACATGCTGCCCTATCCCCGGAGGAAGTAAGGCAATTGTTGCCGACCAGAGAGTTAATTCCGATCGGTGGCATCATTCTTGTCCATGGCTTCCTCTGGAGCACTTCCGGTAGGCATTGTTTCAGCCTGACCTACTTGTTCTGCGACTGGCTCGTTGCCGTCGCTCCCATCATCTTCACCTTCGCTTGCATCGCTGCCCGATTGCTGTTCACCTTCCGCTTCGGAAGTTTCCTCAGGCTCCGTTGCCGCCGGTGGTTCCTCCACGACGGCAGCCGCCGGTGTCGGGGCAGGGGCTTGACTGGCGGCCAGTTGCTCAGCTTGCTCGCGTTCCTTCTTCAGTCGTTTCTGCTCTTCCGCGACTCTTTCGGCTTCCTCGGCCTTTTCGTCGGCTTGCTCGACGATAGCGTCGACTTGTTCAGCCGTCATACCGCCCATCTCCATGAGGGCATCCGGCTCAATTACGGAAAGATCATCGTACGACAAATAGCCCTGTTCCACTAGCCTTTGTGCCAATTCGTCGGTCATTCCTTCCAATTCCATGAAGGCGCCGACTGCTCGATCAATCTGCTCTTCCAGCTCGCCGGCGGTCATGATCTCGATGTCCCAGCCCACCAATTTGCTGCCTAGGCGGACATTTTGCCCATATTTGCCAATCGCCTGGGACAGTTGATCGTCCTTGACCAGCACAATGGCTCGCCCGATCATGTCGCACAACAGCACCTGTTCGACTTCGGCCGGTTGCAAGGCGGCCGGAATCAGAGCCATGGGATCATCGCTCCAACGCACGATATCGATGCGTTCTCCCGCCAATTCGCTCGTGATATTCTTGATGCGATTGCCCCGAACGCCCACGCAAGCCCCGACACAGTCGACGCGTTGATCGGAGCTACTGACCGCAACTTTGCTGCGATGGCCGGGCTCGCGGCTGATCGCCTTGATCTCAATGACGCCTTCGGCGATCTCCGGAATTTCCTGCTCAAATAGGCGTTGTACCAGCTGGGGTTTGGTGCGGCTCAAGATGACTTTGACCCGGTTTCCTGAGGCTTTGACCTCGTAGACCACGGCCCGAATGCGATCGCCATTATGGTAGGATTCGCCCGAAATCTGCTCTCCGCGGGGCAGAATCGCTTCCATATTGCCCAGCTGTACCGTTGTTACGCCTCGGTCGCTGCGTTGTACGGTACCGGTTACCAGTTGACCCACTTGATCGTGAAATTCATCCAGAAGCGAATCGCGTTCCGCTTCCTTAATCTTTTGGATAATTACCTGTTTGGCCGTTTGGGCGCCGATGCGACCGATTTCTGCCTGGTCAAGTTCTTGCCCATCGACCACGGCGGTGATGTCACCGGAATCGCGATTGATGGACACTTGGATCTCTGACTCTTCGCCAGAAAACCTACGTACGGCAGTCACCAATGCGGATTCAATGGCAGAGAAAACGATTTCGCTGTCGATATTCTTCTCGCGGTGAAGCGAATCAACGAGTCTGAGCAATTCAGATGGATTCATGCGGCCATTCGTCGAAGCGAGTAATCCGCGGAATCGTCCTGCGGCCGGATTTCCCGTACCGACAGGGCTCAGTTTTGAGAGCGCCAGCTAGGCAACAACGTGGCGTGCGTTTAATGAGGAATCACACCTGCATCAACGAATTCCACCGAACGTCAGAAAATTTCGGCCGACAAAACCATCCGCAGAGGGATCGGGTTCGGTCACTAGTCGATCAATCGTATCGGGGCCTTGGCTGAGTGTCAAACGCAATCTGCGGCTGTTGAAGCCCCAAATTTGGCAGTGAAAAGTCCTAAGAATCAACCCTCGCGACCATGACCCCACAGGCCTGACCCTGGAGCGTGAAGCTGCTATGCAAAAAGCCGCTGCCGGGCGAACAGGCTTGCGTAGCGGGAGACCAGCGAATTCCTTCCAGTGGCTTTGTCAGGTTTTGGATGGCAAAAAGCTGCTGGTGTTCCAAAGCTAGCAAGCTGCAGATCAATTCGACAGCGGCACTGCCCGCTCCGAGATTGCCGAAGTAGCTCTTGGCAGCTGTCACCGGAATATCTTTTTGTTCGGACAAAATACGATTCAGAGCCGCCGATTCGGCTTGATCCGAAAGCGGATCCCCCAGTCCCTGGGCGTGAACATGCCAAGAGCTGGGGATTCGATCTCCAGCTGCTTCCAGGGCTTTCCTGAGGGCCAGCTCCGAGGCCAGAGTGAGATGCTCGGGGGATATCGAAGTCCCAACGCAGGCGGCGCCGCAGCCGATGATTTCTCCCCACAGCCTGGCGTTTCTTGCCGTCGCATGCTCGAAGGACTCCAGCACGATGGCTCCGGCTCCTTCTCCGACCACCATGCCGTCGCTGTCCTGGTCAAAGGGGCGGGCCATTTGGGCCGGGTCAGGTCGCTCCTTGGCCAGTTGGTCCGTCAGCGAAACGTGCAAGGTACGCAAAGGATGTAAGCGCGTACCGGTGGCACCCACCAGCATCACATCGGCCGCTCCGCGCTCAATAATGGAAGCCGCTTCGCTGATCGCCAGATTCATGCTGGCGTCGCGGTCGGTAATGGCATTGTTCGGACCGCGAAAGTCGTTGTAGATCGAAACATGGCTATTGGGCATGTTGGGGAGATACTTCAGTAGCCATAAGGGATTGACGCGTTGCATTCCGTGTGTGGGCCAATCCGAGGTGCGGAATTGCCCGGCCGATGCCTGTCGGCAGGAACGCAGTCCGTCTGCATATTCCTCCGGGCGGGTCAGAATATAGTCGCAGCCGAAAAGACATCCGCAGCGATCGGGGTTGCGGTCTTCCCCCAAGCCGCTGTGGCTGAGGGCCTTTTGCGAGGCCGCGACCCCCATCTCGATTTCGCGGCACATGACCTTCATGTTTTTCTTGATGGCGCGCTGGGTGGGCTTACTCAGGGGGCCATAGTCGGTGATGTCGCCGGAGAAATCCTTGACCTCGCCACCTGAGCGGAAGGGCAATGCGCTGCAGTCCATGCGTTCCACCGGCCGAACACCAGACACTCCATCTCGCAGATGTTGCCAAACGGTCTCCGGGTCCGAGCCAATAGGGCTGACCATTCCGAATCCGGTGATTACGACGCGCTTTCGCAGGCTGGCCATGTTGCTCGGGGGGCGAAAATGTAGCTTGAGACGACAGGCCGCGTGTACGGAAGCAGCCCGTGGGGATGTCCAGTTTTGCCCATGGAGCAAGAACTGACAAGCTCTCTGGCTCAGTAGCGGCCGCGGCTGAGCGGGCTGGTGGGACGGGCGGTTCTGCTGCCGGGGTCGGTCGTCTGTACCCTGCCCGTGGCACTTCCGCGGTACTCAATGAACAGCAACGCGTCCGTCCTGGCACCGGCAGTTGGCAAGATTTGATTCAGGCCGAACATCTCGGTGCTGCGTCCGAACAGAGTGGGGTCGTATTGCTGCGGCAGGGCAACCACTCCGCAACTGAGCAATAGAACTTGATCGGCGGGCCAACGAAATCGTTCGTGCAGACGCCAGCTGGCGACTTGCGGAACATTGATTTGCCCGGAGTAAGTCTGGCCGTTGGAAAGTGGCAAATCCAGATTGACGTTGGCCAGCCTTTCCACTTGGTCGATGTCGCATTTGACCATCAGATCCACGTTTTGCTTGTCCACGCTCAGCAGCGGACTCAACTGCAAACGGTAGCCTTCGCGAATCTCTCCCGTGGCCGGGACGTAGGGAGGCCAGCCGGCCTGGGCGGGTTGAAGATCAGCCACAAAGTTTCGACCCCGCAATTGCTCCAGGACCTGGGCTTGGCCGTTGTGGACAACCACGTCGGATGCGTTGAGTTCCCGGAAGTCAACTCGGCTTCGCAGTTGTGCCAGCAAAATGGCGGCGTTTTCTTTTGGCAGCAGGTAAGCGCTAATACCAGGTGACTGTGCTTGGACGCTGCGCATCAGAGCATGGGCTCGCGTGCGCCAGTTGGGATTGCCTACCGCCATCAGACGCAGGCCGAACAGCTGTGGTTCGGTGGTGCCGTTCACAAATCGCTCATGAACAGCGCTGACGATCTGGTGCATTTGTTCGTTATGGTAGACGCGCAGTGTTTCCCTGTCCGCGCTCAGAATGCCAAACGGATCGCTGAACCAGACATCTGTCCCGGTTTCTCTCAGCACCCAATCCACGATGGCCTGATGCGGGCGATCGACCGTGGTCAGTTCTTTCGTATAAGGTCTCAGATCGTAGGTCTTCCAGTATTGGCCTGCGTCTTTGGGCAGGTTGACGGGACCTCCGGTAGGAGCGGCCGAAAGACCGCCGGTTGTGTTTTCAAGACTGGGTACCGCGGATTGGGCCAGGCAAGGGCGGGGCGACCAAGCGTTGGCCAGCGTGGTTAGGGCTGAGAATGTCAGCCAAAGTAGAAGCCGAGGTAGACGGACCGCGAGCGGAGCTTCAGGCACAGGCAGCGATGTTTCGGCCGGCACTGACTGGCGAGTGGTGACTTTCATGACGCACTGGATCTCCATAGAGCTCGATGCCTGGCTGGCGATTCACCACGCGTGGACCCCAGCCGTGATGCTTGGATGGGCTGGTCTTCAGGAAATTAGCGGCAAGCTGCCAATGTCCCAGATTGCCCAGTGGATTCAGGCAACCAGTGGGTTCGATTTCAGCCGGTCCCGCGCGATATGGTTTGGACTCTATATATCGAAAGGCAATTTGCTCAGCCAAGGTCAATCAATGCCTGCATTTGCTTGACGTCATAACGGAAATTTCTAAGACTATGGTCCGCTTTCCGTCTAACCCGGTTGAAATCGAAAGAAGCAGCCGATGTCGGGTCCCAGCCAGCAGCATCGCCAGGGAAAAACCAATCAGGCAGCTGATCGTCCCTCGCCCGAGAGCCCGGATGCGGACCCTCTCCATCATTCTGAGCAAGCTCGCCTGTGCCCAAGACCCAAGCAGGCTTCCAGTTGGGACGACCTGCTGACCCACGCACGACGACGACTGGCAGAGCGGGCCTCTGGTCTCAGCGCACCTTTCGCCGTGGGCCCTGCAGGGAGCCTGCTGCGACGGGACCCGCCGCACACGCTCGCTTCTGACAGTCTGGATCGGGCCCAAGACGATTCCGATCCGCAGAAACCCCAGCGGCATGAGGCCTCGCTCGATCCAGAAATCGATCATCCAGAAATCTCGGAGTTAGCGGCAAGCTTTCGCCGCTTACCGGCGGTTGGCTCGGACTCGCGGGGACGCTTGAGCAGGTTTCTGCAGTGGCGTGGCATGCTGGCCAGTGCGTTGGCTCATGTTGTGATCTTATTTTTGCTGGCGTTTGTGACACTTTCCGTGCCGGATCGGCAAGCCGGATTGGCATTTCAGTCGGCGGTGGGCGAAAAACCCCCGGATGTCATCGAATTGACACCGGTGCTGCAGGCAGAGGCTCCCGAGGCGACGGAGGCCGCCACCGAAGTCCAGCTGGAGCCCGATTCTTACGAGCCTTTGGCCCAGGTGACGATCCCGGTAAGCCAAGCCGCTGTAAGCCAAGCCATCGGCGCTCTTTCCCAGCCGATAACGCAAGACGCGGCAGCCGCCTTGCGTTCTCAATCTCAATCGATCTCAGCCAGTTTGATGGCCAATGCCAGCTTCTTTGGCGCGGCTGCTGGGGGCAACAATTTTTGCTACGTGATCGATGCTTCGGGCAGCATGAAAGGCGGGCCCTGGGAAGCCGCCAGAGCAGAATTGCTGAAGTCCATCGGCAGCCTTAAACCCAAGCAGAGATTCTACATCGTGATGTACACCCGCCAGATCGAGGCGATTCCTCTACCTGGTGAGGATCGTCCGGCGGCCCACCATTTGTACGCCACGGCAGAAAATCTGGAGCATGCTCGCCGCTGGTTAATGTCAGTTCGAGTGGGTGGCGGCGGGGCGGCTCCCAAGGAGGCCCTGAGCTTTGCGATCGCCAAAGAGCCCGATGCGATCTATCTGCTAACTGACGGCGTTACCAGCGTTCGAGACGTCGCTTCCTCGGTCCGGCGAGAAAATCGGGTTCAGGATCTGATTCACGGGGAGCAGGTCAAGGTACCGATCCATACGATCGCCTTTTACACGCTGGATGGCGAGCGACTTTTGCGTCAACTAGCCCACGAAAACGGTGGGCAATTCATCTACGTGCCGAAGCCCGGAGGGACGCGACGCTAGCCTGGCAGATCGTTATGCCTGGCCGTTCTGCAGGCAGCGTCCAGCATGTGGGATACCGCCATAGCCAACATAACCGCTAAGCAGGCGTTCTTCCGTGATTTCGATTTGCCACCTAAAATGACGTCGCTTCTCACGAACCGCTATGTCATTAAGGGTTGGTCATGGCCACGCAAGTAATGCAAGAACGGCAGCTCAATTTTTCCCCAGGTCCGGCGGTGCTGCCGGTGCCTGTTTTGGAACATATTCGCGACGAATTGCTCTGCCTGCCCGGGGCTGGGGCATCGATTCTCGAGGTTTCTCACCGTAGCAAGCAGTACATTGAGATTCAGGAGAATGCCAAGGCCAGTCTGCAGCGGCTTTTGGGGTTGGACGACTCCTATGACGTCTTGTTTCTTCAGGGTGGTGCCAGATTGCAGTTTTCGATGGTGCCCATCAATCTGTTGAGGGGGCAGCCGGCTCCGGCCCAGTATGTGGTGACCGGGTCCTGGGGTAAGAACGCGGTCGAGGAGGCCAGACGTGAGGGCAAGGTAGAGATTGTCTACGATGCCAAGGAAACCAATTACGATCGGCTCCCACTAGCGTCGGAATTGTCCTTCCGCGACGACGCGGCTTACGTCCACATTACCAGCAATGAAACCATTCAGGGGGTCCAATTCCCGTCCGACGTGGATGCCGGCCCAGCCCCTTTGGTGTGCGATGCATCCAGCGACTTTCTATGTCGCCCGTATGACATTTCGAAATACGGTTTGATGTACGCGTGTGCACAGAAAAATGCTGGCCCCGCCGGAGTCACCGTGGTCGTGATCCGCAAGGAGTTGTTGGAACGCTCCGGTGAGGATCTGCCTGGCTACCTCAGCTACAACAATCACGCCCAGGCTGATTCGATGTGGAATACGCCTCCGACATTTGCCATCTATGTCCTCGGGCTGGTCACGCGGTGGATTGAAGAAACCGTGGGCGGCTTGGAGAAGATGCATCAACGCAATCAGCAAAAAGCGGCTCTGCTGTATGACTTGCTGGACGCTTTCCCGGAGTTCTACATTGGGCACGCCAAGAAGTCCGATCGTTCGCTGATGAATGTGACGTTCCGTTTTCCCAATGACGCGCTGGAGGCAGCCTTTCTGTCGCAGGCCAGCAAGCATGGGCTGACCAACCTGAAGGGCCATCGCAGCGTGGGCGGGATCCGAGCGAGCATCTACAATGCCATGCCCATGGAAGGGGTCCAGCAATTGGCGAGTTTCATGAAGGACTTTGCGACCAGCAATAGCTAAGAAGCCGACCGAAAACCGAAGAGCACCGCGGCTAGCGCAAAAGCGACTCATGGTTTTCGGATAGGTTCTAAGTTGGACCGTGACTCACGGGCCTTGAATGGGGTGCGGTTCGGGCGGCCGCCTTGATTCGGATTTCGGTCTGCGGTTGTTTCCGCGAGCCGTTTTCTGTTTAGCCCAAGGAGCCCGGGGCAGGCCACAGATATCCGGGCCTTAAGCTCCCGAGCTTGCCTCGAAAAACTTGCGTCAATCTTTAAGTGTTTTTGTTTTCGTTGTTATTAGTTGAATGGAAAGCCTGAGTCATGGCGAAATTTCGCATCGGAGTTTTGGACAGCATCGCTGAAGAGGGTATAGCGCTTCTGGAAGCCGAAAGCGATTGCGAGTTCGAAGTTCGCACAGGGCTCAAGGGAGAGGAGTTGCGTGCGGCGCTCAACGAGTTCGATGGCGTGATCATTCGCAGCGGTGTCAAGATTACCGCGGAGTCGCTCGAAGGCAATAAAAGATTGCGGGCGATCGTGCGAGCTGGGGTTGGAACGGACAATATCGACAAAGAGGCTTCGACGCGTCTGGGCATCGTGGTCATGAACACGCCTTCGGGCAATACGCTGTCGACCGCCGAGCAAGCATTCGCACTGATGTTGGCGTTATCCCGAAACATTGCCCCTGCCTACCAGTCGCTGTGTGAAGGGCGTTGGGATCGCAAACTGTATATGGGTAGTCAGCTGGCGGACAAAACGTTGGGAGTCGTTGGTTTTGGACGGATTGGTCGTGAGGTTGCCTTGCGGGGCTTGGCCTTCCGTATGCGGGTTCTGGCCTATGATCCGTTTCTCACCGAGGAACAAGCAACGAAGCTGGGGGTGGAGCGGTCTGGGACGGTTGAGGAAATGCTTCCCAAGGTCGACTATCTGACGGTCCACACTCCATTGACCAACGAAACACGGGGCTTGGTCAATCAAAAAAATCTGTCGCAATTGAAGAAGGGTATCCGCTTGATCAATTGTGCCCGCGGCGGCATTTACGAAGAACAGGCGTTGGTCGATGGTCTTGCCAGCGGTCAGATTGGAGGGGTCGCCTTGGATGTCTTTGACAACGAACCCTGCACCGACAGTCCTTTGTTTGGCATGCCCGGAGTCGTATGCACGCCGCACTTGGGAGCAAGCACGGAGGAGGCCCAGACACAAGTCGCAGTTGAGGGGATCCATCTGCTGATCAATTTCTTCAAGACGGGCGAGATCAGGCACGCGGTCAACGTCTCAGCCCTGGATCCCAAGACGCTCGAGGCGTTGCGAAGTTATTTGAATGTGGCCTATCGCCTGGGACTGCTGCTGAATCAATGGCACGCCGGTCCTATCGCGGAATGCAAATTGACTTATCGAGGTGAGGTTGCTGATCGCGATACACATCTTTTAACCAGTGCGTTTTGCGCGGGCCTGCTCGAACGGGCCTTGGATGCGGACGTGAATATCATTAACGCGGAACTGCTGCTTCGTGAGCGAGGCATTGAACTGTCAGAGCATCTGAGCCACGAGATGGGAGCATTCAGTTCCTCGCTGACAGTGGAGGTTAGCGGTGGCGGACGCTCGGTGAAGGCAGCCGGTACGGTCTTCGGGCACAACATGCCTAGATTGATCATGCTGGATGACTATCGGCTTGAGGCCTATATGGACGGTAAATTGTTGATCTTCACGCATCAGGACGTCCCAGGAATTATCGGCAAGGTGGGCACGGCTTTCGGCCGGCATAACGTGAATATCGCCCAGATGTCGGTAGGTCGCGCTGAAAATCAACCGGGTGGTCATGCGATTGGTGTTCTTAATTTAGATAGCGAGCCGACCGACGACGCGATGAATGATATGATGGCCATCGACGCGGTCGATAAAATTCAATTCATCGAATTGCCGCCTGCCGGCAGTTTGCCTTCCTGGCTCCAGTAAGCCGGTCCCTCTTCCGGGCCGATTTCAATGGTCGAATGGACCCAACGCTGTGGCGTTTGCAGATGCTACCTCGACGAAGAAGATCTCTTTTGCGTTAACTGTGGTACCGAGAGTCCTTGGTCTCACGGGCAAACGGAAAGACTAGACAACGAGGCGGACCATTACAGTTTTGACTGTAAATCTTGCGGTGCGTCCATGAGTTACGATGCTTCTTCACAAGCACTGCGCTGCCCATTTTGCGGCAGCACCCGCATGGAACGGCAAGCAACGGTGCGGTCCGTTAAGCCGGATGGCGTCATCCCCTTTTCCATCGACCGGCACCGCGCGGAAGGAGTCTTGCGAAATTGGTTGCGGACTGGCTTCTGGACTCCTTCCGATGCCGCGCGGGCGTCACGGGTTGGTGAGATCACGGCCGTTTACGTGCCCTATTGGATCTTTGAGGCAGAAACGGATACTCGCTGGACTGCCGATTCGTCTCCGCCACCGCCCGGTTCGCGCGGTGACTGGTATCCCTTGGGTGGTAGTCATCAGTCGAGATACCGGGGAATTCTCGTGGCCGGAAGCAGCATTCTTAGCTTGCAGGAAACAGATGCCATCGCTCCCTTTGACTTGTCGGACGCGGTCCAGTCGCAAGAGGTGGATCTGAAGAATGCAATTTACGAGCAATTTCGAGTGCCCCGCAAGCTGGCCAGGCCTGTGGCGCGAGGTGCCATTGAAGAACTCGAACGCGCGGCTTGTGCTCGAAAGGTTCCCAACCGGTCGCGTAATATTCGCGTTAACGTGCGAATATCTTCGATGCGGGGATACCCTATGCTGTTACCGGTCTGGATCCTGGCGTACCGTTATAAAAAGGAAGTGCATCGCGTGTTGATCAATGGCCAAACGGGGAAGATCGCTGGTACATCGCCATTTTCCTATGCGAAACTCTCTGTGCTAGTCATGATCGTGCTGGTGTTTTTGGCGGTGGTGTTCGCGATTGCCATGCTGTCGAATATGTAATAGCCAGTGCGTGCTTTCAGGAAGTACCGCGACGGTCTGAGTCCAGTTTTGAAACCCTACATCGCAAGCAAAGGAGGAGGCATTGGCTCGGGAATCTATCATGCAATCGCAAGTGCCCTCCGATGAAAACGATGCCGCGCTGCGTCCGAAACGCATCGCGGACATGATCGGACAAAGTCATGTCATCGCCGTTTTGCGGATTGCCATCGATGCGGCTAAGAAACGGGAAGAACCGCTCGGGCACATTCTGTTCGATGGTCCACCCGGATTGGGAAAGACGACCTTTGCAACCTGCATCCCCAGGGAAATGGGTGTCAGCGTCCAGATGGCTAGCGGCCCGGCGCTCAAGGCTCCTAAGGATATCATCCCCTACCTGACCAATCTCGAAGATCGGTCCGTGTTGTTCATCGACGAAATTCACCGGATGCCGAAAGCCGTTGAAGAGTATCTCTACACGGCCATGGAAGACTTTCGCATCGATATCGTGTTGGGTGAAGGTGTCAGTGCCCGGACGCTCAACTTGCAGCTCAAGCCATTCACGCTGATCGGGGCGACGACGCGGGCTGGCATGTTGAGCGGTCCACTGAGAGATCGTTTTCAAATCCGCGAACACTTGGGCTTCTACACACACGCCGAGTTAACATCCATTGTCGAAACCAATGCTAAGAAGTTGAAGTTGCAGATTAGCGGTGACGCTTCGCGTGAGATCGCCAATCGCAGTCGCGGAACGCCCAGAGTGGCCAACAATCGGCTTTTATGGGTTCGAGATTTTGCCATGAGCCAGTCGGATGGGTCGGTCGATCGCGATATCGTGCAGCGTGCCATGGAGATGACCGGCATCGACGAATTGGGGCTCGACCGTCAAGATCGCCGCTACCTGGAAACACTCATGGGGGTCTTCGCCGGGGGACCGGCTGGAATCGAAGCCATCGCACATACGATGAATGTGCCCTCGGATACTCTGGTGGACGAGGTCGAGCCTTTCCTTTTACGCAGCGAGTTGATTATCCGAACGTCACGAGGTCGATGCGCGGCTCCAAAAGGCTACCAGCATTTAAAAATTTCACCTCCCCAAGATGACTCCGCCTCGGGCAACTCCGCCGCTGGAGATGATGCTCTTCCGCTGTTTCCGGAATAAGCGAGCGTCACAAAAGAAATCGCGGGGCGCTGGGAATCGATTCCCGGCCGCCTCTGGCAGTCGTTGGGCTGGTAGAATCTGCAAGTCCCTACCTAATGCTGAGCCCGCGTGGGATTTCTTTCGGACTCCTGAATGGGCGGAGCATCGAACTCACCTAGGTTGAGAGTCGCCATGAAATCATCCCCTAAGCGATCTGGTATGCAATCCGTGCCTCGAAGAGAACTGTTAGCCGGTTCTGCGGCCGCCGCCGCCGGTTTGCTCACTGCGGTCTCCGTCGGAGCCGCCAAGGCTCAGCAACCAGATGCGGATACGAATGAAAATACTACCACTCCCGAGCAGCGACGGGGAAGGATCCGACAATCGGTGATGGGCTGGTGCTTCAATCCGATGCCGCCAATGGAACTCGCGAAGCTGGGCCAAGAACTCGGGCTCGTGGCCATAGAAGGAATCTCAGCCGAGTATTACCCGCAAGTGAAACAACTTGGCTTGGAAATTTCTTTGGTAGGTAGCCACGGATTTGCGACGGGTCCCGTTGATTCCAAAAATCATGCGGAAGTAGAGAATAAGCTGCGAAGCTCGATCGATACGGCTGTCAAGTTCGGGGCTCCGAACGTGATTACATTTACCGGCATGCGAGTCCCCGGAATGATGGACGAAACCGCCAGGCGGAACTGCGTGGAATGCTGGAAACGGGTAATCGGCTACGCGGAGGAGAAGGGCGTCACGCTATGCCTTGAACATCTCAACAGTCGCGACGATTCACATCCGATGAAGGGTCACCCTGGTTACTTCGGAGATGATCTGGATTTGTGCATGGAGTTGATTCACCAAATGGACTCCGAAAACTTCAAACTGCTGTTTGACATCTATCACGTCCAAATCATGCATGGAGACATCATTCGGCGTTTGCGGGCCCTGCATCCGTGGGTGGCACACTACCATACAGCAGGAAATCCAGGACGCTTGGAGATCGATGAGCACCAGGAGATCAATTACCCGGCTGTGATGCATGCAATACTGGAGACCGGTTATCAAGGCTACGTCGCTCAAGAGTTCATCCCAACTTGGGGGGACCCGCGAAAATCCCTGAACCACGCCATCAGCACTTGCGATGTGTAAGGGGATTGGCTGACAACGGGCTGAGCAGAGCCTGCATTGCAATTGCCTCCCAGTCTTTCGGAGATTTTGCTTCCAAGAATTTCCCGCTTCTGTTAGGGCAGGTTTCGACCCCGTTTGGAATCCTAATGCGTGACCGATCGTCGTTAGTCGATGTGCTCTCTTTTGTCGGTTCAAAAAACCGTTGCAACAACCGGAACCCGTCGGTAACTAAGGTGTCTATACCCAAGTGACAGGGCGGCGGGATTGGGTCCCGTTGTTTATTGTTGAAAGTGGGGGCCAGGCGCAGACGGCACAGTCTGAGTTACGGTTGGCTTCCACAAAAAAAGAGAAGATTTCGCTGACAGCGCCCAAATTCAGGGCCTGTCAGGCCGAAATAATATTCTGAGAAACAATGGGCCAAGCGAAATCGGCGATCGTATGAATCGCGGGGCCGCAGTTCACGCTAGTGAGCGCGGTGGCCGAGGCAACGCTGCTCTGAGAACACTTACTTTTTCGTTCGCTGATGCTCCGTCGACTTTTACTTTAATCTCTCAACTGACATTTTTTCCACTATCATGACTCGTGCAGCCACCAAGTTGATCGCCGTCCAGGGCACCAACAGCCCCTCTCAGGTCGACGGTTTTGACTACGCGCTGTTGGGTTTAAGGGCGAACGAGGCGCGAGTTAGCGTTATCCGCAGGGCTGCTCTTCAAGTGGCTCGTCGCATTAATGGTGCGGCGAACGGACCACGGGAGGGTAGCGAGATGCGTATGCACCTGGCAGTCAGCACCTACCGACTGTTGGATCCAAGACGCAGGAATCGCTTGGTTGAGCGAGTCCAGTTGAGCGTGTTTGGAGAAGACGACATGGAGGCGCAGCGACGCTCCCGGCGATCTTTCCTGGTCTCCAAGAGCAACTGCCAGCAAGACCAGCGGGGGCCACGCACACCTGGGATTTCAGGTTCTCGATTGGTTTCCGCAGAGCTGGTCGCGTGATGAGAACCGCGGTTTGGAGTGCGGCTTTTTATAGCCGCGCTTGTTCCAAATTTGAGTTGCGCAGGCGGTCGTGGTAAGCGGCCGACCATGTGTCCAACATCGATCTCCAAGTTGATCTCAAATTTCGCGTAGTGGTTCGTATTCACTCTCGCGTGCCACAAGGGTCGCATGGGTTTTCTTTCGATCCTCTTGTCCTGGGTGGTTTGTCTTGCCATTGCCGTGTTTTCAATTTCTTCTGAGCAACAAACCGAGCTTCTGAGGAGTGCCTACTCAGGCGACGGGCAAGGCCCATCCAAGATGGAACGCTTGTTAGGCTTGCTCGGCTTTTCTTGCCCCGGCGTGCAGTGGTCCGAATCGTATAATGGCCCGCGAGCATTAACATTCTTTATGAAGAGATTGCATGAATCTTTCCAGCGAAAAAACAATTCCCCATACGGACTGCAAGACACTGGCCGATTTAAAAGCCAGTGGATGGAAATCCAAGCCCGTCAAGCAGGAAATTCTTGAGAATTTCGTCCGCAAGTTGGCCGCGGATGAGATTCTTTTTCCGGGTATCGTCGGTTACGAAGATACGGTGATACCGGAGATCAATATTGCTTTGTTGTCGGGCCACGACATGCTCTTTCTGGGCGAAAAGGGGCAGGCGAAAAGCCGCTTGATGCGGGCACTCGTCCAATTTCTGGACGAACAGATACCGTATCTGGATATCCCCGGCGTACCGATACATGAAGATCCTTTCCACCCCATCACTTCCGTCGCTCAACGCTTTGTTGCGTCGCACAGTGAAGAGGAAATTCCGATAGCTTGGTGGCCGCGTGAGGAGAGATACGCGGAGCGCCTGAGTCCTGGGACCAAGTTTGCGGATATCATCGGTGAAATTGATCCTTCGAAGCTCACCGGCGGTGTCAGTATGAGTACCGAAGAGGCCTTGCACTTCGGGCTGATACCCAGGATGCATCGTGGAATTTTCGCCATGAATGAGCTGCCGGAACTCGACGAACTCGTGCAGGTTGGCTTGTTCAATATTCTGGAAGAACGCGATGTACAGATACGCGGTTATCCAGTGCGATTCGATCTGGATATTTTCATTCTCTTCTCGGCGAATCCGAGCACCTATAACCGCAGCGGCAAGGTCATTCCGCAGCTGAAGGACCGCATCGGATCGATCATTCAAACACACTATCCGCGCGAACGGGACCTGGGCATTGAGATCATGCAGCAGGAAGCTCGGGTTGATCTGGACGGGGAGTATCCGGTGCAGGTCCCCTATTTCATGGCGGAGATCATCGAGGAGATTACGCTGCAGGCGCGGCGCAGCAAATACATCGATCAGGCTTCGGGTGTCTCCGCCCGATTCAGCCTGGCGAATTATCGATCGATGATTGCCAGCGCCCGGCAGCGGTCGATCGTACTCGACGAGAAGCCGGCCGTGCCCCGCATCAGTGATTTGGGGCATTTGTATTCGTCGTCACTGGGCAAGCTGGAACTTGATTTGATGGGCAGCCATCAAATGTCGGAAAAGCAAGTCTTGGACGCACTGATAGCTGGCGCCGTGAAGTCGGTTTTCGAGCAATACGTCGAGGATTACGGACTGGCTGAAATCGGTGAAATTTTTCGCAAAGGCGTGCGGATTGAAGTCGGCGATATGCTTCCCAGCAGCAGCTACGCTGAGCGTTTAAAGGCAGTGCCGCCGGCTTGGGAAAAGGCCTTCGAAGTGAATGCCAGCGAAAACGACGCGGTGCGGGCGTCGTGTGTCGAATTCGTGCTAGCCGGTCTCTATGCCATCGACCAGATCAGCCGCTCGCAGAAGAACGGCAAGGTCCAATACGAAACCTGAAAAGGATATTCATGACGCGACGCACGACACTGGGAGGTGTGGTTCACACTTACCAAAAATACGATCCAGCCAAATTTCCGAGCCCAACGGCTCCGCCGCCGGATCTATTGTCGCATGCGTTTGAGCATGCGCTGATGTACGGCAGCTATCGCGAGCTGACCGAAGAGGAACTGGCGCGGGCCGTTGAATTGGACCCGAGTCAAATTGCCGGATTGGGTCCGAGCATCGACCATCTGCGTGAAATGCTGGAGGAGCGGAAGCGAAAGATCTTGCAGAAGTATGAAACGGAGGCTGTACACCGCAAGGCTGCCAAGGTCTACGAGAAAAATGCGAAGCGGGGCCAGCCCCCCAAGCCCCTGCAAGGGCTCTATCGACAGGCCGTGCACGGCGAGCAAATCTATTTGCTCGAGCAACTCTATTACCAGATCGGCGATGATACTGATCGCTTCGCGGCTCAACTTGTTCATGTTATCGACAGTCTCAGCGACAAATACCAAATCGACGAATTGGTCTCCAAGTACGAATTCACTGGCAGCGAGCGGATGACGATACCGCAGGCTCTGGAAATCAAGGAAGAGCTGGAGGCGATCGATGAATTGCTCAAACAGTTAGAAGAAGCCGCCAAGAACGCGCAGATTGGCGTCATCGACATGGAAAAACTCCGCCAATTCGCGTCCAGTGAAGATATGGCTTCCCTGGAAGAAATGCGGAACCAAGTCGAGAACTTGGTGCGGGAGATCGCCGAACGTCAAGGCTTGGATCGCGATGCGGCCTCCGGAGCATTTCGGCTGACACCGCAGGCCTACAAGATTTTTCAGGGCAAGCTGTTGGAAAGGATTTTTTCCAGTCTGAAGCCCGGACGCAGTGGCCGACACACCGGACGCATTGAAGGCGAAGGCAGCGTTGAGCTGCCGCAAACGAAAGCCTACGAGTTCGGTGATAGCCTGGCCAACATGGATACCACGCAGACCGTCATCAATGCCATGCTGCGGGATCCTGACGCAAATCCGCCGCGTTTAACAACACGCGATATTGAAGTCCACCGTACACGCAACTCTCCGAAGTGCGGTACGGTTGTGATTATGGATATGAGTGGATCCATGCGCTACGATGGCCAGTACATGAACGTCAAGAGAATGGCGTTGGCGTTGCAAGGCTTGATCACCGGAGAATATCCGGGCGACTTTCTACGCTTCATCGAGATGTACACGTTTGCCAAGATGCGACAGGCTGGAGAGCTGATCGAATTGATGCCCAAGCCCGTCACCATTCATGATCCCTGGGTTCGCTTGCGAGCTGATATGAGCCGAGATGATATCAGTGAGCAACAAATTCATCCGCATTTCACCAATATCCAGCACGCTCTTCGCTTGGCCCGGCAAAATCTGGCCACGGTCGACAGCGCCAACAAGCAGATCATCTTGATTACGGACGGCTTGCCGACCGCGCATTTCGAGGATTCCGTGCTGTATATGCTCTATCCTCCGGATCCTCGCACCGAAGAAGCGACCATGCGCGAGGGGCATTTGTGCGCCCGCGATGGGGTCACGATCAATATTTTTCTTGTCCCCAGTTGGTCCCAATCGCAGGAAGATATCAAATTCGCCTATCGCCTGGCTGAGCAGACGAAAGGGCGGGTATTCTTCACCGCCGGCAAAGACTTGGACCGCTACGTCGTGTGGGATTACATTGATCGCAAACGCGAGATCTTGGGCTGATACGCGGCGGAGGCTGATGTTGCGGATGTCCGCGGAACACGCTTTGGCGGCGATCGGAAGTCCAGCGTCTTGGCCGACAGTGGCCAGCAGACCTTGCAGACTGCCCATCTTTCGAGGAAAGTTGTGCCTTCCTCTCGCTCGCTCTTTTAGTGGATCGCAATGGCACAACTTCTCGACAGTCTGCAGGACTTTCCTGACTCCTTGAGAGGAGGAGCAGTGGCGGTTGGGAATTTCGATGGCGTGCATCTGGGGCACGCTCGTCTGGTGCGGGAGTTGATTGGACAAGCACACAGCGTTGGTGGCCCCTCAATCGTCTTGACTTTCGATCCGCCCCCCGTGGCCATTCTGGTTCCCGAGCGGACTCCCTCGCCTCCGCTGACATCCCTGCGTCGTCGTGCAGAACTGCTGGGGTTTCTTGGAGTGGATGTGCTGGTGGCCTACCCCACGGACCGCGAGCTGCTCAATCTGTCGGCCGAGGCTTTCTTTGCAGAAAAAATTGTGGATTGTTTGGGCGCGAAAGCCATGGTGGAGGGCCCAAATTTCCGCTTTGGCAAAGACCGGGCCGGCGACACGCAGTTGTTGCAGAATCTGTGTCGTGACGCCGGTCTGCAGCTGAGCATTGTGCAAGCCCGCGAAGACGCGACCGGCAGCATGATTTCCAGCACGCGCGTGCGTCAGTTGCTGACAGAGGGAAATATCGTCGCTGCCAACTCGATGCTGACGCGGCCTTACCGCGTGGAAGGCATTGTGACCAAGGGAGCGCAACGCGGGCGTCAGCTTGGATTTCCCACGGCCAACCTGGAAAGTATTGGCTGCTTGCTTCCCAAGCATGGGGTTTATGCGGGGCAAACCAGCATCGAGGGCCGTGATTATGCAGTCGCGGTCAACATCGGCCCGAATCCAACCTTCGGCGAGCAGCAGGATAAGGTTGAAATGCACGTCATCGGATGGTCTGGGTCAGTCTACGGTGAGCGTCTGTTCTGCACGCTGTGGGATCGCGTGCGCGATATCCGTCGCTTTGGTTCCGCCGATGCTCTGCGTGAGCAACTGCAAGCGGACATTCACGTTTGCGAGCAGCGATTTGAAGAGCGGACTCGAACGCCTTCGAAGCGGGACGCAAACAGTGAACTTTGATAGTCTGGAAACAGCATGCGGCTGCCGTGGGCTGGATGGAGCTCCGGTTCCCCAGAATCTGGTTCCCCAGAATCTGGTTCCCCAGAATCCGGTTCCCCAGAATCCGGTTCCCCAGAATCCGGTTCCCCAGAATCCGGTTCCCCAGAATCCGGTTCCCCAGAATCGGCATCGAGGTCCAAGGTGTGCAAACCAATTCGTCCTTACTAAACTGTTGACACTATACCGCGGTCGCCGCCGCCAGCGTTCGGTATTCGGAACGTGGCTTTCCGTGTTTTCTTTGGCCACATCTTTGCTGGAAGCATCATGTCGATTAACTGGGATCAGCTTAAAGCACGCATTCACTCCTGTCAGAAGTTCATTTTGTGCAGCCATATTCGACCGGATTGCGACGCTCTGGGCAGCGAAATTGGTATGGCGGGGATCCTGGAGCAGCTGGGCAAAAAAGTGCGGATCATCAATGGTCACCCGACTCCGGAAAGCCTCAGTTTTATTGATCCCGGTCAACGGATTGAGGTTCTTGGGGAGACGGTCCACGCTGAGGAAATTACGGGTGACTGTTTCGTCGTACTTGATACCAGCGCTTGGGCACAAATCGGCCCGATGAGCGATGTGCTCAGGGCCTTTCAGGGAACGAAGCTATGCATTGATCATCATATGGGCGAAGATGATCTGGGGACCGAGTTCTTTAAAGACACTAGCGCAGAAGCCACCGGGCACATTGTCGCCAAGCTCGCCAAGCATCTCGACGTTCAGCTCACCAAGTCGATGGCCACCGCCTTGTACGCCGCAATCGCCACGGATACGGGTTGGTTTCGCTTCGGATCAACGACCGCCGATACCTATCGCGTTGTGGCCGAGCTAGTTGAAGCGGGGGCGGTGCCGGCTGACATTTATGGGGACCTTTACGAACGGGATACGATTGGCAGGGTGCGGCTACGAGGTCGCATCTTGGCTCGCACGACGGAAGAAATGGATGGCCAGCTGGTTTACACCCACGTGTTGAAAGAAGACTTTGCCGAAACGGGAGCCGTGGCCAGTGATACCGAGGACGCGATCAATATGACTCTGGCGATCGCCGGTACTCGCGTTGCCGTAATTTTTGTCGAGCAATTAAAGGGCGGTTTCAAGCTGAGCTTTCGCAGCCGCTGTGCGGTAGATTGCAGCCAGTTGGCGGCAGAATTCGGTGGAGGAGGCCACAAGGCCGCGGCGGGTGCTTTCGTGGAAGGAAGCTTGCACGAAGTCCAAGATCGCGTGCTGCCGGCCGTTCGTTCCGCGCTTCGGGCGGTTCTCGAGGGCCCCACCAGCTGAGCTTGCCTTCTAAGAGCAGAGCACTAGTTCGCGTCGTCGCTGGATGCATTGTCGGAAGCATCCGCCGAACTGGCATCGGATTCCTCGGTCGTCCCAGTGTCTTGTTTGGCCGAGGTATCCTTCTTCTCGGCATCCGCATTTTCATTTCCATCGCCCTCGGCAGAGGATGCGGACTGCGGATCACTCGAGGCAGTATCTTCGGCGTTGCTATCGATGGATTCATCGGCGGGCTCGTCCACCACTTCGGTGTCCGCGGATTCGGTCGATTCCTCGGACTCCGCGGTGGGTTCATTTTCACCGCCACTGTCTACCGGCTCCTCAGCTTCGAACGCTTCAGGAAACAGCCTGGCAAATTCTTTGGCATAGTGATCTTCACCATAGGTCAGCTCACCTCCCTGGTATCCGACCATGGCTACGCCACCCAGCAGGCACAAGGAACCCAGTAACCATAGCAGACGCATTCCCAGGTCACGTTTTTTGCGAGCGGACCGCGCCATGGGCACGAGAACCACCGCTAGCAGTGCGACTGCAATTCCCAACCAGCGATGACGGTCAATACTGCTGGTTTGAAAATCAAACGAAAAGGCACTTCCGTACCCTTCGTGTTGAGCATAGGCCCAGCCCATGATGGAGGCCACGATGCCTCCCAGAGCTCCAAGCCACAAGCAATGAAAGGCCGCAGGCTCAAAGGAGTCCCGGTTGAAAAACGAAAGCAGTAGACAAAAGGTGGAAACGCTCAGCAAGGCGATCGGGAAGTGAACGGAGGCCGGATGGAAGAGGCCTTGAAACGACCAGATACGTGCTGGAAGCGAGGCTGGAATGCTCGCCGCCTCGTCTGCGGGTTGGACCGCGTCTTGATTGTCCTCCAGCGGAGGGTCAGACCACTGAGCGCCCTCTTCAATCCACAACTTGACGGTTGCCATCTCCACTCCGCTCAGCTGCGGTTTGTCGGGAGGCGGCATCCGCATGTCTTCGTCGTCCGTAATCATATAGTCGGTCCACAATGAGCTACTTTCCAAGTCACCTGGCTCCAGGTAAGCCAGCAAGGTTTCCTCATCGTCCACGCGGAAATCATTCTTGGCGTCGTCGGGACCATGGCATTCGATGCATTTTGCCTGAAGAATCGGCATGACATCGCGACCGAAATCGATAAAGGAGCCGTCGCTATCTTGGGCTGAAAGTTGGGGAACGCAGTGCAGCCAGAGATACAAAACGGAAGTCAAAACTAGAGTACGGAAGATCATTCGGATGTCCTTGAGCGTCGCTGCGAGGGGCGTGGAATGCGAGGGGAATGGCGGGATGAATTCGGCTTCACGGATCAGGATGAATTCACGATGTGTGGTGGCTGGACTCGCATCGCTTTTGCCGTTCCGCACGGCTGCCGCAATGCTGGTTGTGGCTGGCTGATGAGCTAATCCATCGAAGCCAATTCTGCGCCCAAGACTTCTTCGCTCGCCGGTGGGCTTTCAAGTTGCCGGTTTTCAAGTTCCCTGTTTTCAAGTTCCCTGTTTTCAAGTTCCCTGTTTTCAAGTTCCCTGTTTTCAAGTTCCCTGTTTTCAAGTTGCTGGGCGGCCAAGCGGAACATGGCAGCCTTTTCATGATTGCGAGCCAGCTCAAGCCACTGAGCGATGCTCCGCAGGGCGGTAGGATCTTTGTCTCGCGATAGGGCCCGCGCTGCGAGTGCTTCGCTGGAGGCTTCGATCAACACGGGCGATTCCAGAAAAGCCTGGAGACCACCAACGTGCAGGTAAGCTGCATCCAAGTGCAGGTTGTCGACATTGGCCAGCTGAACCAAGACTTCCGCTTGATTCAGATCACGTCCCAACACATGGGCTACGAAGCGCCGCGTCAGCAAGTGTGGCGTAGTGCCATAACGCAACGAGAGTTGAGCGTAAGCTGTCGCAGCTTCGCGATAGCCACCGGCTCTAAGAATTGCGTCGGCCGCATCCAGCAACTGATCGGGAACACCACTACCGTGCGTCAAGTCTTCCAGATGGGGACTGTTGTCGCTGACGAGTGTTACCATGCGACCCGCGCCGGAGCTCGACGCGACTTGACGGGTCCATGGATCATCCAGGCTGCTGATGCTTGGATCAATGCGGGGAGCAGCATTAACGGAAAAGGTCCAAGCCGCTCCGTCCGGATTTGCCACACAAGACGGTTGGTAATAGGTGGGCGGTTGGTAGTAAGTTATGGGCCGATAGACTTGATAGTAGAGAACTGGTAGCGAGTAGCTGTAATAGAATCCCGGGTGCACGATCGGACGTGAATGAATCACTAGAGGTCGATGCCAGTGGTATCTGTAGGCGGGACCGTAATAGAAACTCGAGCCAAAGTGGTAGGGACGCCCAAAGTGATAGGGGTGCCCAAAGTGATAGGATCGCACAGGACGGTACCAGACTGAGGTGCGGACCCGTGTGGTCGCTGCAAAGCCCAGGTTCCCATAGCTGCCCCATGTCGGGCCGTACCAGCCTACGGGTTGTACTGGGGATATTCGATGAAACCTGGCATGCGAGTAGACCGGCATTCCCGACCCATAGGCCCAAGCTCCGAAAGGTGGATAGCCGCCGGCCACAGCCGAACCGCCGCTAGCCAGGCAACTTGAAATGGCCATTAAGGCCGCGATTAGGAGTCTCATCATGCCAATCCCCAGTAAAAGCCGAATCCGTGCTTAATTATCGTTTAAGCACGGGGGAAGGCAAGCAATGGGACGGCAGAATGGTCTTTTGCCTCAGCTTTGGATTCTGTTTTCGATTTCTGACTCGATATCATCGATTCGAACGCGCGTTTGTTCCAGCGTATCACGATCGCGGATGGTTACGGTTCTATCGATTAGGGAATCTCCGTCGACTGTGATGCAGAATGGGGTGCCCGCTTCGTCCTGGCGTCGATAGCGTCGTCCGACAGCCCCTTTCTCGTCGTAGGAGACGCTGAACTTGGGTTTCAAAGCGCGGTAGATATCTTTGGCGACCTCGGGCATTCCGTCTTTTTTAACCAGTGGAAAGACGGCCGCCTTCACGGGGGCCAGTCTTGGATGCAGCGACATGACCGTGCGAGTCTGAAGGTTACCCTTGTCGTCGGGAGCGGAATCCTCGCGATAGGCTTCGCACAGAAACGCGAGTGTCGCGCGGTCAGCACCCGCTGAGGGTTCGATGACGTGGGGGATGTATCTTTCGTTAGTGAGCTCATCGCGGTACGTGAGATCTTTTCCGCTGCCCCGGTATTTGGGTTTTCCGTGTTCATCCAGCTGCACCACGAGGGGGTCGGATTTTTCGTCGAGTTTGCCCTCCATGTGGCTCCGCAGATCGAAGTCTCCCCGGTGCGCGATGCCTTCCAGCTCGCCGTACTCGCCTGCTGGCAGGAAGGGAAAGGCGTATTCGATATCGGCGGTACCGGTGGAGTAGTGACTTAGCTCATCCGGATCGTGCTCGCGCAGAATCAGCCTTTCGCCGGCCAGCCCCAGGTCCTGGTACCACTGCATGCGTCGATCGCGCCAGTATTTGTACCAGCTTTGTGAGGAGTCTGGATGGCAGAAGAACTCGATCTCCATCTGTTCAAACTCGCGCGAGCGAAAGGTAAAGTTCCGCGGCGTGATTTCGTTTCGAAAGCTCTTGCCAACTTGGGCGATACCGAATGGGATCTTGACGCGGGTGCTATCCAGTACGTTTTTAAAGTTCACGAAAATGCCCTGCGCCGTTTCCGGTCGCAAAAAGGCCTTGTTACTCTCATCCTTGAGAGCCCCCACAATCGTCTCGAACATTAAGTTGAATTCGCGCGGTTCGGTCAAATCGCCACCACATTCGGGGCAGGGGGTCAACAAACCGGATGTCTTTTTGTCCTCGGTCGCAAGATGCTGCAGCAAAACAGGGAACGAGTCAGCTTTCATTTCGGCCAGACTCTGTTGCAAGCTCGCAAGCGTATTCTCGGGATGTCGAACGAGCGCGAGACCGGGTGCCAGCCTGCGTCCACCTTTTCGATCCTTGGCCCACTTCGCCAACTTCTCCGCGTCGACTTCGATCTGTTCGGCATCGAAGTTGGACGCGAGCGTTTCGGCAATGGCATTGGCCCACTCGGTTTCGCGCATCAATCCCCAAACATGGTCTGCTCGAAAAAGCTTCTTGCATTGCCGACAGGATTGCATCATGTCGGCAAACAAATCGTAATGCCCCGAGCATTTCCAAACCTGGGGATGCATGATGATGGTGCAATCCAGTCCGGTCATTTCGTAGGAGTCGGGGGCACCTGGAAGCACCGACAGATCATCGTGTCCGCTGACCATGTCCCGCCACCAGGCTTCCTTGACATTTCTCTTTAGCTCGACGCCCAAGGGGCCGTAGTCCCAGAATCCATTCAGGCCACCATAAATCTCGCTGGACTGAAAGAGAAACCCACGCCGTTTACAAAGTGAAACTAATTTTTCCATTTCCATTTTGAATGACTTCCGGGGAGGGGCGATAAGGTCTTTGGTATGAAACAGTCGCTCAGACGGAACCGGGCTGAGCCGCTTGCGCCGGTCGCAAGGTCACTACCCGCGGTCGTCCGGCCAGATCCTTGGTGATCTTTTCCAAGGCCCAATCCGAACCGAGGTAAGCAGGCAATTTTTCCGCCAGCATAGGCGAGAACTCAAACAGCAAATAGCCATCGGGAGCCAGGTGGTTGACAGCCATTGTCATCAGCTCCGCAATTACTTCCATGCCAGTCGGACCCGCCACCAGTGCGCCGCGTGGTTCATGCTCGCGTACTGTCGCGGGTAACTCGGCATATTCCGCGTCTGAAACATAAGGCGGATTGCTCACGATCAGGTCGAAAACAGGCTTTTGTGGAATATCTGTTAGGAGGTGGCCTTCGACGAATTCGATTCGGTCGGTGAGTTCATGCTGCGAAGCGTTGCTTCTTGCTACTTCGAGGGCCGCGGCCGAGACGTCAATGGCGACCAGCTCCGATGTAGGTAAATGTTTTGCCAAAGAGATTGCTACAATGCCGCTACCGGTGCCGACATCCGCGATGCGCAGGTTTTCCTGCCCCCGGGCAGCGGAAATTTGCTTGGCGCGATCCAGGGCTTCGACGACCAAATGTTCCGTTTCGGGTCTTGGTATCAGCACGTTCGGATTGACTTCGAAACGATCCGAATAGAATTCCTTGTAGCCTACCAGATAGGCTACCGGAGTGCCCGCGGCGCGGCGGCGGACCATTTCACGGAAAGCCGACTTGGCTGCCTCTGATGGCTCATCTGAGAATGCTGTATAGAGCTCGATTCTCTGACAGTCCAGTGCATGCGCCAGTAGAACCTCGGCATCCAGACGGGGTGAGTCGGATTCATGTTGCTTCAAATAGTCGGTTGTCCAAGTGAGCAAGCGTCCGACCGTCCAGGCTTCGGACGCGTTCATGCACCAACCTCCAAATCTCCGCGGAGTTGATCGCGTTCGTACTCGAGCAGGGCTTCCGTAACTGGCGACAGATCGCCAGCCATGACCTGGTCTAATTTGTATAGCGTCAGGTTGATGCGATGGTCGGTGATTCGGTTTTGCGGAAAGTTGTAAGTGCGGATGCGTTGGCTTCGATCGCCGGAACCGATAAGAGACTTGCGATTTGCCGCCCTCTTCTTGAGTTCTTCCTGCTGGCGGAAGTCATAAATGCGACTCTTCAGGACCCGCAAAGCCTTGGCCAGGTTTTTGAGCTGACTCTTTTCGTCCTGGCACTGCACGACGATACCGGTCTCAAAGTGTGTCAGTCGGATGGCCGATTCGGTCTTGTTGACGTGTTGGCCGCCCGGTCCGCTCGCCCCAAACTTGTCGACGCGGTAATCGTCCTTCTTGAGCTCTACCTCGACGTCTTCGGGTTCAGCCATAACCGCCACGGTGGCCGCGGAAGTGTGCACACGGCCTTGCGTTTCGGTTTCGGGAACGCGTTGAACACGGTGACCACCGCTTTCAAATTGGAGTTCTCGGTAAACCCCTTCGCCTTCAAAGCCCAGCACGATTTCCTTGAAGCCCCCCCGTTCGGAAGGACTCATGTCCATGATCTCGGTTCGCCAGGACTTGGCCTCGGCGTTCCGCTTGTACATCTCGTACAAATCCCGGGCGAAGAGGGCAGCTTCTTCTCCGCCGGTGCCGGCTCTGATTTCCATCACGCAGCGACTGCGGTTGGCATCTTCGCCGCCGATGGTCATCTCCAGCAATTCATCCCATAGCTTCTCTCGTTCCGCGCGCAAGCCGGCCAATTCATCCTCGGCCATCTCACGTTCTTCCGGATCGTCACTGTCGGACATCACCATGAGTTCTTCGATGTCCTTACTCATCTTCTTGTACGTGCGGAATTTGTTGGCCACCTTCGCCAGCGAACCGTGCTCGCGAGCGAAGGCTGCCATTTTCCCCGAGTCGGCCATCACCTCTTGCTGAGACATTAATTGCTCAAGTTCCTTGAACCGTTTCAGCTTGCTTTCCAATTCGTCGCGTACGTTCATGGACAGTTGTCGATCTTTTCGAGGTTGTCTGGCAACAGGTAGGTAACAGTAAAACGCTCTCGGAATACGGCCAAAAAAAATGCCCGACGTTTGGCACGACGGGCATGGGTATAAGGTCAAAGTCGCAGGTCAAGCCTTGGGAGGCTGCAGACAATGCGGCCCGTGCATCAGTGCTACGCGAATGTCGTGCTGAGAATGGAACATGCCATCTCCGAGCACTCACCGACACGGGGCAAGCTGTCTACTTCTTCTTCTTCGCCTTCTTGGGCTTCTGCAGACTTGCATAAGAGCCAGCGGCAAACTTCTTCTGGAACTTGTCGATGCGCCCGGCTGTATCCACGAACTTCAGCTTGCCGGTGTAGAAAGGATGGCAAGCATTGCAAATATCCAGTTTGAGCTCAGGTCGCGTGCTGCGGGTCGTAAACGTGTTTCCGCAACCACAAGTCACAGTGGTTTCTTGGTAATTGGGGTGTATTTCAGCCTTCATGATCGGTCTCAACGCATCGCTGTCGTATCAGTCAACGCTACCGGCAACTTCGCCGCATAGCCTCTTTATCGTGCACTTGGAAAGGTCTATCGCAAGGATATAGCTACCCACAGGCAGAAAATCGTATACTCGACACGTGGATTGCTCAATGGCAAACATTATGTTTCCCCCTCCCTCAGCCTCTGCGGGTTCCATTTTCTGCTGAAATCCCATGCCATCTCTGCCAAGCCGCCAAGAAAGCTTCGAATTACTTCTGGAATTTGTGGAAAATCAGGGTTTGATCAGGCATATGCTGGCCGTCGAGGCAGCCATGCGAGCCTATGCGGGCAAATTCGACCAGGACCCGGAACTGTGGGGCACCGTTGGATTGCTGCACGATTTTGACTACGAACGCTGGCCGGATCCGCCCAATCACCCGCTCCAAGGCAGCCAGATTCTGCGTCAGCGAGGTTATCCGGAGGATGTGATCTACGCCATTCTGTCCCATGCCGACTATTTGGCGGCCGACTACCCCCGCAGATCGCTCATGGACAAAACCCTGTATGCGTGCGACGAACTGTGCGGTTTCCTGATGGCCTGTGCTTACGTGCGTCCGGACAACTTGCAGGGACTTCAGGCCAAGAGCGTCCGCAAAAAGCTGAAGCAAGCGAGTTTTGCTGCTGCCGTCAATCGAGACGATATCCTGCGCGGGGCGGAAGAATTGCAGGTAGAGCTCAATGAGCACATCGATTTCTGCGTCCAGGCCATGCAAGGCATCGCAGCGGATCTAGGGTTTTGAAAACCCATGCGGGGAACCGGTGGACTGGAGGCATTCAGTGGACTGGAGGCAACCTATGGCCGGTGTCATTCCGGGCTGGTCGCCGCAAGTGAGACCGGAGCGAGGCTATCCAAGGTCAGATGGTACAAACGCCGCCGCGAAGCTCAGCGGCTGCGGAAAAATCCAAATCCGCGGTGGCCCTCGATGGGCGTGAAACTGCCCTGATTTTCCAAAGCGATTTGTTCCAGCGTAAGTCTACCTTGGTCACTGAAAAGATGGACTGTATGAATCGGTATCTGACGACGCTCGGATGCTTTGGAATTGATCATTCGCAGCATGGATAACGAGTTGTCCTGAAGCTCTCCATCGGACAGCAAAAAAATCGCATCCGGATTGGCTTCCAACGCGTACATCAATGCCTGAGCAGGCATCGTGGCTCGTCCGAGGATGCGCGAACGCAACCAGTTTTTTACGCGATCAATGGTGTCATTGTCCGCTTGGTAGTAACGAAACGATTGCGGAGAGCCGTTGAATAGAAAGGTCGTTTCCATATCGAAGCAAATCACGAAGAATTCCTGGCCAGGTTTGAGACCATTCAGGCTGTCCAGCAATTGCTGGCAGGCGTAGATCCAGCGGTCTCCTTTCATGCTGCGAGAGCTATCCAGCACATAGATAAAACGATTACCTTCGGCATAGGCGCCGAAAAAGCTGGCACCCCGTCCGCGACCTTGCGGCTTTAAGCTCTCAGCCACCGACTCCATGCTCACCGAAGGCAGTGAGGCATCGGGGGTGGAACCAGTGTTCAAGGTTGGAAGAGAAATATCGACATCGACGGTCAGGTCGGGTTCGGCTCGGAAGGTGACGATTTCCTGTTCGGACTCGACGGCCAGCTCAAACGTCTGCAGCTCATCCAGGGCGGTTTCCGTGGAATTGTCGATGTCTGCGGAGAGCAATAACCCCTGGCCGGGCTTGCCCGCGGTGAATGCCCAGCAAGCCAGTATCAGCAACAGCCCCACGTGAAAAATCAGGCTGGAAAGAAAGGCCACCGCGTTGCCAGCTCGCCGCTCAAATTGTGGGCTCTGCGGGGGGCGAACTGCATCGCTATTCCCTTGGCTCGTGGGGTCATGCTCGACCGACACGAACTCGGGGAACTCATGAGTTTCTGCTGCATCCGTCATGTATTTGACCAGCGAAATCGGCTGCCGCAAGTGCAAGGAAAGAGGTTCCCGCTGCCTAAGGTTCCCCCGTCGTTAGTCCGTGCCATGGGTGCGGTTGAATCGCACGGCATTCAGGACCGACCTCATTATACAGGACGCCGTCATTATACCGAGCGGCAACTGCGCTGGGCAGTAAGAGGCTTGGGGGACCTGGTGAGCATCGCGAGTTTCCAAGGGTTCCCCTACAGAAAGCTTGTCGGTGGACAGCTTGTAGGCGGACAGCTTGTGGCGGACAATCGCGTCGGCTCGGGTGTGCGACTGCGGATGCTGTTTAGACCGCCCCTCCCGTCCCTTTAGTAGCGTTTAGGGCTGGCCGGGGGGGGCGTCTGTGCGGTCCAGGCTCCATTGGATTGTCCCGACATGGTGTTCTGGGCGATTTGCACGTTGAGACTAGCCACGCGCTGATAGACTTCGGGTTGCAGGCTGTTGATTGCCAGGCTCTGTTGGTAATTTTGCAAGGCCTGGTTGAGGTCGCCTGAGGCTTCGCGCATTTTTCCTTTCGCCGTCCAGGCGCGATAATCACCTGGATTCAGTGCCAAGGCTTCGTCCAAATAGTGCTCGGCTGTCTTGGAGTCGCCAAATTCTTGATAGATGCGTCCGAGTTCGACTCTGGGCTCGGACATGGTGGGATTGGCGGCGGCCCAATTCTTTAGCAGGGTCTGAGCGCTGTCAGGCCGCCCCGATTCTGCCAATAACACCGCCAGGCCTCGATGGCAATCCGTGTGATTGGGAGACAAGTCCAAGCATTGGTTGTAGAGGG
This sequence comes from bacterium, assembly GCA_024743355.1. Classification (GTDB taxonomy): domain Bacteria; phylum Planctomycetota; class Planctomycetia; order Pirellulales; family Pirellulaceae; genus Aureliella. The sequence goes on from JANSWS010000005.1 coordinate 42,323, forward strand.
ATTCGGCTTGATCGATCAGCTGCTGGTCTTTGCTGCCGACGCCGAGTTTGTGATAGGTAGACGCCAGATTGTAGTAAGCATCGGGATTCGAACGATCCGAAGACAAAGCGGTTTGAAACTGCTGCAGGGCCTCGTTGTAGCGACCCTGCTGGTACAGCTGCACACCAACCGTGTTCTGGCCCGTACTCTGCCAACGGCAACCACTGCAATTAAACAGGGCACAGGACATCAACCCGCACAGCAGCGCGATACCTTTCACGCTGCGAGTGCCGTTGCCGCTGACATTCGAAATATGTGGCTCCACGGCATAACGGGAAGTTGAAGACATCTTCTGGTCCTTGCAGGCAGACGAAAAGGTGGATTCGGGCTGAGCCCCGAAACCGAAAAACTGCCGAACTTTAGTAAAACTCCGTAAACGGTCTCAAGAGGTGATTTCTATGCCAGCATTGGCAAATTCAGGATCCGGAGGCTGGAAAGCAACCCCGCCAGCATCTGCCAAGACGAATTCCAACTCAAAAAAAACGCCCAGGCAATAACCTGAGCGTTGTTGGGTCTTGTTAGAAGTGGCGTCTTTGACAGGCAAGCTGGTCTAGCGAACTGGACCTTCGACTCCGCCCGAGGCCTCTTCACCGTCGATCATCAGAGCCTTGTAGCCTCCGATCGACTTGAAGTAGATGATTAGAATCAGATAGCAGATTGCCATGATAGCTGGCACGATGGCGGTTAGCTTGAGAGCCATGCGACTGCCGTGGAGCGTTGCTTCGGTAACGGGTTCTTTGTCGGTGGGGGCGGCAGCTTTTGCATCTTGCCACCAACTGTTCAAAGCGGACAGGTTGTCATTGGTTTCGCCCGTGCTATTCAGGATCTCCATTTCGCCTGCGAGCGTGGCGCCGTCATCGGAAAGCGTGCTAACTTTTGCCCCGTCAAGCCCGTTGGTTTTGAAGATCAGGAAGCGGTTTTCGTTGTTGGCTTTGTAGCGAGCATAAGTATCTGGGGAGATTTCTTGCAGCTTCTCCGAAGCATACTTGTCTTGCTTGAAACCAATGCCGGGGCCACCGAGAAAGCCGGCCGAAAGCATGCCCACGCCCCCCACGACTCCCAAGGTAACGGCTCCGCCCTTGGGATAGCGTTCGGACACCACCGCCAGCATCGTCGGCCAGAAAAATGTTTTGCCGAGACCATAAATGGTAAGCGCGATCAGGGCGGTTGCGGTACCGGCGACGCCACCCAGCGTGTACAGCCCGATTGTTGCCAAGATGGCGCTAACGAATAGCAGACCAAGTGGGGAAATTCGGTGCACGATAGGGCCAGCCACAAATCGCAGAATAAACATCAGCGCCGACGTGTAGACGAACAGCCAACGACCCGTCGACTCGTCCAGAATCGATCCCGTAATACGGGCAATCCACGAATCGGTTCCCAATTCGACATAACCAACCATGGCGTGAATGAGCAGCAAGAAAAGCAAAAGCGGCGAAACAAATTGAATCAAAATTTCTGCCAGTGAAACGCCCGCCTTGCTGGCGTCGGTCTTCGGCATTGGCTGGCCAAAAATCATCAGTCCGTAGACGATCACGGGGATCAAGAAAAGGCTGATCTGAATTTGCCAGGAAACGCTGTCGGCCATGAAAATGGCCGCCACTCCACCCAAGATCAATCCGGCTGGCCAGCCCGCGTGCAGGATATTCAGATAGTGAGTCTTATTGTTGGGAAAGAGGGTCGCCGTCAGCGGGTTCACGACCGCTTCGCAGATGCCGTTTCCGATGGCGAATAAGAACATGCCAATAAACAGCGTCCAGTAGGTGGGGTCTTTACCGGCCGCCGCATAAACGGCGGGAGCTGCCAGCGTGACAACAGCGGATAGAAAGTGCACCGCAAAGGCGGTGTACATCAACCGCGCGAAACCGACGGCTTCGGCTAGAAAGCTGGAGATGATGATCACGATGCCAAAACCAATCAGACCGCCACCGGTAATGCCCCCCAATTCCGTTTGCGTAAATCCAAAAGCCTCTGACCAGGCACTTAACACACTCGCACCGCGGACAGAGAAGCCGACACCGGCGGCAAGAATCGCCACAAATCCGGCCCACAGCAATCGTTGTGCATTCGGGGCCGCCTCATAGTTCAAAGCGGTGGGATCAGTTGTGTTGCTCATTATTTCGTCGACTCACTGAGGACAGGGGAAGCTGAAATCGGGCAGTTGCGGGATCGGCGCCGTAGGGGGCGACTGGGATCCAGAGGCGATTCAAGCGGCACTAGCCAAGGTAAAGGGAGCTGAATACACCGCTGCGTCGACCTCAGAGACGCCGCTAGAGTAACTGTATGTGCCGCCAAGTTCAACGAGCTAAGTGGCTCATCTGCGAGTATTTTGAACGAAGCAGGCATATTCGCGGTTTGTGCAGCCCGGCTACTTCGGTCGTCTTGATTAGGTAAGATCTGGCATTCAGGCTGAGAATGCGATCCGCTGCATCCCACCGTCAGCGAATGTTGTAGGCAGTAGTCCCCCGGGGGCGTGCTCCCCGGGCAGTGCTGCTTGGGGAGTGGTTAGCATTTTGCGGATCTTTGGGTCGAAGCTATGCCTGATGGAAGCGGATGATTTTTGCAGAGGCCTTCAAGCGGAAATGGGCGACATCTTAGTCTGGACAATTCTGGTCATAGCATCGCTATCCGGATTAATGGCAGTGGCCGTTGCCCTGCATTTCTTCTCGAAACGCTTTTAGATTGTGATTAGGAGGACTGAAGGTGCGAAGGCGACTTTGGATTTGCTTGATTTTCATGCAGGCGGCGGTGATGGGCCGGGCTCAGGTTGAAGCACAGCAGATAGAGCGCGCGCAATTCCGCCGAATTGTCACCATCGCCGGCAACGGCAAGACCGGTCGCGCCGCCGAGCAGGGGAGGGCTTTGGATGTCCCACTCTCAAATCCATTCGGAGTTCAACCTGAGGCGGACGGCAGCTTAATTGTGGCTTCCTACGATCAACATGTGATCTATCGTCTCGATGCCAACTATCGCAATCTCAAGCTGATCGCAGGAACCGGAAAGGCAGGACTATCCGGGAGTGACGGGGATCGAGCCACTCAGGTCGACTTCAATCAGCCGCACGAGGTCCAGGTGGACGCTGAGGGCAACATTTACATCGCGGATACCCAGAATAACCGCGTTGGATTGATCGATGCCGAGACACGCCGTTGGAAGTTGATTGCGGGAACAGGTGAACAAGGCTTCGCGGGTGATAATGGGCCCGCTCAAAGGGCACTCATGAATCAGGCGTATAGTATTGTTCTGGACGAAGATTTATTGTTCATCGCGGATCTGAGGAACCATCGTATCCGCAAAGTGGACTTGAGAACGGGCCGAATTGCAACGGTCTGTGGTAACGGCAAAAGCGAGTTGCCGACAGACGGCGGCCTGGCCGTCGAACAACCATTGGCTGGGCCGCGCTCCCTGGCCGTGGATCCAGAGAATTTGTGGATTGTTCTGCGCGAGGGGAACAGCGTGTGGAGAATCGATCGTCATGACGATCGGATTTATCATGTAGCAGGCACGGGCGAGAAGGGATTTACCGGTGATGGAGGCCAAGCGAGAAACGCTACGTTTGCTGGGCCCAAGGGTATCGCCGTGGATCCACGCGAGGCCCTGTATATTGCCGATACGGAAAATCACGCCATTCGCAAAGTAAATCTGAGGACGGGTGGAATCTCGACCGTCGTCGGAAATACAGGGCAACCTGGCTTTGATGGAGATGGCGGCGAAGTAGCCCGCCGAAAACTGGCGCGGCCCCATGGCGTCTGTCTGCTGCCCAACGGGAATCTGCTGATTGGCGACTCCGAAAACCATCGTTTGCGGATGCTGGAAAGATAACGGTCACGCCGGGTAAGCATTGGCCTGGCGGGCCAAACTGTCTGGTTGCCGCCCGTAAAGACCCCCTCGCTCCGAGGGGATGGGTCCACTGCCGCGAGTGTGGTAGGTGAAGTGCAGCGTGTTTCCGCTGCCTGGCTGGGTTGTCGGACCGTGGGGATTCCCGGATTCTAGATCGTAATTCCTGGACTCAGCAGGGCCGAATTGCGTAATATGAGGTCGTCGATCGCTGAGTTGCGAGCAGGCGATGTTGTTAGTAGGGCGAGCATCTGTGTGGGATTGGTTGAGTTATCCGGCCGTACGAGCCGTATTGGCAGTACTGGTGGTTTTGGTTGTGGTTTTTGGGGGTATCCAGCTCCTAATTCGCCTACGTGCCGCGACCATCAAACCTGACACGAACCACGATGACTTGGCGAAGAACTTCGAAGAAATGCGTCTCGAAGGTGACATCGACGAAGCGGAACTCCGAAAGATAAAGGCGGTGCTCGGGAAATCGCAGGATTCCTTGGCTGAAGAGTGACGCAGTTTATGCGGCTTAATGCCGTCTTTAAGGCGTCCATCTGGCGGGTTTCAATTTCGCCGGTGACTGGCCGATATGTTAGCTGGACTCAAAGCCACGATTGTTCTGCGTTTCTTCTCCAGTCTGGGAGACTGGTCAGTTCCGCAACCCATGTATAAGTTTCCTAGGCTCGAACCGAGGACACGGATGCCCGGACTTAATCAGACACACTTGGTCGACTGCTTAAGGACCTCGAGCGTAAAACGTGTTCCGAATGTGACCGATGAGAACGCGGTCAGCTATCCATAGCTAGCTCGCTTCTCACTGGGATCACTGCGATTCATCGAGCAAAGGAGTCGTTATGCCTTCTGGTAAGGATGTTGTTTCAGGTCGTCGTGGCGGCAGCGGATCGAATAAGAAGAATGCCTTCTGTTCGTTTTGTCGCAAGAGCTACCGTGATGTCGGTCCGCTCGTCGAGGGGCCTGGCGACGTCTACATATGCGGCGAGTGTATCGAGCTCTGCCAGTCTATTCTGGATCAGGAGCAGAAGCGACGTGGTACAACGAGTAGTTTGTTCAATGAAATCCCTTCGCCCAGGGAAATCGTCGAGCATCTCGATCAATATGTGATTGGCCAGTCTTCGGCTAAGCGTGTCTTGGCGGTGGCGGTTCACAATCACTACAAACGCCTTTCCAGTGAGTGGAACGGATCGGACGTCGAGATAGAAAAATCCAATATCTTGCTGGTGGGTCCAACCGGCAGCGGCAAGACCTTGCTGGCCAGGACGCTGGCCAAGATGCTTAACGTGCCATTCGCCATTGGCGATGCCACCACGCTGACGGAAGCGGGCTACGTAGGCGAAGACGTTGAAAACCTGCTGTTGAAGTTGCTGCATGCGGCGGACTTCGATGTGGAGGCCGCTCAGCGAGGAATTCTGTATATCGATGAGGTGGATAAAGTTGGCAAAACCAGCCACAACGTCTCCATAACGCGGGACGTTTCCGGTGAAGGCGTCCAGCAATCGTTGCTGAAAATGCTGGAAGGAACGGTAGCCAATGTTCCACCTCAGGGCGGTCGCAAGCATCCTGAACAGCAATATATTCAGATGGACACGTCGAATATTCTGTTCATCTGCGGTGGAACTTTTGTAGGCGTGGAAGAAATTGTCCGCAAGCGCTTGGGCAAGAAGACCCTCGGTTTCGGAGCCTCTGGCCAACAGCATGCCTCCGATTTGACGGCAGCCGAATTGATGCCGCAGGTGACCTCGGATGACGTGCTGCAATTCGGCATGATCCCCGAATTTGTTGGTCGCTTGCCGGTCGTCTCCGCTCTGGCTCCGCTGGACGAAGCCGGTCTGATTCAGGTGCTCACCGAACCGAAGAACGCTCTGGTCAAACAGTTCCAGGCTTTGTTCGGCATGGAAGACTGCGAATTGATCTTCACCGAAGCGGCTTTGCGTACCATGGCGCAACAGGCTCTCAACAAGTCCGTGGGTGCACGCGGTCTGCGGGGCATTGTTGAAAGTGTCATGCTCGACATCATGTTCGACCTGCCAGAGCAACCCAAGGGAACTGTTTTCACGATCGACGTGGATGAAGCCGGGGGCCAGCTCAAGCCCTTCAAGGCTATGCCGACCGAAAAGAAGAGTGCCTAGCCATCGGCAGGCACTGGGCTTTTGATATTAACTGGCCGCCTGTTTCGGAATTCGGGCAATCTGTGATTGATCGAATTCAAATTTCGATTTCAGGCGGTCAGCTGGCTTGGCCGACTTGTGCGAGACTTTGGTCGATGCGTCGCAGGCAGCGTTCTTGCCCCAGTATCGCCAAGCTGTCAAACATTCCAAATCCAACCGCTTTTCCGGTGGTGGAAACACGCAAGGCATGAATGATCTGATTGAATTTAATGCCTTCCTTCTCAACAAAGGCCTTTAAACATTCTTCGGTCGTTGGAGCGTCGAAGACTTCTAGCTCGGCCAACTGATCGCGGAATTTGCGGAGTAGTTCCACTGCCGTCGCGTCCTGCGTGAGTCTCTTGTCAAAGGCCGCCTGGTCGTAGACGAGAGCGTCGTCGGGGGTGAAGAAATCTTCGAAGTCCAAGATGTCGCCCGCGATTTTAATGCGGTCGTCCGCGGCCCTCACGATAGCCAGCAACAAGCGTCGTTCGTCTTGGGCAGGGGTTGGGCTGACAAGTTTTGCGGCTTGCAGGAAGGGCAGGCACATCTCCGATTTGCTTTCATCGCTGAGCTGATTCATCCAGCGGCTTTGGAAGGCCAGCAATTTCTGGGGGTCAAAGCTGGCGGGGGCTTTGTTGACTCGCTGTAAGTCAAACAACTCGATCATCTGTTCGCGAGTAAAATCTTCCGTGCTATCGTCCAACGCCCACCCCAACAGCAGCAGGTAGTTCAGCAAGCTGTCCGCCAGAAAACCTATTTGTCGATAAAAATCGACGATAACCGGATTGAATGTGTCCGCTGAAAAATCCTGCTGTTCAGAGCTGCCAATCCGATCTGCAACTTTTTTGCCAAGCTCAAACAGCGCAGCAAAATCCTTGTTCTTGAGGTACTTGTCCAGTTTCCGTTTGCTCAGTTTGGCCGTGCCTCCAGGTTCCGCCACAAAGGGCAAATGCGCGTAATTGGGTAGCGGGTATCCCAAAGATTGCGCGATGAAGATTTGTCGAGGGGTATTGCTCAGGTGCTCGACTGCCCTGACGACATGCGTAATTTGCATCTCATGATCGTCGACCACGCTGGCAAGGTGGTAAAGGCAGGTACCATCAGCCCGCTGGATGACATGGTCTTGCTCTTGAGCCCAGTCGAATTCGACGCGACCGCGAATTTGATCCTCAAATGCGCATTTGCCTTCACGCGGCATTTTTAAACGCACAACCGCTGAACGGCCTTGAGCTTCAAACTCGGCAGCTTGCGCGTCCGTTTCCGCCATCCAACGGCGGTCGTAAACGAAAGTTGTTCCGCTTTTCTCAGCCAGTTGCCGCTGTTCTTGCAACTCTTCGGGCTGGGCATAGTCGCGGTAAGCATGCCCGGATTCGAGCAGATTCTGAGCCGCAGCTGAGTACAACTGGCTTCGCTGCGATTGAAAGTAAGGACCGTGCGGTCCGATGGATCCCTTTCCATCCGCGGTCGGACCTTCGTCCCAGTTGAGGCCCAGCCAGCTGAATCCGTCAAGAATCGGTTGCAGGGCTTCCGCCACATTCCGGTTGGCGTCGGTGTCATCAATTCTCAGAATGAATTGTCCGCCCGACTGACGCGCTAGAAGCCAATTGAATAGGGCTGTGCGGACACCGCCGATATGGAGATATCCCGTCGGGCTTGGGGCAAATCGAGTACGCATGCGGAGTGTCGTCACAAAATTGCGGGGTCATGAATGAAAGACTGGCAGATCTCACCCCCCGCATAGCTTAGGCACATTCCTAGGGATGCAAAGTGGGGCTTCCCGGTCGTCAAGCGTGGCCGGCGGTTGCAGTCTTAAGCTGCCCGATTTTGTTTCTGCTGCAGGCGCCGCATGCGGCGACGCTCGGCCTTTGTCAGCGAGCGGCTAGAGTCGCTCGTGTCCGGGCTGTCATCTTCGTTTTGGGCAGTGTCTGCCTGACTCGAATTTGCCTCTTTCTTGGGAGTTGAGTCATCCGTGGCGGGCGGCTGAAGCCGGAAACGGGCCAAGAAGCCACCGGGTTTTTCGGACTTGGTGGGAGCCTTGGATTTCGTAGCGGCGGATTTGGCGGATGGGCTCGTGTCGCTTCCGCCGCGGGAAAACCAGCCTTTCTTATTGGAAGAGGTTTCTTCGGACTCAGACTTCTCAGTCTTGGTCTGGGCCCTAGTCTTACTCTTGAGCCAGCCACCTAACGAGCGAGCGGACGCCTTGGATGGTTCACTCGAGTCGCTGCCTTCCGTCTGAGGCTTCTGCGCTGGCCGCTTCACCTTGTGAAATTCCGCCGCGTCATCGTCATCCTTGGCGGGCTTTATCCAACTCGAAAAGCGGCCGGCTTTCGCAGTCTTCGCATTGGCCGAAGCCTTGCTCGCTTCTTTACCAGCCTCGGCGGGTTTCGCTTTACCAGCTTCGGCGGGCTTCCCGGGGACGCTAGATCGCATCTTGCTGGTTTCGGTGGAAAGCGATTCCGAATCATCGCTGTCAGGCGAGTCGCCGGAGCGGCGGAAAAGCCGACTCAAGCGCGAAGGCTTGAGTGTGGATTTTGCTTGTGGAGCTTGAGCTTGAGCTTGAGCTTGTGTGGCCCGCTGGCTTTTCTCGATAGACGGTTGTTGCGTCTTCTGCGCGGAGGCTTGAAGCTTGTCCTTGGAGGATAAAGCGTTTTCTTCTCGCTGGCGTGTAAAGGAAGGTAAACGCAGGTTCCACCTGGACTTGGTATCTGCCTGGTCCGTTTCTTTCTCGGAGGCTTTCCGCGTGGACTCCGACGATTTTTGCATCTTCGAGTTGCGGGCGAATCGCGAGCTGGCCATGCGGCTTCGCGCCAAGAATCTCTGCTGGGCTTCTTGGTAAACAGCTCTCAGGTAAGTCAGTGCCGATAGCCAGATGGCGGTGAGCCCGCCAATCCACAGGGCAGCCTTAAGCCAAATACGATACTGCAAGGTTATTTCGAGCAGAAATTCTTCCTGGGCCAAGGCCGCGCTGCCGGCCCAGGAAGAAAGCCCTGCTAGCCAGAGCACCAGACTCAGCGGCACCGTTTTCAGTTCGCTGCACAATCGTAGACCCAGCATTCCAATCAGCACCGCCAACGTCGCTGTTGTAACCATGGGACCGCCAAGGCCCAAGTTGATTTGGCACCAACCGTCGATGGCTAGGCCGATCAGTTCCGACAGGCGGGTGGTTGCATCCAAACTAGCTAGCAAGCAAGTAATCACCAGCCAGAACCAGAGCCGATACTCGCCGCGGTAATCATCCAGCTTGTGGCGACGGAGTTGAAAAGTGAGCAATGTGGCGGCCAGGCAAACCAGCCAAAGGTGACTTCCAAACCAGGCCACGATGCTGCTGGGATGGGACGCATCCAGGGAAGCAGCCAGCGGGTGTCCGTACCACCGCAAAGTGCCGCTGACGTAAATCATGTAGTGCGCCAGCATCAGTATCGTTGGTATCGCGATGCTGAGCACACAGGCTGCCAGATAGCTCACCCGTCGAACGGGGATGAGCTGGACCAGTCTTTGGCTGCAGGCCTTACGTACCTCGTGGCTATAGCCAGCCCCACGCCGTGCGGACGCATCAACTTGAAGGGCTGCTTCCTTATGGGCTGCCGCCGAGGTTGCTCCCAGCGACTGTTCAGATGTCATGCTATCCCGGAGAACTCTCCGTCTGCGGTCATTCCGCGGATCCCGCGAAAAGGGCATGTTGAGTCTCTCCCGGACCGTTGAAAGAAGTAGAGGCAGCGAAAGAAACGCTCTTGTGAGGGGACAATCGCAGAATCAACAGTGGATTGCAAGGCAGTTTGTCGTAGGGAATGTAGGGATGTTAGCGGCATAGGCTGTTGCACCGCGCAGATTTGTTAAGCAACCCCGTTTTCCGGTCGTCCAATTTTTGACGCGTTTTCGATGGCATCCTAAATTTCCTTGCAACCTCAAGATCCACGTCGATCCGCCGGCAAAATGCTCGTACGACTAGTAAAACACCATGACGCTCGCAAATCTGACGCCTGACGAATCCCTATTGAATACGCCGGTGGGCGGAAACCCGCCCGTCATGCCCCGGCAGCCCGATGTCCCAGCCTCGGTGGAGGTGGATCGACGTTTGGTTGAGTCACGCTTAGGAATGCACGCGAGTTTGTACTTTGCATTGCGAGCAAAACATCCACCCACCGCCGAGCATTGTTTACGGGTCGCGCTGGGCTGTTCACGCTGGGCTGGCTGGCGGAAGTTACCCGAGCCCACCAGGGATTTGCTCGAAGTCGCCGCTTTGCTGCATGACATCGGCAAGATCGGCGTACCCGACGTAGTGCTCCAAAAGCCTGGCCGTCTCTCGCCCAAAGAACTCTTGATCATGGAGTCCCAACGCCAGCTGGCTGAGCAACTGTTGGCTACCGCAGGCGCGGGGGATGCGCTGCTGCAAGTCGTTAGCTCGTCTCAGGTGCGGTTCGATCAGTTTGAACAGTTGGATGCGGTTCATCTGGCGGCTGGCATGCTGGCCATCGTGGATGCCTTTGATTCCATGACATCCGAGCAGGTCTTTCGAAGGGCCATGAGTCAGGAACGCGCCTTGGAAGAGTTGTTCGCGCATGCTGGAACACAGTTTGCGCCTTCACTGGTCCAAGATTTTGCAGTTCTCATGCAGGAGCCTAAAGAGGCTCTGGAAGTTGAGCTTCGCTCTCGATGGCTTGGAAAATTGGCCAGCGACATCGCCCCTGGATTTCACGCGCGCAACGGATTGGGCGAGGGGATGACACGAAACAACTCAGGCACTATCGGGACTTCCACGCAAGATCTGTTGTTCCACAAGCGGTTACTTGACTCGCTCACCGATGGCGTTGTCTATCTAGGTCGAGATGGCAAGATTCTGAGCTGGAATCGGGGTGCGGAACAATTAGTCGGTAGGCAATCAGCCAGTGTGCTTCACCGAAACTGGTCGGCCGAATTGATGGGACTGAGAGACCTGTCCGGTGATAAATTGACGGAGGAGCAGTGTCCGCTTCGCCAGCTAGCCCGAACCAATGCACAGTGGGATGAGCGTTATCGAATCCATGGCGCGCACGGCTCGCAGTACACGGTCTTGCTGCGAGCCATGCCGGTCTTCAGCCAGAACCGTGAATACTGCGGTGTGCTGATCATTCTTCGCAACGCATCGGCGGAAGAGGATTTGCAGGAGAAAATCGAGTCGCTGCAAGTCATTGCAACCAGTGATGCTCTAACAAAGGTAGCCAATAGAGCCGAGCTGACCCGGCAGTTGCCCGAATTTCTGTCGCGGCATTTGCGACAAGGGATTCCTGGCAGTTTGATTATTTGCGATATCGACTACTTCAAGAAGATCAACGACACGTTTGGCCATCAGGCAGGCGACGAGGCACTCGTTACCTTTGCTGGTCTGCTCCGCGAGAACGCCAGGGAAAACGATCTGGTAGCACGCTACGGCGGTGAGGAGTTTGTGATTATGTGTTCAGGTTGCGATCACTCGGCGGCAGTCAACCGAGCGGAACAGATGCGCGTTAACATTCAAATGACGCCAGTGCCTTCACTCGACGGTCGGAATATGACGAGCAGCTTCGGGGTAACCGCTATCCAGCCCGGAGACACGCCTGAAACACTTCTGGCCCGCGCTGATCGAGCTCTGATGATCGCCAAGAAAAATGGTCGCAATCAAGTGGTACAGTTGGGAGCAGGGCAAGCCGATAGTGACAAAGCGGATGCGGCACAGGTTGCTGACTCGGTCCCAGCCCAGAAAACACGGGGTACTTGGAAGCAGTGGTTCTCAGGCATCGGAGATGCGATTCTCAGCAACGCCTACCTGGCGGCGGTGCCCAAGGAAGTAGTCGTTCAGAAGTTGCACGGGTTCATCAACGATCACCAAGCGGAAGTGGTCAACGCCGACGAGAATTCGGTGGTGATACGTGTCGACGGAAAGAACTTTCAAGGCCGTCGCGGCGAAAGACCAACGTCGATGATGCTGTGCGTCGAAATCAAGAACGTACAGTTCGCCTGTAATACGGACCGAGGTACCGTCTACCAGAGTCGCTCATTGTTGAATGTTGATGTTAAACCCTATCGAGCTCGCGATCGCCGCTCCGAGACGCTCCAAGGGCAAGCGACTCAATTGTTGCTGAGCTTCCGCTCTTACGTGGTCGCTCAAGAGATCGATGAGGCGCTTCGCTCCAAGATTATGGAGCCTCGATAGTTGCTTGCTGCTTCGGCTAACGCGGCGTTTGTCGCGCTTCGAAACCGGCCAACAACTCTGCTCAGCAGGGCTCTTAGCCTGGTGGGTGGAAAGCAGTTTTTTCTTTCTGCTCGACCGGCTGGTGGCTTTCATCACTGAGTTCTCTTTCGCCTGTCTCTACACAGCCGCGTCAATGGGTGTCAGGGCCGAAACCCTCTCGCTAATGGCCGTTCGCGGCTCCAAGGGCATACCCGGTTGTCAGTTCTTGACGAACCGCATATCGTGCAGAAGACGTGGAAATCGCCCCGCGCTCAAAGCGCTTTAATCATCTCAACTACGCCGGGAGAATGCTGCCATGGCTTACGAATTACCCCCATTGCCCTACGGATATTCGGATCTGGAGCCGCACATTGATGCTCAGACCATGGAAATCCATCACACAAAACATCACCAGGCCTACATCACCAAGGTCAATGATGCGATCGCCGGTTCGGAGCTGGAAGCCAAGTCCGTCGAAGAACTGATTGCAAATTTGGCCTCGGTGCCAGACGATAAACGCATGGCCGTACGCAACAACGGTGGTGGCCACGCAAATCATAGTTTGTTCTGGTCCGTGTTGGGACCAGGCAAAGGCGGGCAGCCCAGTGGCGATTTGGCTGCAGCTATCGACGCAGCTTGCGGCAGTTTCGATGCCTTCAAAGAGCAGTTTTCCAATGCGGCAGCCACGCGTTTTGGTAGCGGCTGGGCCTGGCTGTACATGAAGAACGGTGCCCTGCATGTTGGCTCTACGGCCAATCAGGATAGCCCTCTCATGGGCGAAGCCATCGCCGGGATCGAAGGTACGCCCCTGTTGGGACTCGACGTTTGGGAGCATGCCTACTATCTGAAATATCAAAACCGACGTCCGGACTACATTTCAGCCTTCTGGAATGTCGTTGATTGGGATGCCGTGGCCGCGCGTTTTTCAGCCGCAAAATAGCCTGCTAGCAAATCCAAATAGCCGTTCACCGAAGCCGTTCGCAGAAATCTGTGAGCGGCTTTTTTATTTTCCTCTCGCCTGTACTTCGCGAACTCATTGGGGATCGGCTCCAGGCTGGACCGGAGCAACTTCTGGCTCCGCGGACATTCCATGAAATTTCTCCCCGGGCAGGGTGTAGATCGTGGTTTGCGTTAGGTAACTTGTTGAGTCGACCTTCGGGTTCGCGTGCTTGCAATCGATTTTGGGCGTTCCGCCCAGAATAGATTCAAGTCATCCGACGAGCTAATATAGTCGGCAGTTAGATGGAGAA
>JANSWS010000190.1 GCA_024743355.1 bacterium
CGACCGGTAGCGGTTCGTCGGATTCCGTCGACACCACGCGTGCTTCAACTCGCCGCACAGGTTTACCTACGGTGCCTTCGCGGAGCATGATGTTGCTACGTGACGGTTCGCGACAGGCGGGAATGTTGACTGATACCAATGGGCTGAGTTCCGTGGTCCCGTATCCCTCAACCGGTCGCACTCCGAACTTCGCTTCGAACTGGTCTGCCACGTCGGTGGGCATCTTCTCCGCTCCGACGACGACGATTTCTAGCTTCTGGAATTCCTCAGGCTCCACTCGTCGAATGTAGCTGCGGAGAAACGTCGGAGTGGCCAAGAGCACGGTGGCTCCGTACTTCTGAGCCAGTTTACCGATAGGCCTGGCTTCCAAGGGGCTGAAATGCAGTGCGCAGGCGCAGGGCAAGGCCATCGCGCTCCACAGGGTGACCGTAAAGCCAAAGGAGTGAAAAAATGGCAGGACCCCCAGCACCATGTCATGCTTGTCGAGATGTATGGACTCTTCAATTCCTTCCACATTGGAAGTAATGTTTCCACCCGTCAAGACAACCCCTTTAGGAATTCCGGTCGATCCAGAAGTGAAAATTACCGTCAGTGGGTCATCGTGCTTCTTGTGCCCCAAGCCCAGCGCTCGGTGCAGTTGATCCGCGCTCCGCAGTTTGACGTTCAGGGCGGCAAAGAGCTTATCGCCAACCGTGATTCGCGAACGAATATCCTCCAGGTAGATCACCGGCGCACCGACGTCGAGCTGCATCTTATCCATGAATTTGCGGCTGGTTAGCACATGCTTCAGGCCGGCTTTTTCGCTGCACTGTCGAAGTACTTGCGAGTTGACGGTGTAGTTGAGGTTGACAGAAACCCGGTCGGCCAGGGCGACAGCAAAATTAGTGGCAACTGCTGCGACCGAAGGCGGAAGAAAGATCCCCACCAGCTGTTCGTCTTCTTGAAACACTTCCCGCATCAGATAGCGGCGTAAAGCCAGTGTTCTGATGAGCAAATCCTGGTTACTCAGTTCCACGCCGGTAGAATCCGCAACCTTCAGCGACTTTCCCCCCGCCTTGAGTTGTCGCAATAGACGTAGGGTAACAACGGGTGAGCCGGAGAGATCAGACACTGTGCGATACCTGAGGAGAGGAAATGGATAGCTCAATCATGACATGTCCATCAGTGATTTCTCGGGCCAACGGGGTGCTCTGACCATTACCTGCCATCGAGCAGCAGGTCTGCGTGGCTTTTGGCACGAACTTCGGACTCGACTGCAAGACACCGAATTGTGCGACCTCGCGCTGGCTGGAGGTTCTTCTTGCTCTTCCGTTGGGTTCCCTCAATCGTCTTTGCTGGCGGCGGATTTGGTGGCGTTCAAGTAGCGTGAAAGTTCTTCGCGAACCCGTGGAAACAACACAAGTAGTCCCAGCATGTTGGGGAAAACCAGGGCTAAAATCATGGCATCCGAAAACTTGATGACCGCATCCAATGAGGAAGCGGCTCCCACCACGATGAAGGCACAAAATAAGAGCTTGTAGCTCATGTCCGCAGTCTGCGAACGTCCAAACAAGTACTTCCATGATTGAAGGCCGTAATAGGACCAGGAAATCATGGTCGAAAAGGCGAAGAGGATAATCGCCAACGTGAGCACATAGCGAAATCCGGGAAGCACACTATCGAAGGCCTGCGAGGTCAAGTCGACGCCGCCAACTCGCTGGCCTTCAATCAACACGGCTTGATTCTCAACGTCCCCGTACTGAAACAAACCTGTCGAATTGAACAGCACAATCACCAAGGCTGTCATGGTGCAGATAACCACGGTGTCGATAAAGGGTTCTAACAGTGCCACAACGCCCTCCGAAGCCGGGTAGCGTGTTTTGACGGCTGAGTGTGCGATGGCCGCCGAACCGGCTCCGGCTTCATTCGAGAAAGCTGCCCGCTGAAAGCCAACGATGAGCACTCCGAGAACTCCGCCAAATCCGGCGGCCGGGGTGAAGGCGCCCTCTATGATGCGTGCGATGGCATCGGGAATATACTGGATATTCACCAGAATGATGACGATGGCAGCCCCCACGTAGACAATGGCCATGAAGGGCACGATTTTTTCGGTCACGGTGGCGATCCGACGAATGCCGCCAATAATCACAATGCCCACCAAGACGGCCATGATCAGACCGGAAACCGCACCTGCTGCCCCGCTCTCCCAGCCCAGCATCGTCTTTATTTGTGCCGCGGCCTGATTTGCTTGGAAAGCATTGCCGCCACCAAAGGATGCGCCCACACACAGCACGGCGAAGACGATTCCCAACAGCGAGCCAACCGGGCCCAGCCCTAATTCAGCCAAGCCTTTGCGTAGATAATACATCGGGCCACCATGCACCGTGCCATCCGGCTCAATGTCACGATATTTCACACCCAAGGTGCATTCCACAAACTTGGTGGACATGCCAAGCAGTCCACATACAATCATCCAAAACGTTGCACCGGGGCCTCCGGTGGCAATGGCTACCGCCACGCCTGCAATATTTCCCAACCCGACCGTGCCTGATACGGCGGTTGCCAATGCTTGAAAGTGCGAAACTTCTCCGTCTTCGCCCTCGTCGCGGATGGTGTCAATGACGTCCCCATCGACCTGAGGTGCATCCGAAACCAATTCGCGGGCGCCGGCCTTCTCAATCTCGTCATACTTGCCTCTCACAACGCGAACTGCAAAGGGGAGCAGCCGAACGTTGATAAAGCCGAAGACGATGGTAAAGAAGGCCGCACCACAAACCAAAAGAATCAAGACGATGGGCATCTTTCTTGGTTCTACGAAAGCTTGTCGCTGCTCTGGCGATAAGCTGTCCAAAATTTCCGCGGTATAGCGCTCTCGCACATCGCTTTTTTGAAAGCCATCGGCGGCAGCTGCTATCGCTTCGGTTCGCTGGTTGAGCAATTCCTGAATTTTGCTTTGCGATGCGTCGTCCAGCCCAAGCTTGCTGGCCGTCTCGGTTTCCAAGAGCTTCTCCACGGCCGGTGTCTTGCTGCCGATCGTCAGCGGAGTAAGCACCAGGTTTTCCCAACGGGTGGCAATTGGATCGAATTTCTCGTTGATCCAATCGTCCAGTCCCTGGGGTTCGACGGCGCCGCCGTTTCCCGCCCCAACATCTTGAACGTCGCCAAGAGCCTCCTCTGAATTGGAAACGGTGGATTCGGCATTCTGCTCCTGCCCCCAACAGGGCGGCAGCATCGGAATCGTCCACATTGCCGCCGCAAAAATGCCTGCTGCCCTTACGTGGGCTCGCAAATTGGCCATGACCCAGCTACCTAGAGATCGACTCTTCACGCTAACTTTCCTAGCTCGAACAAAGTACCAACAAGCAACGCGGAGATTGTTGGGGATCTCTCCATCGCGTGGAATGGCTTGTAACCTAGCGAATTCGCCCCTGCAATCAAGTAATGCTAGGGCCTGGAGCCTGCCAAGTATCGAAACAATCGCCGCCGAATAACGATTGGCAGCCCAGATTCCGTTTCCCAGACTCTGCGCCCTAATTTCTGCGCCCTAATTTCTGCGCCCTAGATTCTGTTCACCGGGGCGTCGCTCCCGAGGTCGGTGGCGACTATCATGACGACTCGCCCATGGGAGACCAATATCAATCCCAGGCAATCACACCGGGGATGCGGCTCGTCACAGCAGTTGTTTTTCCGAATCCCGAACCTTAGTTAACCCAAATCCGCGAACGGTTGCTTTCCCAAGTCGTAGTCTGCCTTCCCCAACTGAACCAAAGATGATTGGAGAGAATCGCCATGGAATCTCAAACGAGGCGTAGCTTTCTTTCGCGTTCTTCGCTGGCGGCTGCCTGTTTGGCCTCTGCCGCTGGTCCTCTTAGCCTGGCACTCGATCCTCCCAAGAGCCCGACCGGTAAGGCACCTGCGTTTCGCTACTGCCTGAATACCAGCACCATCAGTGGCTCCAAACTTCCCATCCGCGAGCAATTGAAGATCGCGGCGAGTGCGGGTTACGATGCGGTGGAAATCTGGATTCGGGATGTCGATGCGTATGTTGCTGCCGGCGGCACCACACGAGAGCTGCGTAGCGAGATTGAGGATCTGGGGCTGGGGGTGGACAGCGCGATTGCCTTTGGTCAGTGGATAGTGGATGACCCCCAGCAGCGCAAGGCAGGCTTGGAGCAGTGCCGCCGCGACATGGCTACGCTGGCGGAAATTGGAGGCCAGCGAATCGCCGCGCCTCCCAGCGGGGCCACAAAAGAGGCGGGGCTGGACTTGCGAGCTGCTGCGGACCGTTACCGCGAACTGCTGGAATTGGGGGGCACTCTGGGAGTCGTGCCGCAGATCGAGCTATGGGGATTTTCCAGTAATCTTTCCAAGTTAGAGGAAGTTCTCTTTGTGGCAGCCGCGGCTGGACATGCCGATGCTTGTATCTTGCTGGATATTTATCACTTGTATAAAGGTGGCAGTGATTTCCAGAACATAGGCTTGGTTCCCGGTCATAAGATGTTCTGCCTGCACATGAACGATTATCCAGCTAACCCACCGCGGGAAACGATCAAGGACGAGCATCGTGTGTACCCGGGCGACGGGATCGCTCCCGTTACGCACGTGTTACAGACGCTTGCCTCCGGGGGATTTCAGGGGACATTAAGCTTGGAACTCTTCAATCCCAGCTACTGGGCGCAGCCGCCATTGGAAGTAGCCAAAACGGGATTGGCTAAGATGCAGCAATGCGTTGAGCGAGCATTTCCTAAAAACGGGAATGCTTAGACAGGCGCCGATACATCTCTGTTCTGTCCGTTCGCCTTTATGCGCCCACATACCCGTGGCCGCTTTGGAATTAGCCGCGGCTCTATTCGATGATCGGACAGGTTCCTAACTTTCCTGAGCCGCATACTTCAAGCAGTTGAAGAATGCATCTCTGGCCGCTCGTTGATCGATGCCGCTGGCAACCTCCATATTGGGCCGCCAATGAGTTTGGATGCGGCGGTCAAATACGGTGGCCCCACGGGTTAGATTGCCGGTTGTTTCCACGCGACCGGCCATTGTCTCCCATTCAAAAAGCATGGGCTCAACCAGCATCAGAAACGGCATGACTGCCTGCAGGGAAATGGTCTCACAACCCAGATGCTGTCTCGAAGCACGCACCAGATACGGTAGCACCTGGTGTAATACGGCTCCTACCTTGGTGTATTTGGGCGGAAGCTTTTCCACTAAATCCCAGCCAAATTGGAGCTTTTCGGTGATTTCCAAGGGCAGCAAGCTTTTAGTGGTAGGCGATTGAAAAATCTGATCCGCGGCCAGTGGGTCAAAGTGCATATTGAACTCGGAGGTGGCAGTCTCGTTGCCAATCATTTTCACCGAGCCTCCGGCCACAATCACTCGGTCGATCGCCTCAACCAGCGTGTGGTCACGACCGAGGGCTCGAGCCAGATTGGTAAGCGGCCCCGTGCAAACTACCGTGACGTCACCGCGGTTTGCCCGCAGCTCGCGCTCGATCAATTTGTCCGCCTGCATGGCATGCTGTCTCGAAACGGGCTCCCAGGGAGCATTGCCCAGTCCATCGTCTCCATGCAGCAAGGTGCCATTGCCGACTGCGGCACCGGAATCGGGATCCACGGCTGATCCGATGCGGGGCATGAGCGGTGGGTCCAATTGCTCTACCAACAAGTTCACATTTTGTGTGGCTCTTTCCGCATCGACCGTTCCAGCGCATGCCGTGATGGCGATGACCTCAAGTCGTGGATCGAAGAGTGCCAACGCCAATGCCACAGCTTCATCGATGCCTGGGTCGCAGTCGATGATGACCTTTCTTGCCATACTCAAATCTTCCAGATTCGTTCGCTACAATGCTTCGGTTTGGAGATCGAGTGGATGGTAATCCACCACTTCTCCCTGCCGAGAACACCGAAAATCAGTGATTCATCCAAGCAGCAACTGGCCACAAGTCATTCGCGGCTGAGTGGACGGCTTGTTCCGTGATAAGTAGCTCATGCGTCTCGAGACCAGCATTTCGGCCGAGCATATTCATGGGCGACCCGATTTGCCATCAAAAGGTTTCTTTGCGTGAACCAGCTAGAGTTTAATGCAATTCTGCCAAAGCTCCAATCGCGACAGGACCTGTCGCCGCATGAAATGCAGGCTGCCGTGGGGTGGATGTTAAGCGGCCAAGCGGATGCGGCCAAGATGAAGGAGTTTCTCGAACTCCTGGCAGACAAGGGGGAGACCGTGGATGAGTTGGTGGGAGCTGCATCCGCCTTGCGGGAGTCGATGCGAACGATCCGCAGCCGCCACTCCGTCGTGGTAGATACTTGTGGCACCGGCGGCGATGGTTCTAAGACGTTCAATATCAGCACGGCAGCAGCCATCGTCACCGCGGCCGCGGGTGTGCCCGTAGCCAAGCATGGAAATCGCAAGATCACTTCCAGCACGGGCTCGGCCGATGTCTTGGCGGTCTTGGGAATTGATCTTGAGATGCCACCCAGCAATGTGGCCCGTTGTTTGGAGCAATTAGGGATCTGCTTTTGCTTCGCGCCCTACTTTCACCCAGCGATGAAGCATGCGGGGCCCGTCCGTCGCGAAATCAAGCGACCAACCATCTTTAATCGCCTCGGCCCCTTGGCCAACCCTGCCGGAGCTCAGTATCAAGTGCTCGGTGTGGGAGACGCCAGCTTGCAGGATCGTATGGCCGCGGCATTGCAGCGTCTGGGAACCAGCCGATCCATCGTGGTTCATGGGCATGATGGTGTCGATGAAGTCAGTATCTCCGCTCCGACTCGAGTGCTGGAGGTGGTTCCGGAGAGAATCGTCGAACATACTTGGACACCGGAGGAGTTCCATGTGGTCCGAGCCGACCGCTCAGGCTTGTTTGCGGATGATCCCGAGGCCAGCGCTAACTGTATACGAGAGGTGTTGGACGGACAGCTGGGAGCCAAGAGAGACGTGGTTGTGATCAATGCTGCCGCGGCCCTGTGGATCGCTGGACGGGCTGCAAATCTGGGGGATTGCGCTGCCATGGCGGCCGAGGCAATCGATTCGGGCAGAGCCAAACAGTTGGTGGCTGAGCTGGCCACAATGAGTCAGGACCACGCGGACAACTGATTGCCGAAGCACAAGCAGTGCAAGCGAATCAATCCACCTTGGTGAACATCAGCAAGCGAAAATCCATGACCTGTTTGCCGGGGATCTGCAGTGGCGTCAGTCGCAGTGTGCCGGGCCCCTGCTTCAATTCGATGCGGCCCAGGTCGATGGAGCGAAAGTCTTTGACGTAAGACTCGGTACGTGGCACACGGTCATGCTCTTGGCCGCGGAGTGGCGGCGCGTGGGCATCTTTCAGCACGAATTCCAATTGTGCATCGCCCAGGCTCAGCCGTACTCTCGAGCCGATGTCTTCGGCCGGGCATGTGTACTGCAGCGTGACCTGATAGGTTCCTGAGGCTCCTACAACCACTTCCCAATGGATGCTTTCGGTCAGCTGCGTCCAATTGGTAAGAAAGGAGCAGTTGGGGAAACGGTTCGAACGCTGGATATTTCCAGATCCCGTGGCGTCCCTGGCCGGCAGTTGCGTGTAGAGAAAGTCGGCGTGGCCTAAAGGAAAGGGCCGCTCATCGCTGTCGTAACCCTCGATCTCGCTGGCATATCGCTCGCGTATTTCATTCAATTCAGCAACGGTTTGCGGATGTGACTCGGCGATATCCCTGCGTTGCCCAGGGTCGTTTTCCAATTCGAACAAACCGCCACGATCATCCAGTCGAAACCGCTGATTGCGAACACTCATGCGATTGTTCCAGTGCGAGATGATTGCCCGATCCGGCCACTCCGACCGTTCGGCCCGCAGCAGAGGGGCGACCGACATCCCATCGAAAGGTTTGGGCGGCATAAACGGTATCCCGCACAAATCAGCCAGAGTTGGCATGAGATCGACTGCCGCGGCGATTGGAGTGACTTGAGAACCCGCTGGAATCTTGCCGGGCCAGCGAATCAGCAGTGGCGAGCGAACGCCTCCTTCATCGGTGGAGCCCTTGCGGCCCTTCATATCGCCATTCCATCGATTTCCGTTGGGACCATTGTCGCAGAAGTACAGCACGAGGGTGTCTTCAGCGATTCCCCATTCCTCAAGCTTTGCAAGTAAGCGACCAACGTTCCAGTCAATGTTTTCGCACATGGCTAAAGCACAGCGAATGTGATCAAGATCCTCCTTCTCCGGATCTCGATGGTGCATCAACAACTCTCGGTCCTTGAACTTGTCCCAGTAGGCATCCGGGACTTGCATGGGTGAATGCGGCGTGTTGTAGGGTAAATAAGCAAAGAAGGGCTGCGCGTCATCGATGGCGGATTTCATGAAGTCGATGGCTTTGTTGGTGAAGTCATCCACGCAAAAACCCTCGCCCATGACCAGCTTTCCATTGTGTTCCAAAGGGGGGCTGAAGTAATCGCCCCAATGGCCGCTGCAAAAACCATAGTATTCGTCGAAGCCACGTCCGTTAGGATGGTAAGGGTATTGCATCCCGTTGTGCCATTTCCCGAAGGCCCCCGTTTTATAACCGGCCGCTCGAAACATGTCGGCGATAGTGAACTCGTCCAGATTCATACGTTCGCCACCGGCCGAAGTACTGTAGACACCGCTTCGCGCGTGATACCTACCAGTCAGAAATTCGGCACGCGTGGGAGAGCAGACTGGGCAAACGAAGAATCGCTCAAACAGAGCCCCGTCTCTAGCCAACGAATCGATGTTAGGAGTTTCCAGATTGCGATTACCGTGAACACTTAGATCTCCCCATCCCTGATCATCCGACAAAATGACCAGCACGTTGGGGCGCTCCGCACACAGCGCTGTGCCTATCATGCAGCAACTCAGAATCAGCGAGACAAAGAAGTTGAAGCTATCCAACATTCGGTGCCGGTGAAGAGCGACTCGGGAACCAGCCATGCTCAAGTGCCTCAGTTCAATTGCCAGGAAGAAGAGACTTTTCGCTCACAATAACACTAGCCCACTGCAGACCTTGCAAGTTGGACCAGCGTCACGTCGACTTGGAAGTACCGCTCAAGCTTACCAAATTGAAACTCACCCTGCCGATTATAATTCTTTACAGGCAGTGTGGCCGGTCGTGCCTCTGATGTGAGGAAGTAGAATGCCTTGGGACTCATGTTCGCAATGGCTGCGCATTGCGAGGGCGGTCTCTTTTGCAAATACAAGAAGCGGCTCGTAGGAAGCCTGGAAGGACGCTGCGAATTGGCCAAGAAACGTCATGGTCCGATCGAAAGCAGGCTGGATTCAGCTCAGCCACGTAGGTTCTTCGCGATCCTGCCCGCGGCCGGCAAGAGTCTTCGAATGCGTCCGCGTCACAAACTCCTGCTTCCCTGGCCCTCATCCGCGAGTCGACGAAGGGTAATTGACTACGTTCTCGAAACTTGGCTGCGCAGTCAGGTTTCGCGTGTCGTAATTGTAGTCCGTGAAGATGATCATGACTTGCGAGAGGCTTGTCAGCTGTACCCTGTGGATGTGGTAACCGCCGAAGCTCCGCCGCACATGAAGGATACGATTGCCGCCGGGCTTCGCTATGTCGCAGCACACTTTCTGCCTACCCCAGCCGACTTCTGGGTGGTGGCTCCGGCCGATATGCCGACGCTGCAATCCGACTTGATCAACGCTGTGCTGGAGGCAGCGGAAAGCGATCGCTGCCTGGTCCCAAGGTTCAGCTCGTCAGACCTCAAGCCGGGAGCCATCCCAAAACGCGGGCATCCGGTTGTTTTTCCTTGGAGCCTCGCCGAGCAAGTGCATCAGTTGTCCGACCAGCAGGGTATCGACCACTTGCTCGATACCAACTTGATTTGTTGGCTTGATCGCCCGAGTAGCGAACGTCCCGTGGATATTGATACCCCACAGGAATATGAGCGGCTGCTGAGGAAGTCACAAACGCCGGAAATTTGAGCAGCCTCAGTGCCAAAGCAACTACGGCAAGCCATCATGACACTCCGCCCAACCACAGTTTTCCAGTGTCGGGCGCTTACGAACCGCGTCCGGCGGATGCGAACAGCGTAGACTAGCTTTGACCCTGCCCTTAAGATAGAAACGTAGGCGGTGGGTTTCATTTCGGAGCTTGGAAATTCAGGAGAATAGCATGTCAATGTATAGATTTGCATTTTTCGGACTGGTGGCAACTCTCATTTCCAGTGTAAGCGCCCAGGCTGCAACACCTTTGCAAGGCACCTACGTGGAAGCGCGAACTTGCCAGGTGTACACCGGGCCTTGCTTTGCCAATGGCGAGGTGGGATCGACCGGCAAGGATGCGATTCTGACCTGGAATATTGTGGCGGGCGAGCACGCGGGCGTTGACCTGAGTGACAAATCGGTGGCTGTGATCATCAAGGCCAGTCACACATTGGGATTCAACGGATTGCGGGACGCGGATAACAAACGAGCAATCATTGTGGTGGACGCATTGGCCAATACCGAAGAGGCAGCCGCCCTTCAAGATTTCGCCGTGCGGCAAACGCAGCTTACGGCCGAGCAGGTCGCGGTGGTGAAGAAGGCAAAATTCAAGAGCGATTTTAACTTCGAGGAGCTGACCGCCAACGTGGAGATTGATGATGTGGCCCGACTGAGCACCCGCAAGGCACGCAAAGGAGATTGTATTTGCTCCAATGAATCGGCCTATTATCCTCCACTCACCAAGTTGGAAGGTTTCGTGCCAGGGGTTACCGTAGAGGGTGATGTGTCCGCACGAGACCTAGGGGCTCGATGGTCCATTCCGGACAGTCGCACCGCTTACATGGGGACGTTTCGTGTGCGTTCCGAGGATCTAAAGCTCGCCAAGAGTTTTTAGACGGTACGCCTATCCCGCCTGTTTCTTTTCCCTCCTAGCTTGAAGAATCCACCATGCATTTACAGTTGATTTCGCCCTGGCTCCGATTTGGGTTAATGGGTTTACTTGCAATGTGGTTGCCCGTGCCGTTGAACGCTCAAGAGCACAAGGCAACCGTGTTGTCTGAGGCACCTTCCGCAGAAGACGTTCCTGAGGAATTTCTCAACGTGCTTTCCCCCGAGGGCATTCGCGTCAGCCGGGGCTCTCGCACGGTTTGCGACATATGGCTCGTGAAAGAGTGGCCATTGGATGCAGGCTTTGAGGAGACACCGGAGAGGCTTTATCCCTTTACACCTGGGCAGTTAATCGGCGTTCTGCACTATCGTCGACGTGGTTCGGACTTTCGAGATCAGCAAATTAACTCTGGTTGGTACACCCTTCGGTTCGGCTTGCAGCCAATTGACGGAAATCATGAAGGCACTTCCCCCACCCGCGATTTTTTGCTGATGGTGAACGTGGAGCAAGATGAAGTGGGGAAGGAGTGGGACGAAATGGATCTGAACACCGCCAGTTCAGAAGCAGCAGGTTCCACGCATCCCGCTATGATTTGCTTGCAGCAGGCTCAGGAAGCGGAACCTCTCGCGATGCGTCACAATGAAGACCAGGACTGGTGGATTCTGCATGTGGTTGGCAAGGGCAAGCAGGGCGACAAAGTCGTCGAGTTGCCCGTAGATCTGATCGTCGTAGGCCATGCTCTTGAGTAAGGTTGTGAAGTTGGACCCTGCCGCGGGGTTGCGTTTCGGGTGTTGGCCGCCTGTCTTTAGCTGCCTGGTCGCATTTTCAGCGGCCTTTTGGTGGGGATTCCTGTCCCACGCTGAAGGGTCGACGCTCCCACAAGTCCCCGCGGAAGCTCCTGGCTCACCGCCGTCGGCACGCGAGCAAACCGCTGCGGATGACCAGGAATCCAGCGATTCGGAGGGAGACTTTTACTCACAGAAACTCCGGGGACGCGTGGTGTGGATGGCTGATGCGCTCCAGGATGATTTCCAAACGAAGACGGTCCCGGAATCCAAAGATCGCCTGTTAGCATTGCGAACCGAATCGGGAGAGCTGCATCCAATTCTCGAAAACAATCGAGGGCGTGCTTTTCGCAAGGATGAACGCTTGCGAGAAATGTTGTTGGAAATGGTAGTACGCCGACATCCCAAGCATCCCATGATTCAAATCGTCAAACTCTATGAATTGGTGGATGGCAAAAAGTTCGAAGTGGATTATTGGTGCGACATCTGTGCTATCCCCATGTATGAAACCGGTCCCTGCGCCTGCTGTCAGGACCATAATCGCTTGCGTAAGCGTGAGGTTGTGGATGACCAGTAGTTGGAAACCTGTGTCTACGGTTGGTGATCGCCTTTAAAGTCTTTCGGATTCGTACATCGATCCGACCAGACAGCGAGCTCGTTTCCACAGCGGTCGCGGAAGTGGAATCGTCGACCTCCGGGAAATGAGAATGTTTCTTTGGTCAGTGAGCCGCCCGCTTCCAGCACCCGCTGTTGAGTGGCTTCCAGGTTGTCGGCGTAGATTACCACCAGAACTGCTCCCGATTGACTTTGCGAGCAGAGGTCCGACTGGAAAAAGCCGCCGGATAGCCGGCCATCTTCGAAAGAGCAATAATCTTCGCCGTAGTCGGTGAACTTCCAGCCAAAGACGGACTGGTAGAATTCTTTTGTCTGGTTCAAGTCATTGGCGGGAAACTCGATGTAGTCGATCTGTGCATCAACGGACATGGGTGCCTCCGTGTGGACGGTTTCTCATATCTCGGACTTGTGCCAGCATAATCGATTTCCGGTCGAAAACGCCAACTGCAAAGTTGGGTGAAGCGGCTGGAAGTAATCAAGTCAAGCGACGGATAAAGGTTGCCTTGCAACCACCTTCAGGGAAAGACAGCGACATGCAGAAAGATCGGATTTTCGCCAAGCCCATGCAATCGGTCGGCGATTTTGTTTTCGATGAGCGCGTCGTCGAAGTTTTTCCGGATATGATCGCCAGGTCCGTACCAGGTTACTCGTCGGTACTGGCAATGACCGTTGAACTCGCGGAGCAATTCGCGCTTCCCAATACCAATGTCTACGATTTAGGCTGTTCTTTGGGGGCTGCGACTTTGCCGATAGCGCACCGCATCCCACATGATGCTGTGGTTTATGCCGTTGATTCGTCGCCGGCGATGATCGCTGCGTTGAAGGAGAAGATCGCCAATAGCCCGGCCGGTTGTCGCATCGAAGTGGTGCAACAAGACATCAGTCAGATCGAGATCCACAACGCCAGTTTCGTGGTGATGAACTTCACCATGCAATTTATTTCGCCGAATGCGAGGGATGCACTGGTTTGCAAGATCGCGGAGGGCATGCTTCCGGGAGGCGTATTTGTTCTCTCGGAGAAAATAAATTTTGACGATGAATCGCAGCAAAATCTGATGACCCTACTGCATCATGCGTTCAAAAAAGCCCACGGATATAGCGATCTTGAAATCGCGCAAAAACGTTCCGCTCTCGAGAAAACACTGTTGCCGGAGACATTACGGGAGCACACGCGGAGGCTTGAAAACGCAGGTTTTTCAACGATTTCTCCTTGGTTTCAATGCTTTAACTTTGCATCCTTCATTGCCGCCAAAGCCTCGGATTAGGCGGGGGATTCGCGAATCTCTTTTCGCGCGTTGCGCAAGTTTTACCCGTCCAACCAAGATAGCCCGGGGCTTGGGAGTTTCATGGACGCGCAGATTCGCACACGGAGTATGGGAGCTCGCGTTGAGCGAAAATTTTGCCTTTCCCGCCTACCTTGTTGGAATGTGCAATTCAGAATCGTATACTCACGCATTAGTCGCAGGCGCACATGCGGGCTTTCAACAGCCCAGCATGGTCCTGAGTTGCTGACGGAATTCACAATTGCTTCTTGCGCGGAATGACTATGTCTGATCAACTTTCCAATGGATTCAGTAGGCGGGCTTTTTTGGGTGGAACCGGA
>JANSWS010000622.1 GCA_024743355.1 bacterium
AGGGAGACTGGGAGCTGTGGCAGGGGATTCCTGTTTCCATGACTCCCAGTCCATTTGGTGAACATCAGCGCGTTGCCAAAAATCTCGTTTACGAGTTGGAACGGCAAATTCGAGACCAGCCCGATTGCCAAGGGCTGGTCTTGTACGAAATGGACTGGGTTGTTTCGGACGACACGGTCGTCCGACCGGACGTCTTGGTTCTTAGCGATGGGACGCCCCAGCAACACGTCGTGCAAACGCCGGTGCTTACTGCTGAAATCCTAGCCGAATCGACTGAGATCCGCGATCGAAAAGCCAAGCGCGAACTGTACGACGAGTGCGGCGTAGGAGTGTATCTGCTCGTCGACCCGGCATCTCAGACTTTGGAAGCTTTCACGCGTCAATTATCTAACCTGTGGACGCACCAACAGGTCGACGATGCCATCCGATTTCGGCTCTGCGAGCATTGCGAGCTGACGATTTCCCGCAGATCGTTATTTAGTCCTTGAGCTTGAAGTCTTCTGCCTACTCCTTGAGCTGTTGCGACTTTAATAACTGCGAAGTCAGTCACGGTTTAGTTGGACAGCGCCACTTTCGATAAAGCTCCTGGCAATTCCTTGGTTAACCGTGATTAGACGGTTTCTGGTTAAGTGGTGCCTAAGCCCTACGAAAACCGGGGCTAACGCCCATACGGCTAATCGAATGTGGTGCTGTCCAACTAGAATCGCTTGGTTTTCTGCTTGATGATTCCGAGCCGATCGCGCTCTTGCATCAGCTGAGAAACGACGCTGATCGCAATTTCAGGCGGCGTGTTGTTGCCGATGGGCAAGCCCATGGGGCAGAAGTAACTCTCCATCTGTTCTTGGGATAGGCCCATTTCTTTCAAGTCGCGTTGCAGGGCTTTGGCTTTTTGCAGGCTCCCTAAGACGCCCACGTAGGGTGCCTGACGGGTGGTCAGTACTTCGGCCAGAACCGGAAGATCGGTTGCGTGGCCTTGTGTCATCAACACGAAGAAGCTGTTCGGATCCTGCGAACTGACTTGCGACTTTAAATCTTGCACGCAGATTTTGGAAAGTCGCGGGTGATCGGGTTGCTTTGCCAGCCACGCTTCTCTCTGGTCCACCCAGGTTACGCGGCAATGCATTCCCAGCAGTAAGGGCACCAAGGCTTGGGCGATATGGCCGGCGCCGAAAAGTGCAATCTTCCAATCGTTGCTCCAGAAAACTTCAAAGAACAGTTTGACCTCACCTCCGCAGGTCATGCCGATATCGGTTTGGAGATTCCACACGACGAACTCACAGCTGCGGCCATCGCTACTGTCCAACATTTTGCGTGCATGCTCGATCGCACTGGCTTCGATACGTCCGCCTCCGATGGTTCCGGAAACGATCCCCTGCGCTGTAACTACCGCCTTGGCTCCCTGAATCTGTGGCGCGCTGCCTCGGATATCCACCAAGGTAATAGTTGCAAATGGAATTCCCTGCTCCAGCAATTCGCTGGTTTTTTGCAAGTGCTTATGCACGTCGTGGGTCATGTGTATCCACTCTAACTCTGCTTAGGATCGCACGTTCCATAATTGTCGCCACGCGCTTCGCGAAAGCTGCGGAAAAACGCTACTTTCGCGGCAGCGAAAGGCGACCGTAGCCACCGTCGCCAGACGGTGGACGATTAACCGTAGCCACCGTCGCCAGACGGTGGACGACGTCGGCCGCGCTCTCGCGAGCGTGGCTACAGACCTTGATGAAAACCGTCAGCCGCTTGGGTTTCAGCCCTAGTTCTCGTAGGATTCGCGTTTGGATGTTTGCTCAGGATGATCTAAGCCGCTGGAATTGCCAGTTCGCCACGAACGATGGTAACGGCTCGTCCACGCAGCAAGACACGCTCGTTTCGCAATTCGACCTCCACGAATCCGCCGCGGGCGGAAGCCTGGTATCCGATCAATTCTGTTTTATTCATCTCTTGGGACCAATAGGGAGCCAATGCACAATGCGCGGAGCCTGTTACGGGATCTTCGTCAATGCCCGCGGAAGGCGCAAAAAAGCGTGAAATGAAGTCGTAGGGCTTGGGAGCGTGTGAGCCGACGGCATGTGCCGTGACTATGATACCTCGCTTGTTCAACGTCGACAGCAGTGCAAAATCCGGCTTCATTTCCCGAACCTGGGATTCCGAGCGAACCACGACAAAAGCATCGAACTTGGTGCTCCCCACGAATGCGGGTTCCACTTGCAAAGCCTGCATGAGAGTGGAGTTCTCTTCGCTTGCGACGGGTGGTGTCGCAGGAAAGTCGAGTTGAATCACGGGTCCCAGGCGTTCCGCCGTCAGTATTCCACTGCGTGTCTCAAAGTGAATGCTGGCCCCGGCCAAGCCGATTTCATTCCATAGTGCATGTGCAGCGGCCAAGGTTGCATGACCGCACAAATCCACTTCATAGGCTGGTGTAAACCAGCGCAAGTGAAAGCCTTCTTCCCTTTCCAGCAGAAAAGCCGTCTCCGAGTAGTTGATCTCGCGAGCCAGCGCCTGCATCCATGCATCACTGCATGGACCATCGAGCAGGCAGATGGCAGCTTGATTCCCTGAAAACGGTTGATCGGTAAAGGCGTCGACGGTAAACATCTTCATTTCGGCACTTCCTTTTGTTGGGT
Source organism: bacterium (assembly GCA_024743355.1). Lineage (GTDB taxonomy): Bacteria > Planctomycetota > Planctomycetia > Pirellulales > Pirellulaceae > Aureliella. Next base: position 2,622 of record JANSWS010000622.1, read on the forward strand.
GTTACTGAACGCCTGAAGCTCCGACTGTTCCAGCACAGGGCATGCTCGATGAACTTGCTGAGCCAGAACTCGATCGAATTCTAGGGCTTTGCCGTGTCGTTTCGTACCAGCCAGAGCGTCTGTCATGCAAGCGGCAGCCCGAATTGGGTTACATTGGTAGAGCATAGGGGCCTGTATGCGGTGTGGGCTCAATGGCTACAGCTAGTGGGGATTCAATCATGAAGCAATTCAGCCTGGTTTTTCTCTTCGGTGGCTTACTTTCTTCTCTCGGTTTTGCGGAGCAGATGCCACCCACTGAGTTGTTTGTGGTCGGTTACGCGGATCAGCTGAGCGTTCCAC
>JANSWS010000766.1 GCA_024743355.1 bacterium
CTCGAGTGACCGTTTCAACTTACAGGGAGCTCGCCGCCGAGTAGCTAAATTGATAGCTTCAAAGGGCTGTGGCTAGTGGCTAGTGGCTAGTGGCTAGAAAAACCGGAAGAGCAAGCCAGTAGCGAAACTCGTGCAGAGTTTCGGACAATAAGCGGCAATGGAAGAGCAAATCCTTGGCCTGAGTGTGGTACGGTTCTCCGAACCGTTTTTTCCCAGAGTCGACGTCAGCCATCAGAGAAAGGCGGCCAGAGCCAATACAAGCACGACGCGCCAGCGAGTGTGTCTCTCCAAGGCCCCAGCCCGCCCCGTCGGCGAAAGCGGCGAGAAACGAGCGACGAGAAGCGAGAAAACCCTGCAGATCTGTTCTTAGCGAAACTCGTCCAGAGTTTCGGCCAACTAGCGGCAATGAAAGAGCAATATCTTGGCCTGAGTGTGGTACGGTTCTCCGAACCGTTTTTAGTGCGGAACGCACGACAGGAATTAGCCTCGGACTTCAGTCCGAGGAACCGAACGCGAACCCTACCCCACAGTCGCGAAGCGACGACAGGAAATGCGTTAACGCGGCCAGGCCGGCTTAGGACGCATGCTATGTAGAACCCCGTTGGGGTTCGAGGTCAATTATGGGCCGCATACCCAGGGTGCGCTGCGCGACCCTGGGCTTTGCTGTTCAACCCCGTTGGGGTAAGCCGGCAGAAAAGGGGAGTCGCGAGAAACGAGAAGCGAGCGGCGAGAAAGAAGCAGTGGCTAGAAACTAGTTGCTAGAAGCGAGAAAACCTTGCAGATTTGTTCGTAGCGAAACTCGTCCAGAGTTTCGGTCTGTTCGTAGCGAAACAAGTCCAGAGTTTCGGCAATCCCATAGCGAAACTCGTGGGGAGTTTCGGCGCCCGTGTGAAGCTTGGGCACGAGGTGTCAGGATGGATGTCGTAGCGAAACTCTGGCGAATATCGCTTCAGGGGGACGGAATCCGAGACCGTAGCGAAACTCGTGCAGAGTTTCGGCCATGCCAGCCAAGCGAAGCGAGGTCACCCTGAGCTCATCAGCCGCCGTGCGCTAGCACACGGGCCTGCAGTTTCCATTATCTGAATTAGCCCGGTCGCTAGCGCGAAACGGCTGATGGGAGGGGGCTCGGCATCGGACGTCAACCCCCAGGCCCCAGTCTTCGGTCTAGCAACTAGCAACTAGCAACTAGCTTCTAGCAACTAGCAACTAGCTTCTTTCCCCAGTGCGGAACGCACGACAGGAATTAGCCTCGGACTTTAGTCCGAGGAACCGAACGCGAACCATCTTGGCCGAAACTCTCCACGAGTTTCGCTACGAACAGATCTCCCGGCTTTTCTAGCCACTAGCTTCTAGCCACTAGCAACTTCGTTGTAGGCTCGCGAACCAGCGCAGCGCCGTTCCGGCCGGAGTGAAC
>JANSWS010000193.1 GCA_024743355.1 bacterium
ACTGATCATCGGTGACTCCATCGATACGCCGGTCGTCGGTAACGACTTCCTGCACGGTGATTACCTGGCCGGACCGCAATATGTGACGAACACACAAGCTGGAACAACAGGCGGTGGGGATTGGCTGTTCGGAAATGGCGGCCAGGACCAAATCTTCGGCGGTGGCGGCAATGACATCCTATGGGGTGGAGCCGACTCCGACTGGCTCGAGGGCATGGACGGCAGCGATCAAAGCTATGGCGGCTCAGGCGTGGATGTGATGGTCTTGGACGTTAACAGCCAATACCAAACGCTGGGCGACAATTTCGACGGACACTACGGAAACGTTCAGCCATTCGATGCACCGGATGACGGAGCCGCGGATATTCTGCTGATCCAAGGCGACCAGAGCTTTCCTGGTATCGATCCCTTCTACGATGACACGATTCGGGTCCGCGAAGTCCTGGGAGTCGACAGTTTCGGCAAACAGCAGTACCTCCTGCAAGTCGATTACACCTCGGACCAAGCCCCCAGAGATACCGACCCACCGCCTCCGCTGCGGTCCATTCTGGTCGATTGGCGAAGCAATGACTTCCGCAATACGCCGCTGGTAGAGCAGATCCAAGTAGCGGGCTTGTTGGGCGATGACATCATCGAAGTGGACCTGATGCCAGATACGGTGGAGGACATGCTAGCCAACACCGCCGGCATTACCTGGACGACAGCCCTCAGCGGCGGTCCCGGCGATGACGTCATCACGGGTACCCTAGGTCGCGACCGCATCGACGGCGGAGCCGGTAGCGATGATTTGTTTGGCCTGGCCGGAGACGACCGCTTGTGGGGTGACTTCTTCAACGGAGATCCCAGCGCCGACACGGATCGTCTATTTGCCGGGCAAGGCAACGACGATTTGATTGGCGGTGTCGGTAGCAATCTGCTCTATGCCTGGTCGCGGGATCCCGAACCGGACAAATCAATTGAGGACTTGCTCGAGAATGGACCCAGCGGCTCCTTCGGTATCTTCGTAGATGCGGCAGGGAATCTCTACGACGACGATGGGAATGGACTTTACCAGCCGGAAGATACGGGCCTGAACCGTATCCTTGGTAGCAACAACCCGAACCGACAGGATTTTCTGTTCGGCGGCACCGGCCTCGATCTGCTGTACGGTAATGGTGGAGGCGGACCCGAAGGGGATGTGTTGATTACGCGTCGCGGCACGCGTTTTGACAGTTCCGAAGGATTTCTCAGTGCCGACGACGAGTGGAAGGAATACGCCAAGCAAAATGATCGCGCATGGTATGTGGGTGCCTCCGGAGGCGACGATACGATCAATGTCGACTTCGTGACCAATCCCTACAACCCCTTGTTCGGACGGCATTTGATCACGGTATCCGGTGCGGGTTCCTTCGATCCCCGCTTCAACGGTTTCGATTCCTTCACTGCCTTTAATGACGACGACGAACCCCTGCACGAAACGACCGATAACTTCGTCGATGTGGCGAACGTGCTCTTAGATCCAGTCGTCGGCGCAACACGTTCTGCTCGTAGCGCTTTCGAGCAATTTTCGGAACTCGATCAAGTTGGACGAAGTACCAACATTCTGGAACAAGTATTTGGTCCGGAAAAGGATTTCCTGGCGATCATTATCGATGCCCTGGGGGGCGACGATGTGATTACGGTCGGCGAGACGGTACAGAAGAGTATCTGGATCGATGCCGGCGATGGGGACGACGTCGTTCGAATTGAACCCGAGTTTTCGATCCTGCCTGACCAGACCGACGCCTTCGGAAACCGCAACGAAGTCGACGGCAATCCGAACGATGCCACTAATGCCTTTTCGTTCGGCATCGTTGGTCAAGGCAATACGCCAACGCTCTTTTCCGGATTGACAATCGACAGCGCGCGCATCGACGAAAAGGATATCGACTGGTACGCCTTCCAACTCGCCGAAGACTCTGTATCCGGTGATCAGATTCGCATTTCACCCACCAGCGGAATCGACAATGCCGCACTGCAGGCCCAGTTGTTCGTCGATGGGGTTCCGCAAACTCCGACTTTATCGGGAGTCATCGATCTAGAGAGCATCACCACCGATCAAGTGCTGTTACTGCAGGTTTTCTCCCCGGAGAGTATTCCTACGGAATATGAAATCTCCTTCGAATTGACGGCTACGGCCGATTTGGCGGACTCCGAATCAGACAACGGATCCAGAGCAACAGCTTTTCCGCTGACATCCGTCGAGAGGCTTAGTCGCGTAACGGGACTTAGGTTGAGTACGGTTGAAGGCGCTGCCCCCGCCGATGAGGATTGGTTTTCCTTCACGCTTCCTCAAGGGGCGAGCGAAGCGTCGCAAATTGCCCTGGTCAATGAGACCGGAGCTCCGCAGACCATTCGGCTTTATTCAGGTGGTAGCGAAACTGCGTCTTCCGCGACCACGGTGCTGGCCCCTGATATACCCGCAGGGTTGGTCTTGCCAGCGGGTGGACTTCAAGCCGGCACCTACTATCTGCAGATCTTAGGGGATCCCGGACAGTACGAATTGCTGTTCAATATCGACGTTCTCACTCCCGATAGCAACACGGTGCGCGATGAGGCTCTGTTACTGCAGGATATCGGGCAATTGCAGCCATTCACGCAGTCGCTCGATTTGACCGACCCCAATTCGCTGCCGGAGCGTTGGTACGGTTTCAGTCTTACCGAGGAAGCTCCGCTGAGCCTTGGCTTGGGTTTGCGATCCCTGGAAGACGCTAGTGGTGACGAACTGGCACCTGACAACGTACTAGCGTTCAGTCTTTTCGATGGTCAGCAAAATGAACTCACCACGCGTCTCACCAGTAGCGGGGAAGGATTCACTTCATTGGACCTAGCTGGTTTGCCTGCTGGGGACTATCAGATTCGTGTTGCTCCCTACACGGTCGGCGGCCAAGTGCAGATGCGTGAGGGAACCGAGCTGGCATTTTTTGAGCTTTTCTCCACCGCGGTAACAATTCGGTCCCAGGTTCTTGATCTTTCCGCACCGATCGAGCAATCCTTCCAGCCTCCGCGCGATTTGCTGGGCAGGCGTGACGTGATCATTGGTGGCCTGGGTAACGATCGCCTGGCGGGTGGCAGCGGAGAAGACTGGATCTTGGGCGGGGCAGGCAACGATGTGCTGGCTGGGGGCCTCGATAAACAACGTAGCGATTTAATGTTTGGCGGCACCGGCGATGACATTTTCCAGATCATCCCCGACGCATTGCCAATCAATCAGCTAACCGGTCAACCCTTTGACCCCGGAATCGGCGACCTGTTCATCGGCGGGTCGGGAGACGATCAGGTTTTGTTCCTGGGAGGCGATCGGTCCCAAGAGAACGACTCCAGCATCAGCCCACACAACATTCGGGACTTCGTAGCGGTGGGCTACGACCGATTTTTACATCGCCATCGCTTTACCAACCTAGTTTGGGACGAGCTCAATCAGCAGTTCCTGGTGGAGGACGGAGCGTTCGTTCAGCAATACGCCTTTTTCCAGGCCCAGGATTTGGAACGCACGGTGATCGATACGCGCAGTGGCATCGACATCGTGCATGCCGATCCAGGTTACCTGCTCGGCGACCAGAGTTGGGGTGTAGCCGTGGGAGATATCGAAGCCCGTGCTACGGCCTTTGCTCGGATGGAGTTCCGCGGAGGCACCGGTTCGGACATGATCTTTGGCGGTGCCGGTGCGGATACCATCTATGGTGGTGCCCAGGTCGATTATTTGTCCGGAAATGAGGGCGACGATCGGCTGATCGGCGGTGATGGCGACGATTTGCTGTTTGGTAATCTGCTCGATCTGGATGCAATCGATCCCGCCATTCTCGCCCTCTTGCGAGCCGGCACTCCCGATGATCCCAGTGGCCAGCTTCCTCCACAGGTCACGGACTCGCAACCTCACTCGTTCTTGGATGATCTCGCGTCTCCCATCGGCATCGATGAACAGGGCAATCTGCTGGCCGGAGCCTTGTTGCCCTTGGATATGCAGGATCAAGTCGACTTGAGCGATGCTTTTGCCTTAGAAGGTGTCACCAACAATGCGGGACTGGCACAGGTTTCCAGGTTGGGCGATGTCAATGGCGACGGCATCGACGACTATTTGTTTTCAGGTGCTGCCGGCCAGGACAGTTACGTATTGTTCGGCCCCATCGATCCCGAAAACCTCTACCGAGTGGACACGGATAACTTTGATACCAACACGCCCGTCAACGATCTCCGCGTCCGCGGTACCGACTGGTCCTTCGAAGTCAGCATGAACAGCTTCGAAGAACTCGATGCGGCTGCCAAGACCTATCGGATCGAAGGGCAGGCTGGCGTGGTTCTTTCCTTCGAACCTGCGCAGTTGGGAGTCGTAAAGCCAATAAGCGGTGATTTAGTATCGGCCGTTGGCGAAACCGACACGGAATCGATTGACGATATCGCCTTAGTCGCGTTGAACACCAGTGAATATGTCGTCAATTTGATTCCAGGATCCTCTAGTGTCTCGCGGTATCTCACGTCAACTGATGTAAGCACGACAATACGTATACCGCTTGAATTGGCGCCGTCTGCCGACGAATTGATCTTGGCCACTGCGAATTTCTTGGGTTCTGAACATGCTGACCTACTGATTCTGGGTTCAAATACTTTCTCCAACGCGTCTCCTGTCGGGTACATCTTTAGTGGTCAGGACATCGTTGCTGGAGCTGACTTGGATGCAACGAGTGCAAAAGTCATCCTTGATTTCGATTCATTAACAATCGATTCAAATGCCAGTGAAGCCTATCTTGATTCTCTGCTCAGCGCAGAAACCATCGCCGTTGGTGAATATCGCTCACAAATTTCAACTCACCTGTTTAACGTTTCGCCGGCTGGCGACGTGAACGGCGACGGTTTTGACGATCTGTTGATTGGTGATTCCCAGTTCATCGATGTTGAGCGTGCGGGAAGCAATCCCGTGGAGCGGCCGAACATCGGCCGTGTCTATTTGATCTTGGGTGGGATGGATACTTCGGTGCCCATTCAAGCATCGATCGACAACTTGGCCAGCTACACCTGGGAAGGTGACGAGCTGGGCGCGGCTGTGTATGAAGTCGGAGACTTGAACCGCGATGGTTACGCGGAAATCGCCTTCGGCAGAGGCATCGAGGCCCGCGGGAATGCACAATCGAATGGATCGGTCTTCATTCTGGGCGGTTCCAACGCCTACACAAGCGGCGCCGGGCAGCTGATCCGAGAAGTGGGCGACGCGCCGAGTCCAGGAACAAAGATCGGCCAGCCAACCAGCAACGGAATCAACGAGGGGCTGTGGACGCTCAGCCGCGATCTGCCGATCAACTTCGCTGCCCACGGTATACCGCAGTTGCAAATCGGTGACTTCGATGGCGATCTGAACTTCGATGTAGCCGTCGGAGCGCCAGGCAGCTTCTTGACCGATCGTTCACTGATGGATGCCCTCGACGAATCGCCAAGCATTACCACTTTGGACCCACAAGCGGATCAGGTCTTTCTGTTCTACAACATCGACTGGCCACAACTCACGGTGATTGATACTGCTGGAAACGGCACGCTGTCAGCTTCACTGCAAGATGCCTCGGCCAAGATTGCCAGCGAAGCCGGGTTGGGTTCGTCAGAAATCTTTGGTTATCTTCCCACCACTCCTGCCATCGATCTGAATCTTGACGGAATCGACGACCTGTTGCTGGGGACTCCGAACGCTTTCGTCGATACTGCTATCGACACACCGAATGCCGGACGCGTGCATGTGCTTTACGGTCGGCCGCGTCCCACCGTACTTCCGGAAACGGGTTTTGAGTTTCTCACCAATCGAAGTATCCCGGGTAGCGGCGAGTACGTCGTCGAGCCGGCTACCGGACAGGATTTTCGTTATCGCCAGGAATTGTTCTCCACTGGCAACGTGGATCTCACGCTTCTTGCAAACTCCGATCTCTTCAGCCCTCAATTCTGTTCCTTCGAACACATGGATGGTCGCTACAGAGCGGTTGCCTCGGTAGGTAAGGACGCGATCGCTTTGCTCAGCCAAGAACCCAAGCTGGCTCCTTTTTTCGAGGTGCGGGCGACGCTTCAATCGCGAGATCTAGCGGACCGTGAGATCAACGGTTACCTGATCTTCGACTACGAGAGCCCAGAAGACTTCAAATTCGCGGGCTATGCTTTCGATCAGGCACAAGGCGAATACGTATTGCAGATCGGCCAACGCCTTTCGACGGGATGGCAGGCCATTACTTCGTTGCAACTGCCTGGCAGTTTCGATCCGATTGCGAATCCTCAGGCACTGGTTCTCATCGTAGACGGAACTCAGGTTCGTTTGTCCGTCGATGGTATCACGATCGAAGCGGTATTCGATGGAGATCTGGCGGATGGACGCTTGGGCATCGCGGCGCGTGATACCGAAACCTATTTCGATCACTATGCAGCCTTTGAAACCGCGCGTTGGTACCGTTTTACGACGCTGGGAGATGGCCAGATTGGCGACACGCTGCGTATTCGGATGCAGAAGGACGGAGTCGAATCGACATCGTTGCCCAAGGCTGGTGGGAGCTTTGTTGGCACGCTCAACTCGGGTGGAGATCTTAGCCTTCCCACCGACGCTTCAGCTTTCCCACTGACCGCTTTAACCTTCCGTCGCAGTACGGCAACGGCAGACTCTACCGTGCTATTAAAGTTGGGTGGTACAGGTTCCGAATTTGTCACCGTCTTGGAAGTGGACTTTTCCAGTTATCTGGACCTGGTCACGGATCCTGAGCGACTCGAGTCCGTGGCTTTGACGCTTCCATTTACTCGCGGTACGGCGGACATTCGGGGAACGCTGCAAGCGGAGTTGCTGGACGCGGAAGCGGATCTGGTTATCGATGAAAATGATCTGCTGGGGTCCGCGGATCGTTTTCGGCAATGGCTGGATGAAGGCCAAACCGTTGCGGGATTAGCTACTTACAGCAGCGAAGTCTACGACCCGGCCATCGAACCGGTCGAGTTCGATCTCAGCACCGAGATTCGCTCGGCGCTGGCGTCCGGCCGTACGCGCTTCACGCTGCGGATTGCGGCTCAACAGGGAGATATTCTGGCTCCGCTGACGATCGATGCACAGCAAGCAGCTTTAACTGTAAGTCTTGCCAATCGTCAGGGACTTCTGGCTGATGCCTACGACGAACAGGGACAACTGCTATCGACAGGTTCATCGATCGCTGACATGCGCTCGTTTGATGCCGGTGAGTACTTCGTCAAGGTCTACGACCCGTTTCTTGAATCGGCTAGCACGTTGTATCAGATTGGCTACGTGCCCATCGAGAGTCAGAGCTTTGTCGTTACCATGGATCCACCGAAGCTGGGTGAGGCGGACCCACTGCCGGATCGCGATGAGTTGCGAGGTGGGGCAGGCGATGACCGTTTGGAAGGTGGCGGCTCGCTGGATCGACTGTTCGGCGACACGGGTATCGATATCTTTATCGGCGAGTCCTTCGAAGTACGCGATCGGGATGTGCAGCTGGAAGCTCCAGCCGAGTTGTTCGATCTGAACGATGCTGCCAGCCAGCGGGCGGAACCGGACGACTTCCTTGTCAGCTTTGCCAATCCCGACTTTGAACTCAAGGTGGGAGAAGCTCTCGGCTTGACGGTGCTGGGAGCCGATGGGAACCTGCGTCTACTACGACCTTTGCGTGCATCGGACATGACGCGGTTGATCGAATTGAACCTGGCGGGACTCGGGTCCAAGCCAGAAGAATCTCAGAATCCGTTGGATGGCTTGGAGTATGCGGTCAACTTGGAGTTGCTCAGTCTGGCTGGCGCGCAGCTGAACAACTTAACCCTGGCCCCTTTCGAACCCGGTTTGAGAGATGGGAGTGCTCAAGAACCGGGGCGAGAAAAGCAAGGTCGACTGGGCTTGGAGAACCTGCAAGTTCTCGATCTCGACTTTGCCAACCTGGTGAACGGTGGTTTGGACACGCGGCAGACATACCAGGGCGATAATGACGACGGCAGCTTCGGTGCACTGGCATTGATCTCCAGCCTGCCCAATCTCGAATTCCTCAGCATCGACGCGCTGCGTGGCGGCGAGGTGGGTGCGGGAGATCAAGCGGATTACGCTGGATTGCCCGCCGGCATGAACGCGCTTTCCGGGCTGCGTTGGCTGAGTGCCAATGGCATCGGTCTGAACGACATTTCTTCCTTGGCCGCCAGCAACGGCATATCCGCCAACGCGCTGACCTATTTGTACCTGAACCACAATCAGATCTCGGAAGTCGGATCGCTGGTGGATTTGGACGGCCTGAGCTGGTTGGAATTGCAAAACAACGAAGTGGGCAGCATCGATGCGCTACTCGGACAATACATCATCGATAATTTCGATCCAGGCTACATCGAATTTGGCGAGCAAGACGGCGGCGGCAGTTTGGTCAGTGTCTGGAGCGGAGATCAGAATCCCAATGCCTTCGAAGGGGACTATCGCCTGGCTCCGGCTCAGCACGCTGATGCCAATGTCTTTTTCAATTTCAGCAGCCTGCCTACCGGTGTCTATGATGTGCTCACGACATGGACTAGCCATCCCACGCGAACGCGAGCTGCCAGCTTCTTGGTAGACGGTTCCAATCTGTTCGATGCCGGTGCGGTGGGACAAGAGATCTTTACCGGGTTTCAGATCGATTCTCCCACACTTCCACAACCGCGCGGTTCCAGTGTGACGATCGATACCGATGCGCTCGTCATCCTGGGTGACGACGGCGACCAAGGAACCTTTTATGGCACGCCCTTTGTGATGCAGGTCATCGAAGGGGTGGCCATGCTCCGAGTTTGGGGCGACTTGTTCATACCGGATGATCAGATTCGAGTGGTCGGCAGTCGACCTCTTTCCATTCAAGCACCAAACGATGTGGTCATTGCTCCGGGAGCTAGCTTCGATCTTTCGGCAATCGGGAATCAGTCCGCAGCTGGCGGAGGCGCAGCCGGCGTGCCAGGAACCGCCGGTATCGCTGGCAACGGGGTACCACTTACGGAACCCGGTGGCAGCGGAGGCAGTGGTGGGGCTGGCGGTGCAGGTGGTTCGTCCTATCAGCCGGGACAACCCGGCACCAACGGAACCGTTGGTCGCACCGGTCTAGGTGGCAGCTCAGGAACGGGCGGTACATCTGCGGGTCCGGCATCGGTAGCATTTGGCAACGCAACCGGAACCGGCAGCCCAGGTACTGCGGGTGCTCTAGGGGCAGGTGGGAGCGGCGGTTCTCGCGGTTCGGCAGGTCCTGGAGGGCCTACATCTTCCGCTCCGGGTGGCATTGGAGGTTCGGGGGCAGCTGGCGGCGCCGGTATCGCCGGTGTCCCGGGTGGATTGGGACTGGGCGGTAAGAATACGGTAACGGGACTTGAAATCTCTGCGGGCGCCGCGGGTGGTTCCGGTGGCGGCGGTGGCGGTGGCGGCGGTGGCGGCGCGGGAGGATCTGGCGGCGGCGGCGGTGGCGGAGCCGGCGCCGGCAGCAGATTCCTTTATAGCAGCTTTGGAGGACCGGTTTATGGCAGCGGTGCCCCAGGTGCATCCGGTGGAAGGGGTGGCATCGGACAGTCTTCCGGAGATGGTGGCGACGGCGCGGACGGTGGACTTGGCGGAGCTGGCGGAGGCGCTCTGGAGATTGTGGCCGCTGGCCGCATCATCAGCGGGTCGGTGGATTTTTCTGCTCGCGGAGGTGATGGTGCGGCGGGCCAAGTCGCACAAGACGGTAGCCCCGCTGGCGGAGAATCGAACAGCGGACAAGCAGGAGGGACCAGCTTTGGCTTTCCTCCCGGTGGCTACGGTGGTCCGGGTGGAGCTGGCGGTGTTGGAGGTCGAGGCGGCGATGGCGGTGATGGTGGAGCCGGCGGCGGCGGTTCGGGAGGGACGATCAAGCTGTTTGGAACTTCGGTCGAAGTGGCTGGATTGAATGTCGATGTTCAAGGTGGGATCGGGGGCGCCCCTGGAACCAACGATGGCGGCTCGGGCAGGTTCGTGCTCGGTGACAACACCAAAACCAATTTGTCCGACCTGGCAAATGTTGGACTCGTCACCGACCCGGATACGGAAATTTATGCGGGTGCCACGTCTCCAAATCCGTTCCTGGGCGGCGAAGCATCTCCCAACCTGCCTGGATTGATCGACGGCGCCGAGGCCTTTGGGCTGCTCGATGTGCGTGCCGATGAGCTCTTCCAAGCCGCATTGTTCGATACCTACGCGCCCGAATTGGCAACGGGATTGATGGTTCGAACGGACACCTTCTTCGGCATCGACTATCTAGGCTACGACGCGCTCTTGATCGCCTCGATTACGGATGACGGGTTGCGATCACCCAAGTTGGGAACCTCTTCCGATGCATTGGCGGCCTTGCAGGTTGGAGGTTATCTCCGCGAGCTCCAGTTCGGCGGCAATGGTGCCCAAGTTTTATCGACGCTGGCTGCCTATCAAGTCTTTGTGACTTTGATTCCCGAAAGCAGTGCTACAGTGACGGTCTCCACAGAGATTTCATCGGGCGACGCTTTTTCGATCTCTGCCCTGCTGGCGAACGATCAGATTGCGTATCTGACCAGTACCTTTGGTGAGACGATTGTCGATCAACGTGTTGACCCCAGTGGCGATACTTTTGGCGGCCGGCCATGGGAATACCTGGGACAAGTTGCTATCGACGACGGCCAATTGCAAGTCGCCCTCAGCGGCGACGGCAGCGGTAGTCTCACCGCCGATGCCGTACGTCTCTCGCGTCCGGTATTACCGAATTTGCAAATACTGAATCTTGCCGGCAATCCCCTCGACAATGCGGCTTATGAGTACGTGTTAGATGGGCTGCAAAGCGATCGACCGGGTGGTTTCGAAGCGTTAGAAGACGGGCTCACTTCTGTCGTTGAGGAGGGCTTAGTTTTCGATCTCACAGAAGCTCTGACGGGAATCCCATTCGAGATTGAGGATTTCTATCTCACGCCCAATCAGGCTTTGAGCTTCGATCCTTCACTCGACCATGTCACCGTATTTGGAAGTGGACTGGATGAAAGCATTGTCAAATCGGTACTGTCGGAAGACGGTCGCATTTACATTGCGGGACAGGTCAGTGGCATCAACGGACAGACTTACACGTTGGCTGACCAGCCACGCATCTTGAACGGCTCTGCAGATGCATTCGTGGCTGCAATTGACCACGAAGGGAATGTGCTGTGGGTCGACGTCTTCGGCGGTTCGGGCACGGATACTGTTGCAGATATGATCATCAATGATGGTCAATTGGTAGTTGTGTCCTCTCTTAAAGGCGACAATTTTGGTGAACCCATCGCGTTCGGTAGCTATGAACTGGAACTCAGCACTTACAGCGATATGTTCGTTGTTCAGTATGACGAATCAGGGACTGTCACTACTGCTAGTAAGCTAGGCGGAATTTACAGCGATTTGTTTCAACAACTGTTTGTTTCACCAGATGGTGGCTACTATCTGCTTTTCTATATAGAGGCAAATCCCGGCGAGTTCATCAATATTGGCGGTACGCTGCACGAACACCTCGGACAGCGTGATATTGCTGTAGCGAAGTTTGACTCAAATGGAAATGTACTTTGGGGGGATCTTATCGGAACAGGAGGTTCGGACTTTGAAGGCTCGTCCGCCGTCGCGAACGATGGTGGCCTGTTTCTTTCGGGCGAGGTCAGCGCAGAGTACGGACAGGTTCAATTTGGCGACTACAGTTTCACGCCGTCAGGTTACGAGGCGGCATTCATTGTTCGCTTTAGCCCAAATGGTCTCATTGAATGGGCAGATGTGTTTTCGGCTCCGAGTGATAGCCAAGAAGTGCGTGTAATCGCCACGCCGGACAACGGAGTATTGTTTGGCGGAATCCTGCAAGGATCAGGAAGTACAAGTTTCGATGGGCAACAGATTTGGATCAATGGCCAGCAACCATTTCTTGTTCGATACGCGAGCAACGGTGATCGCTTGTGGGCTGACGCACCTGGGGCGACCTCTATTGCACCTGGTAATTCATGGGGACAAATCAACTATTTTGACGAATCTCCTGAAGGTGATGTCTATTTCTATGGCAGTGTTTTTGGCACTGATAATCAGCTGTTTACCTTCGCTGGTAGAGACCTGCAACTTTCCGGTTCGAGAGATTTGATCGTAGGCAAATACGACTCAGGCGGCGTCCTTAAGTGGGCTGACTTTGTCGGTGGTTCGGGCTTGGATAACGTCTCTCAGACAAAGTTGACAGCCAACGGCTTTTTCGTGTCGGGCCGATTAAGCGGTAACAACGGCGAAACACTCACGCTAGGACAACAGTCCTTTGTATTAAATGGAACTCAAGATACGTTTCTAGCATCCTTTGGCGATAATGGCGAAATTGTTTGGGCCGATGTAATTTCAGCGACTGGCAATGGAGCGGTAACGAAATGGCTACCAGATTCGTCTGGCGCGATCTATGCAATTGGTTACCAAAATTGCAAACCACTCAACTTGATCTGACACTTACTTTTGATTCTGGGTTATGCTTTGCCGTGTGCTAGGAAAAGGAAGGAGCGCAGCGACTGAGTTTTGCTAGCACACGGCGGGCGGCCCGAGACCACTACGACGAAGGAGTGTCAAATGACGAATGAACAGGCAAAGATCATTAAGGCTCGAGTTGGGGTTCTGGAACTCGCCAAGCAGCTTGGAAACGTGTCGCAAGCTTGCAAGGTGATGGGTTACTCTCGGGACACATTCTACCGCTACAAGGAGCTTTATGAGAATGGCGGTGAGGAGGCCCTGTTGGACGTCTCCAAACGCAAGCCCATCTTGAAAAACCGGGTTGCACCGGAGATTGAGAAAGCCGTCTGTGAACTGGCCATTGAGGAACCGGCATATGGGCAAACGCGGGCCAGCAATGAACTGCGCAAGAGGAATATCTTCGTGTCCCCGACCGGTGTGCGAAGCATCTGGTTGCGCAACGACTTGGAAACCAAGAAGAAGCGACTGAAGGCTCTCGAAGCTAAGGTAGCACAAGATGGTATTGTGCTCACAGAATCTCAAGTCGCCGCCCTCGAAGCGGCGAAACAAGAGAAGGAAGCTCACGGTCAGATTGAAACTGAACACCCTGGCTATCTAGGCTCGCAAGACACGTTTTATGTGGGCACGATCAAGGGTGTAGGTAGGATCTACCAGCAGACGTTCGTCGATACCTACACACGTACTGCCTTTGCCAAGCTCTACTTGCAAAAACACGCGATTACTGCTGCTGACCTGTTGAACGATCGAGTAATACCGTTCTACGACGAGCACGGGATTCCGCTACTACGTATTCTTACTGACCGTGGGACGGAATACTGCGGAAAGAAGGACCAACACGAATTTCAACTGTACCTGGCTCTTGAGGATATCGATCACACCAAGACCAAGACGAAGAGTCCGCAGACTAACGGTATCTGCGAACGCTTTCACAAAACCATCCTCGAGGAGTTCTACCAGATCGCCTTTCGCAAAAAGATTTACCGAACTCTCGATGAACTACAGGCCGACCTGGATGAGTGGTTGGTCAGGTACAACAATGAAAGGCCGCATAGCGGACGCTACTGCTATGGCAAAACACCAATGGAAACCTTC
>JANSWS010000339.1 GCA_024743355.1 bacterium
GCAGCAAGAGCGATGGCACCGCGAAAGAAGTTTGTTTTCGCGGACAAGGGGTTCTTCGCCGGGACCGGATGAAGCGGAATCCTCCACGCATTGTTGCCGGTGTACGACTGAGGGAGTGGAACTTGTTGTTGCCAAGCCGTGATACCAATCATCATCGGGTGCTCGGGCATGCCCTTCGATTCAACGTACAGGAAGTTTCGCTCAGAGCGAACCTTCACCTTATCTGCAAATGGATCGAACAGCTTTGCTAGCTCAGGCCGTTCTGGCTCTTCGACTTGCCGCTGCACCACAAAGTGAACTTTGGGTGGCTCCGTGTTGAGCCGAATGATTTTCTTTTGTGTTTGCGGAGAAGGCGCGTGGGAGTGCCCTTCGTGAGCCGTCGCGAAATCTGGCGAGAGGCCGGCGAGAGCTGCAAGTACGATGAGTCGTTTCATAAGGAATACTCGGAAGAGTTTCGTTCTGCCTGCTTCGTCGATTTACCGATCGTTTGGGCGACGGCGTCCGCCGCCTCTTTGTGGGCTTTGCGGTACAAGGTCTGTCAGACCGCGAAAGTCGGGGCGATCCTTGCCGTCGGGAGGCGATTTCACAACTGTCCGGAACAACACAACATTGTCGAGCTTTACATCATCCGACCAGATGAATTTCGCTCCCTTGAAGTCATATTCGAAGAACGGTGATTTTGGTCCGATCTCTTCTTCCGTAAACTCTTTCGCGTACGGCCATTTGCTGTCGTCAAAGTCAACCGCGTACCAGTCTTCGGGGATAGGAATGCTCTCGGATCGCGGGTTCTTCGTATCTCCGTCAACTGGGCCCCATGAAAACTTCTTTGCTTTCCATGTGGCATTGGTGACGGTGCCGTCGCCAAGTTTCAGAATGAAGCCGCCGTCGCCAATATTCGTATTGGCGTATTCCATGCCCGTTCTCGGATTCGCGTTGTCGATGCCCATGACTGCGATCGTCATGGGGTATGCTGGAAGCACATCCACTGAAACAACGTTGTGCGGAACGAATGGTATCGAATCGACCGCAACGAGTTCACCATTGATGTACAGTTTGAATGCGTTGTCCGCGTAGACATTTGCCCGAATCGTATCTTCGATGCGAGGCTTGCGAGGAGGTTGTGCGATCACGGTTGAACACAGAATCAACACGAGACCAAGACTGAGTGTTCTTGTTAGGACTCTCATTGATTGTTCCCCGCTTGCGTTTCCTTTCTCTGATTGTTACGACTCACGCCATTCCCACGTTGACCGCCGCCTTGTCCGCGACTTGCGCTAGCAAGTTCTCCCGAATCCAGCACGCCATCCCTGTTTTTGTCGAGTTTCATGAGCATGGCGACCGCACCATTTATTTCGTTCGCAGACAACTTGCCGTCACGATCTGCATCAAGCAGTCGGAACAACCCTCCGCCACCTTGTCCGCCTCGGCCTTCGGCTTTTCCGCCTTGAGTTCGTTCCTTCGCGTCACGACCGCCTTGCTGTCCTGGCCGCTGCTTATCTCTTTCCTTGCCGCTCTGCTGAGCATGCGCAAAGTCCGAAGGCATTAGAGTTGCAATTGCAACTGCGAAAACAAAAAGCCACTTCATGTTAGATTTCCTATGGGTTGTGTTACCGCCCGCGAGCCTCTTCGCGAGACACTGATCCGTCCTTATCTTTGTCCAACGAACGCAGCAAAGCCGGCAGGGCTTCGATCTCTTCTTGGGTGAGTTGCCCATCGCTGTCCTTGTCGAGTCCTTTCAAAATGGTGTCCTCCCGTGACCGATCACTGTTGCTGACCGATGGTGGTGCCATGCCGGATTCACGTTGGAACGGGAGTTTCGCACCGATCGATGTCAGGTAGCGGGTCAACTGCTTGTCGAGTTTGTCAACCAGACTTGGGTTGGTAGCAGCAAGATCGTTGCGTTCTCCCATGTCCTGTGGCAGATCGAACAACATGTTTTGGTCGCGTTCATAGATTCGCAGCAATTTGAAGTTATGCAGGACGATTGCCGACACCGGTCCGAGCGGGTCTTTGTCGTAGTGAGGAAAATGAAAGACTAGGCCGTCATTCGGTCGGCTCACGGTGCCAGTGTCGGGAGCGGACAAGACGTTTCGCAGACTTCCACCTTCCACTTCGGCTGCTACCTGATCTTTCAGTCCCGCCAAATCGGCAACCGTTGGGACAAGGTCGGCTCCCGTCACGAGCGTTCTGCAGTGTGCGTTCGCTCTGGCCAACGGACCTCGAATGAACAGCGGGATGCGAATTCCTCCATCCCACAAGCCACCTTTCCCTCCCTGTAACGGTCCGTTGCGTCCGGGTGTGCCGTGGTCGGCGGTGTAGATCACATAGGTATTGTCAGCGATGCCAAGCTCATTGAGCGCATCCAGCAACAGGCCGATTGTGATATCCATGTCCAACACCACTGCCGCAGCTTCCATGTTGCGATCGTTGCGACCGAGTCCACGTTCAAGAACCGTTTCAAAGGTCTCCGGCTTCGCATCCGCCTGAGATCGTCCACCGTAATGAGACAATTGCAGATAGAACGGTTTGTTCGCGGCTACCTGCCGCTTCATAAACGCAATCCCACGATCGGTCATGCCATACGCTTGTTTTGGGTTTGGGTTCCGAGAATTCTCGGGACCACTGTTGCTGGTCGCTCCGTCCGACTCATCAAAACCATGAACGCGTGGATCAGCGCGGCCAACGTGCCACTTCCCATAGTGTGCGGTCGCGTATCCTGCCGACTTCAGCAGTTCGGCGATGGTGGTTACTTCGCGGGGCAGTTCGCTAACGACAGGTGGCTCAATGAGTGCGTGCCCCGTATCTCCTCCCGACGCAGTAAACGTCATACCCAGTCTGGCAGGGCTGATGCCTGTAAGATAGGTCGCCCGCGAAGGCGTGCAACGCGGCGACGGTGCGTAGAAGTTGGAGAACCTGACTCCCTCTCGAGCCAAACGCTCGAGATTGGGTGTCCAGAAGTCACTACTTTTCGATTCAGGCTCAGCCGGGTCAAGTTGCACAGACGTGCTCGCCCAACCTTGTCCTTCGCCCTGAATGAACACGAAGTTTGGGCCTTCCGCCGCCCGACAGAGACTTGATGCGATGCAGCTTGCAACGACCGCGAATGATATGCTGATGCGCAGCGACTGTTGAGTGGATCTGAAAAAGGGCACTGCTAACGCTCCTTCACGATATACGAGTAACTCACGTCGCCGTTCCGACGTGTTTCGCCTTCTGCTGCCGGAAGATAGGCTCGGACATAGTCGATGCGGGCAGAGTCGCCGCCCACGCGAACTCGCACGTGACCGCTGCTGCCCTGGACTTCTCCGCTCTGGTAGCCATATTCTTTGGCGCTCTTTGTTCCCGAGCGAGGATGCCCAGGCTGCGGAACAAGCTGATAAACGATGTCATCGAGATCCTGCTTGATGAACATGTGGTCGTGCCCATGAAAGACAACGTTCACGCCATGCTCGACCAGCAACTGATGAATCGGCTTACCCCAGCCGGGCCGATGGAGGTCAAACTCGTCTTCTCCGGATGTGCCTTTGCCGCCCCATTCCCAGAATGCCGCCGCTTCTGCTCCACCTCGCTGATTGCGATCGCTGCCGCCAACGAGGTGATGCAGAAACACAAATCGCAGTTTCGCATCACTTCCTTCGAGCGAGCGTTTCAACCACTGATACTGATGCTCTCCGAGCGTCCAGTACCAGTTATCACCTGTGCCACCACGACTGCGGGTTGTTGTGTGACGAAACGGATCGAGAACGATGAACTGACAGTCACCCCACTCGAACTGGTAATAGTTCTCCGGCAGACCGATTTCAGGTTCACGGTGTTCGTTACCTGTGTAGATCTCGTTTGGAAAGGGATTCGGGATGAAACGCTTGCGAGTCATCGTTGCCCACACATTCGAACCACGATTCCCTGCCTCTCCGTCATGATTGCCTAAGGCGAAGTACAGAGCGGCGGAATGGCACAGTTTTCCGAGATAGTACCGTTGAGCCAGGTACTGTGGCTCGGACAATTCGGGTTGGACATACTTCCCGGTCATGAACGCATCGCCGAGCGCGAAATGAAAATCCGGCTGATCGACCAGGGCATTGGTCAACGTTCGCAAATAGACATCGCCACTGGTGTTTTCATCCAAATGGGAATCGGCCTGGACCGTGAACACAAATGAACTGCCAGGACTGCGTTGCGTATGAAAACTATACTCGCTGCTCTGCGCTGATTTCCCCGTGAGCGAATAGTTCAAACGGTAGAAGTACCGAGTATTGGGGGACAGCCCTTCGATAATCAAGTCCTGTGGTGCACCTCTGCGAAAGTTCAACGCGTCGGTGTTGAACTCAAGCTGCTCCGCCCGAGAGCCGTAGACTACCTGAACGGTCGCGTCTTGGTGAAACAGGATCCGGAGCGTTGCACTGCTTCCGCTAAGCCGACCAACGATGATGTTGTACAAATGTTGCGGAACGTTGTTCGACAGGGGCGGCTCCAGATAACCACCTAGCCGACTTCCGCCTCCATTTCCGCCACGCTCCTGTGCCGTGCTCGTTCGTGCGGTGCCTTCTTCACGGGAAACCACACCATCTCCATCGGTATCAAGATTGCGTATTGCAGCGGGTGCGAACTTCAATTCCGCAATCGAAAGTTCCCCATTGGAATCGGTGTCGATGGCCGAGAGGATGGGATCACCGGTTGGTTGCTGAGCGATGACCACGCCACCATCGAATAGGAGTGCCGTCACTAGAATGGAATAAGCAAGCCGCGCCATGGTCGCATGTGTTCTCAGCCTTATAGGAACTGGCTTTTCTGAACAACGCATGCAATCAATCCTCATAGCGAACATGTCGCTCAGGTCCGTGATGGAACTCGTGTGAGAAAAACTCTGCACCTAAGTCTTGTTCTGCTTCCAATTCGATCAACACTCCGCGCGGTCCTCCCTTACCTCGTGCAAGTCCGTCCAGATACATACTTTCAACCACTCCCGTATCGGGATGAAACCACACGTCGATGAACTTAGGACCGCTGATGGCCCGCGACTTCTTGACTCCCCGCAGAGCGGATAGCGGCTGACCGCTACCTGTTTCCGTTTCCAACTCCGTCAAGGTAATTTCGTAGCCTGCTTGAAGCTGCTCTAAGTTCTGCCTGAGGTTGACAAAGGGCAGGTCCTGCTGCCCACCGGGCAATCCACCTCGAAAGCGTTGAAGGTCGCTGCTGACATGCACATCTCCTTGGTCTTTGAAGGCCCAGCAGACCTGTCCGTCGCAACCGGAAATTCGAGTCTCTCCATTGCCCAGCTTTCGAACAAACACAAAGTGATTCGGGCCTCGAACATACAACTTGGCGCCGCTCAAATCTGTGAAGGAACTGTCTCCTCTCTTCCGTTCGCCAGATTTTCCGCGCCGATATTGCTTGGGGCGTTCCTCAGCAACGCTTATTTCGTACGTCCGATCTGTTGGCTGTGAAACTGCGTCTATCACTCGCTTTAGTGCAGTCGCCGCATGGGCGGTTGAGGCTTGAAACAACCCTAGGGCGATTAGCAAGCAGGCTGCGACTGCCAAACTGGAAACAAGCAGTAGTCGACCCGCGAATCGACGGCTCAACTTTCTCTCAGTGTTGGAACCGGTAATTTCTGCGACCATGCGTTCGATCAACTTCCGGTTATGGGCTTCGTCAAAGGAGGCTTGTTCCTGCAGTAAGCCGTGCACGAAAAGTTGATCAGCGATTTGGTGTGGAAATTCCCCTACATTTTGGTGGAGGACGTGCGCGCCATCATCACCGCCGTCGCTATCGCACCAATCCGAGAGGTCAGAAAATCGGCGATCTGGTTTTTCGTTGTTCACCGTGACACCTCGGCTGCGACTGCTATCCCCTTACGGCGTAGACAATCCGCTAACAAATGCCGCGCCCGCGTCAAGCGTTTCTTACAAGCTTCGAAGGAAATCCCCAAGTGTTCCGCCAGTGCCGTCGCTGTCAAATTCTTGAAGTATCGACCTTCAATGGCATCACGATGCGTGTCGGTTAGAGCCCCTATGCAATCCCTTAGCGCTTCGGTCTTCTCTTCCCAAGTATCAAACGGTCGAGTGTCGATGGCACAGAATTGCCGGTCGAGATGAGCGAGCATGCCATCATCCAGGGAGACTGGATGTCGTCGTTCTTTACGGGAGTGGGCCAAGACCAGGCGAAACGCGATGGCACGCAACCACGGACCAAATGGTCGAGTATGGTCCGCCTCATCTAGTTTTTTCCAAGCAACCAATAGCGTCTCCTGAAATACGTCGTCCACGACCGACCTGTCCCGCAGAAGACTGTGCAAATAAGCTCTCAGCATCCGCGAGTTCTCATGTGCCAAAAGCTCAAATGCTTTGACGGATTTACTTCCAGACAAATGCATCTCCTAATATCGCTACGCTGTTAACTGTTTCCTGACAGCGAGATTGGGGACAAGAAAGACGAAAAAACGCAATTCTATTTTTAATGACACGATTCAGCGCTCGGGTCACCAATTCGCACTAGGCGTTGTCGCAAATCAAAGAAACCGATCGCGCAGCGACTACCTAAGTCCGCTCTCACCGGGCTTTCTAGGGGAGAGGGATAGAGTGAGGGGGGCTTTTGAGTCAACGCCTAGCCTATTCCATCGATTCGCCCCTCCAAACGCCATCTGTTCGAGTCTCAATCCTGCTTGCTTGATTTTCAGCCGATAAACATCGAATTGAATGTTAGCCAGCGCATCATCAGCAGCGTGCAAATCAGACACGCCCACCAAGATCCGGCCCTTGCAACCGTGTGGTGCCGAAGTGAGAAAAGAATTCCTACGGAACCAAAAGTAGTAGCTGCCTTGAAGACTATGAGCAGCAACGGATCTTCAATCAAGGCACTTCCCAGTGGATTGAGCTCCTTCATGGCGCCGGTCCGACTGATAAGAATGGTCCAGATCACGTCGAGTGATGACAGTGCAATCACCAGCACTAGCGACCTTCCGACTGTACTCCAAATCTGGGGTGAGCTTGCGCGCGGGTCGCCGGACGGTTTGGAGGAAAGCAAATGCCCTGTGGAGAACACGCATAGCACCATTCCCAGCACCGTGAATGGGTAAGCGACCGCCTCCAATGTGCGTTTCGCGGCAATTTCACCCAGGTTCTTCTGATAAATTCGATCATGATCGTTGAGGACTTTTTGCGCTCGGTCTGCCAGCTCGGAAGAGCACTTGAAGCCTACGATCCAAGACCGCCACGCAGGGTAATGAATGTTGACATCCCCCCAGGAGAGACTACCAGCTAACAAATCTGACCGGATGCCATCGTCCGTTAACGCTTTTAACAAATCACAGGCACCACTACCGTGGAGTGTGCTGACTGTTTGACCCGAAAAGGCAACCACGATTCCATCCGCATAAAGGGAGTCCTCGATTTCCCGACGAAGACGGCGCAGTGACTTTTCCGCCGCTTCGCTGTCCGAAGGGTCGCGAGAAGCTTTGCGGTCTGACCGAACCGTCTCAATTGGCTGGTCGTTGATAAACACTTTGGAACCTTGATGACTAACGATGTACGGTGGTGAAAGGTATTCCCCATCCAAAAAAACGAATCCATCATCGATCAATTGCTCTGGAGCGTAGGCATCTGTCCTTGCTGCCTTTTGTTCGAGCTCGCGTGACGCACGACCAGTCGACGCGCTTCCTTGAGCATTGGCGAATCCTGCCATGGGGATAATCGCTGCCCCAAGAACAACAGAACGGAGAGCGTTTAGCTTCACACACATCATTCTGAACTCTGCACTGTTCTGCGCAGAACCAATCTGCAAACTTTGTCCAAGAAATAGGTGATCAAGAGTCACTCTGTACGGTCATGCCAGGCGAGCCATGAGACTCCGTCCCCAGAAGTAACTGTCACTTAACGGCTCACTGGGGACAAATGTTTTTGCGGGAGTTTCGAAACCAAGTCCAGCGTTCATCAAGTTGACGTTGTCGACATCTTATCCAGCCTCGCAATTCCCAGTGACTTGTAACTGAACCTGAACACATTTCTTCGAAAAAAGTTGTCCCCATACTGAACGCTTACTAGCAGTTATCGATTAGGCAGAGCGATCTTTTCACGGATTGTCGCTCGGTGGTCTGAATTCGATTCATACTATTCGGAAGGGCTCTTCTGCGAATCAATCGTGGAGGTTTCACCCTGGTGGAACTATTGGTCGTCATTGCGATCATCGGCATCTTAGTTGGCCTTTTGTTACCGGCGGTACAGGCGGCACGGGAAGCAGCTCGCCGCATGCAATGTAGTAACAACCTGAAGCAACTGGGTTTGGCATCTCTGAATTACGAAAGTACATTCAGAAAATTCCCGCTCAATCACGCTTGGGCCATACCCACGACCAAGACCGCCAACAACTATGTCGAGGCGTGGGGATGGACCGTATTGCTCATGCCGTTCGTCGAGCAGAATAATCTTTACAATCAACTTGGCGCATCTAGGCAGGGATCGTTTGACTATTTGTCGAGCACAGACGCGGTCGGCTTGGCGGTACTGCAGCAGGAAATATCAAGCTTCCGCTGCCCAAGCGATGCTGGAGAAGACATTGCCACAGCAGCGTTTAACTTCAATCTCGGTAAGGGCACCGCGGCTGGCGGGCACGCTGCATGGCTGCCCGCATTGACGAACTATATATCCAATCGGGGCACTCGCAATTTGTCACCCTAACTGGGAACACGTGGATACGGGACAAGCGACAACACTCTCCTGCGTAGGAATTGGAGAGCGGGTGCCTAAACGGCTACGGAAGGCTTGCGCTTGAAACTGAACTGCGTCAAGCTTAGAGCCAACACTCCGAGCGCGATACCGATCAATGCCCATTGCC
>JANSWS010000354.1 GCA_024743355.1 bacterium
AGCACTTCAGCGACCCAGCCCGGCCTGAAAGGCCAGAAACATACCAGCCCAGGGCAGAACGTCGCGGCGTAGCCGCAGAGTGTCGCCCTGGGCTCGCAGCAGATTCCATGCAGAAAGCCCTGCAAGGCAACGCTGTGCAGCATTTTTGCACGGATTTACAAGCACGAAGCGCCAGCAAGTGTGTACTCGATGGCGACCGAAACTCACTCGCTCGCGCGTCGTGCTTGTATTTTCGGGCGAGCCGCTCAATACAAAATGCTGCACAGCGTTGCCTGAAAGGGCGAGACAAGCGCGTGGGCGTCCCGGGGGCATACCCCTTGATGGCACGCCGCGGACGTCAGTGGGCACACCCCTTAATAGCCAGCCGTACAAGGATGTTGCGGACTCAAAATACATCCCGCGTCCGGGCCATCATCAACCTTCGTCCGCGGACCGATGGCCTCTCTAGCCCCGGGCGACGCTGACTTCGGCGGAACCGAAGTCGCTTTGCCCGGGGCTGATATGTTGCGCCCTCTTCGGGGCAAAAACGTTGCGTGCGCAAATAAGGAACCTCGGGTTCGGTCTTGCAATTGGGTCAAACCAATTCGACTTCCACGGGGGCACATCACTTCAGATTGGATCGTGCGGGGGCCACGTCGGTAGCCAACGGCGGCCTGTGCATCAGGCGGGGTCACACCACCCCGCGGACAGTTCGGCCTGAAAGGCCAGATACACATCAGCCCAGGGCAGAGCGGAGCGGCGCAGCCGCGGAGCGCCGCCCTGGGATCACGGCCGCCACGCGTTGCGAAGCCCTGAAAGGGCGAGACAAGCGCGTGGGCGTCCGGGGGCATACCCCTTGGTGGCACGCCGTGGACGTCAGGGAGGGACGTCAGGGGGCACACCCCTTGGAAGTCAGCCGTACAAGGATGTTGCCGACTAAAAAATCATCCCGCGGCCGGGCCATCACCAACCTTCGTCCGCGGACTGATGGTCTCTCTAACCCCGGGCGACGCTGACTTCGGCCGAACCGAAGTCGCTTTGCCCGGGGCTGATATGTTGCGCCCTCTTCGGGGCGAAATCCTTCGCGGCCCAACCATCCATACTACCGATCCGGTCTTGCATAGGGGCACACCATTCCCGGTCTTGCATGCGGGGTGTTCGGGGGCACACCACCGCAGATTGGATCGTCCAGGGAACATACCACGTCGGTAGCCAACGGCGGCCTGAAAGGCCAGATACATATCAGCCCAGGGCAGAGCGCCGCACCTGGGATCGCTTAGCTAGCGTGTGAAGCCCATGAAGAAGCTGAAGACCTGTCGGTCGTCCGTATCCGCGTTGTTGATGGGATAGGCAAAATCAAAGGCCAAAGGTGCTGGGCCCAAAGCGGGTACGGTCACCCGCAAGCCTAGCCCCGGTGCGATACGAAAGTTCTCACTGTTGATCTCGATTTGCTCCTCGACGGTACCATAGTCGACAAAGGCCACGCCTCGCAGCATATCATCGGCAGTCAGCGGAAAGACATATTCCAAACTACCTAGAGCCAGAAATTCACCTCCGACCTGGACATCATTGACCACGGGACTGGCACCGCGAAAGCTGAAACCACGCATGGTGCTGTATCCACCGGCAAAGTAGTTTTCAAAGATGGGTGTTTGTGAGCCTGTAAATCCTAAACGCCAAGTGCAAGCCAGCACGTGTCGTCCTGTTCCATCGGGACGCTCACGCAGCATGTAGTACCGCGAGTAGTTGACTCCACCTCGCGAATAGTCATATTCGCCAAACACCTGATCAAAGACTAGCTCCAGCAAGGATCCTTCGGAGGACATAAATGGGCTGTCACGTGTATCTCGGGCGACACGAAAGCGGGCCGTGTAGATGTCGTTGCTTCCCAGTGCGCTGTCCAGGTCTTCCACTCCTGAAACCCGTGGATCGAAAATCTTGACGTCTTCCATCCGCAATTCGCCGCTGACCGATAAATCCTTGGTGACTTCGTAGCCCAGGGCCATTCGGCCTCCCAGACGTTGCTCGGTCCAATCGCGAAACTGGCGTGTGTAAAGGAAACCTCCCACGGAAAGGCTGTAAGGCAGGAAGCCCAGTAGATTTCGCTCTGTCCAGGAGACTGTGTAACGCTCGACCTGGCTTCCTGGCATCAGTTCCGCGCGGAAATTCTGCCCACCGCCTCGAAACGCGCGACCAGACCAGAGATCATCCCAGCTGCGAGGCAAGCGTCGAATATTGAAATTGCGTTCATCAATGATGAGTTGCCCCGCCACGCCGAGGTCACTGTTCACCGAACCACCCAGGATGACTCGCCCGGTACGTGCTTCTTGAACATAGACATCAATCGGAGCGACACGTTCCCGCGGTTGATAGGCGGTCCCGGCCGGCGCGGTGATCCCCACGCTTGGATCAATGTAGGGTGCGACACCGGGAGCGAGCATATCGCTTCCCGCACTGGGATATTGACTGGCCCCCGGAGCCAACGTCGAACCATAGTTATCACTCGGAGAGGGCAGGGTGTAGGGCTGCGGCGGATTACTGCTGTAAGGTACGTAGGAGGGTGACACGGGCGGTTGCCCGACGTTGGGTGACGAGTAATTTGGCGGCGGTAGACTACCCGCTGGTGCGGCGGGCTGCCCATAACGATTCGGAGCCGGGTATGTGGGTGACTGGCCGCGGATGGTCGCCGGGTCGTAGGTCGGCAAGGTCGGTGTTTGAGTGTACGGAAGCGGACTAGCAGCCAAATCCGTCTGTGGCTTGTAAGTCGCCACCGAGCTTGCGTCCTGCAGCGATTCTGCCGTGGTTGCAGCCGCCGCTATTGTCCCGGATGAAGCATGCGAAGTCCTAGCTCCCGCCGCATCGCTCGGCTGCTGGCTAACTCCAACCGCATGGCCTGCTTCGACGACAAAGTCGTTGCTGCTGCCAAAGCCGGAAGGATTGGCCGACGCTTGTGGACGTGCGGAAGCAGCCACTGGTTGAGCCCCACCAAGAATGCCACTCGTGCTGGGGCTCTTGGGTAGCTGACAGCCAGCAAACGCGACAGCAATGCAAGCCACCAGCATCCGGGTATGTTGGATCTGTTTGGCTGATGCCAAGCAAGATGCCTGTTGCATTACGCTTCCTTGCTGAAATTCACCTAGGTCATGCATGTCATCTAAGTCTGCCCGCATCCTGAGGGCAATTCCCCTGTCCACAGACTCGATCACGAATCTGTTGCTCAGACAATGGACGTATAGATGTTGTTGGGATTGCGAATCAAGAGGAATGAGTACTTGAGCGGCTCACGGCTACTCAACTGCCTCACTGCCTGGCGTCACGATCTGCAGACTTTGAATTCTCAAAACCAGAGCCTGCAAAGCCGCGGCACTAGGGGCATGGCGACCGAACCGTTAATAGTCCTCCGATTGATCAGGCGGTCTCACCTCAACTCTCGGTGGTTCGCCAATCGTCGGATTCGTTTCAAATATCTGTGAGAAGCGGAGTCGACGCTCCGAGTTCTCCAACTCTTGCAAATCGATGATCTCACCCGGTCGAATGCCAAGCAGATTCAACACCACATTATGCTGCGTATGACTGGAGTCCCCGGCAATATGCACGTTAATTTCTCCAGCCCGATATCGATCACCTTCATTGATTCTAAAGACGAGATCCAACTGTCCGGGTTCCTCGAGAAACCTGGGTTCGGCCACAATATCGACGAAAACAAACCCCTCCCGGCCGTAGTACTCATTCCTCAACTTGCGTTGATCACGATTCATGTTGGTTAGGTTGAAGTAGTCGCCTGGGTTTAAACTCAGTTCCGAGAGCAAGATATCGGAGGGGAAAAACTCGTTTCCCACAACCGAAACGTTACGGACTTTGAAGCGCTGCTTTTCATCAATCACGAAAGTGACATCGAGAAACTCACCGCTGTCATAGTAGCTTACTTGATAGTCCACGCGGGCCATGAAATAACCCAGCGAACGATAGTAGGCTACCAGTCGCTCCTTGTCCTCCTGAATCTTTAGCATATTGGCCTTGTTAAAAGCCCATGCGGTCAAGCCGTATCTGGAGTCCTTGGACTGGATCTTAGTAGCCAGCAGGCCGTCAGGAAATGCTTCATTACCGACGAACTTGATCGACCAGATCCGCTCTAGCGGTCCTTCGGAGATCTCGAAATAGATGCGACGATCGCCCGCCTTGTTGCCCTCGCGGGTTACGATCGCGACTTGGTTAAAACCATTTTCCAAATACAGATCAATTAAGCGCTGGCGAGCCATGTCTGTGGAAAAAGGATTGGCCGGATCTCCCACTTCGATGCCGCAGTGCTTGGAAAGCATCTTGTCATCCAAACGCGTATTGCCCTGGAAGATGACTTCCGTAACCGTTGGCTGCTCGACAATCTCTAGACGGACCAACACGCCGTCTTCGTACTCAGCGATGGAGGGCGTGATCTTCCGGAAGAGCTCCGTACGGTAGAGTTCGTGGATGTCTGTCTGAAGTTGCTTCTCATCGTAGTTTCTATCCTGCCGCGTTTGCATGTACGACAGGATCTTGTGACGGCTAATCGATTCATTGCCAACGATCTGGATGCCTTTGATGAGCTTGCCTTGACTCAAGCCGCTCAATCGCGGACCGCCTTCTTCCCACACACGATCTCGAAACTTGGGATCCACAAACGCGGGGGCGCCTGGCCCCGCTCCACCTGGAGCACCTCCACCACCGGGCATCTGTGCCATGGCGTAGCGTGAGGTGGCGTTGGCAACCAATGAAACAGCGCTGAACAGGATCAGACATCGAAGAACGACTCGTACAGTCGTCAGTTGCATAGATCAAGCTCCCAATGCTGCTTGCTTGGTTGGAGACCCCGTCTAGCCAGCACCTTCCTCGCTCGCAGTGGCGACGAAAATGGCCATAGGCAAAGACACCATAGGGTTCATAGCGAAAGCCAGGGAACGCAACAAGACGGATTCGTGCGGATGACAATGGGTTGAAGGCCATCCGAAATGGCGAAGATCATCTTCTACAACGCGAATGTTTCACCCCAGCGAGGGGAAAGCGATGTTGCAAGTTTGCTACATCGCCTAGCGCGACTTGTTTACAAATGGCCACAACTGGGATCGACCAGCGATATGATGGGAACCGCAGGCTCAATGCAAGTGCCGTTCAGTCAAGACTTTACTGTCAGACATCGCCCCCAACCGCATACCAATATGAGCCATGGCCCGCGGCTTGCCGGAACGAGAATGCTCTGAGATCCGACCGCTTGCTCAGCTTCTCTTGACCATGCATGCTATTCAACTGACTGACCTGGCCTTTGCCCTCGCCCGCCATGCCGCCACCCAGCTTGCCCTCCGCCATCCGGCGTGCCAGGAATCGACTTACGCCTATTGGCTGGCCTGCCGTTCTCGTCATGACTTGTGGAACGAAATGCTGGCAAGCCACCGCCGATCGTCGCAGTCCGGCAGCCCGATACCGCCATGGATCGAAATCATTCCAGTGCTGCAAGAAATTCTGGTAACCGAACCACTGACGCGGTGCGTGGCGCATCATGCGTTAACCATGGAAGAGGCTGTCATCGATGCGGATTTCTCGGCCATCGCGCAAAGCGCCTTTGAGGCACATCTCGAGTCGCGTCAACGCTGTCTTCAACAGATGGTGTTCGGCGAAGGCATCTCGATGGAGCGCTCGGTGCAATTGAATCGCCTGAGACGCGTTTGCGAACAACTCGGAAACTTCCTACTGGAAATGATGCATCCCATTCAGGCGACTTCCGCCTTTCATTTCTCCGCTGACTGGCGACCATCCGCGCTGTCGAGACTACCGGCGTCGATATCGATTGGACTTCTACCACCGGTACAGCGCTTCGCAATCTTCGCAGCTCTGCGAGACCAATTGGAAGCGGAGCTCGATGGTCCGCAAACTCCGGGAAGCCAGATTCCATCGATTAAATCAAAGCTCAATCTGTACAACCAGCGCGTGGGGGCCAGTGTCATGCGGTTGCTGCCTGCCACAATTTTTGATGCGTTCGGATTGCCGAAATCTTTGCGGATGGCGAAATTTTCGCAAAGTTCCCTTGGAAGTGATTCTGCCATCGAGTCACTCAATTGGCCAGGACCATTCGCATGGGCATCGCTGACGAAGTCCCATCCGAGTTGTGTAGGCGGAAATTTGCGAAACTCCGGGGGCGACAACGACCGCACAAAATCCTTGCGTCGCTGGTGATCTCTTCCTGAGATGCGGATCCTAGCGATTATCTTGCCGCGCTCGAGGCAAGTTTGACTGTCCCTGCAACTTTCGCTAGCTGCTATAGATTCGCCAATCCGATTGCTAGCCATACCATAGGAGTTAGCCGACTGGGTATCGGTTCCTGCTCCACATTAGCAAACGTAAAACATGATCGCGAAGTGTCGCTTAATCGGGTTTTAGCCAGTATTGCAATTGGGACCGGTACCCAGCACGGATGTTAGCAAAGCGGCGTTGGTTGATTGGCGAATTCTGTTAGGGAGTGCCGAAGGATCCTGCATCCCGACATCCACATCCCGAAGGAACCATCTGTGACCAGGAAGCTTTCATCGCATCTCAAGATTCATGTTGAAGAACCGGTCAGCAGTGAAAAAGGCAAATCGAACTCTCTCGTGAACATCGACGCAGGCGAACTCTTGCAGGCTTTTGCTCAGGCCACTGGCTGGATGCCGCGGCCCGCGTCGTCGACTCCCCATGCCGAGTTGCCGCTCAAGCATCCGCACACGCCGGCTTTAGATTCCGTTCCCATGCTGCCGTTGCGGAAGCGGGTCAAGCTGGTATCCGCGACTCCCATAGATGGAATGCTTGAGGCGGAAGCTCAGCTGGTAACCAGTGAAGAAGAGGCCTGGCAGCTGCTGGAACACATCGATCGCTTGATCCAAGAACTCAACTTGGCCGAGGGGGTCATCGCCGTCCAAGAGACGCAGTTGGCGACTGCCGTCGGGGTCAGCATACGCAAGGACGAAGCGGAACTGCTGTCTGCTCGCCTTCGCGAATCTCTACAGCGGGCGGCTGAACAGACTGGCAGTGATGCGGCCGCCATTTATTTGTTGGACGATGCGACCAGTGAGCTCAAGATGCGTTGCTGTTGGGGCTTGCCCACACCGGCATTGGCGGCGCCAGCCCGCTCACTTCGCGGTGCTTTGGCCGACTTGGAAGCCCTGATGGGCAATGCCGTGCTCATCGAAAACACCAAACTCGCTCCGGAGTGGAATTGCCCCGAGGACTTCGCGGCAGCTTTCTGCTTACCTATTGGTTCGCCAACCATGCCCCAAGGAACACTCTGGCTGTGGAGTGAACATATACGGGATTTTGGAACTACGGATATTGAGGTGGCTAAGGCCGCTGCGGATAAGATTCTCGTCGACATCGAACGCAGTATTCTGGCGGATGAAGTGCTGAAGACTCGCGGACTCGATCGTCAGATCGAAGCCGCCAGTATGGTCCAGTCCTCCAGGTTACCCACAGCTCAGCCTCTGCATCAGGATTACGACATCGCCGGCTGGACTTTTCAAGGACAGGCGTTGGGTGGCAATTTTCATACTTGGACATTCAACCGGAATGAACAGATCTGTGCCGCTTTGGGCTCAGCGGCAACGACCGGAGCCTGCGGGGCTTTGGTTGCCACGAGTATTCAAACGGTTGTGGAAACGTGCTGGAATTCGCGACACCGCCCCAAACAAGTCCTGAGGCGGGCCAACGATATCTTGTGGGACGTTCAAGACGGAGATTGGCGAGCATCCCTGTGCTATTTGCAGATTCACCCGGCTTCCGGATCCACACAAATTTCACTGGGTGGAAGATTGGAAGCGTTCGTTGTAAGCAACCGCGGAATTCGCACCATCGGTGGTACGGCGACTTACCTGGCAGAGCAACCCGACACTCGCTTCTTTGACGAGCAGCTCTACTTGGAAGGCGGCGATTTACTGGTAATCGCGTCGGAATCGGTACTGGCCGGAGATTCCCGCGGAGGACTGACGCAGCAAAGCCTGCTAGAGACGATTCGTGATATGCGTGAAGACGCCGTGGGTGACATCGTCGACCATCTGGCTCGCATGTTGCCTATGGAAACGTCCTCGGAAGCGCAAGCTCGGACACCCAGTGATCGCAGTCTACTCATCGTCCGACGCCGATTCTAAGGCAAGCAGCAGATCAAAATTTACCCACGTAGCAACCGTCGCCAGACGGTGGACGGCCTCGCCAGTCGGTGGACGACGTTGACCACGCTCTGGCGAGCGTAGCTAGTGTCTGTCTTTAAAGTCTTGATTCTAGCGATTTGTCGGTCAAGTTCGACGTTGTGCGGTGTGAAGAGGTTTGCTTTGCGTCTTTGCTGGCGCCGTTTCTTGGCCTGTTTGGGCCCGATTTTCAGCGCCGCG
>JANSWS010000449.1 GCA_024743355.1 bacterium
CAGCAACCGGTGTCGCAGTGCGAGATCAATTGCCGGCGGGTGTTGCCTTTGTGTCAGCCACGGCTTCACAGGGCACATTCGATAGTGGCAGTGGTGTCTGGACGGTGGGAACCGTTGCCAGCGGCGCCAGTCCCACATTGCAGTTGGCGGCCCGAGTGCAGACGGTTGGCAACAAAGAGAATTTTGCCGAGGTCTCGGCCTCCGATCAGTTTGACCCCAATAGTACGCCTGGGAACGGCAATCAACCCGGCGAGAATGATCAGGCGATCGTGGCCTTTGTAACCGAGGCCATAGATCTCAGCCTGACTAAGACGGCTGATCCCACCACGGTGGTCGTGGGCAACAACGTGACCTTTACCGTAACGATCGGCAATTCGGGTCCTAGCACCGCCACGGGTGTTGTCGTCGAAGATCGCTTGCCGAGCGGGGTGACCTTTGCCACGGCAACTCCCAGTCAAGGTAGTTATGACTCACAGACAGGTCTATGGACGGTAGGCTCGGTGGCGGTTGGTGCCTCACCGAGTCTGATTTTAGTGGGTGTGGTCACTACGCCCGGTTCGAAAACCAATACGGCTCAGATTCGTGAAGCGGATCAGACCGATACCAATTTGGAAAACAATCAGGCTAGCGCGACCATTGAAGCTCCCTTGGCCGATCTGTCCTTGACCAAGACAGCCAACAATCTGACTCCCAACGTGGACGACAACGTCACCTTCACCATTACGCTGAACAATTCGGGGCCCGATACGGCCACAGGAGTGGAAGTGACGGACCGACTTCCAAACGGACTAACGTACGTTTCCCACACGGCGACCAGCGGCACTTACAACCAGAATACGGGGCTATGGAATGTCGGCAGCTTGAATGCCAACGGAAACTCCACGCTTACGATTGTGGCCACGCTCACGTCACTGAATCCCGTAACCAATACTGCCGAAGTGACCGCCGCGGACCAGCCGGATCCGGATTCCACCCCGGGGAATAACAACCCCGAAGAGGACGACCAGGATTCGGTTACTGTCATGGCGATGGCAGCCGATCTGTCTCTCAGTAAAACAGTCGATGACGCGAATCCCAATGTGGGGCAAGAGGTCACTTTTCAAATTGTCGTTTCCAATGCCGGGCCCAATGATGCGACGGGTGTTGCCGTCAGTGACATGTTGCCTGCCGGTCTCGCTTATGTTTCATCGTCGGCCACAGCCGGCAGTTACAATCCGGGTACCGGCGAATGGACGATCGGTAGCATTCCCAACCAGGGTAGCCAGACTCTGTCCCTGACGGCACGTGTCGATACCGCCGATCGAGTGACCAATACGGCGGAAGTTTCGCGCTCCGATCAATCCGATCCGAACAGCACCCCGGGAAATGGTAACCCCAATGAAGATGACCAGGACAGTGTTACTTTGTCGGCGCAGGAAGCCGATTTGTCCTTGATTCAAAGCGTCGACAATGAATCCGCCAACGTCGGAGAGACGGTCCGCTTTCGCATTGTGGTATCCAATGCGGGGCCAGATCCCGCAACGACTGTAAGTGTGCGTGATCAGTTGCCGGCTGGAATTAGTTACTCGTCATCAAATGCCACCATCGGCAGTTATGACCAAGCTACAGGCATTTGGACGATCGGTACCTTGGCCGTAGCCGGCCAGGCAACGCTGGACTTGTTTGGCACCATCGATACGATCGGCGAAAAAATGAATACCGCCGAGGTTTGGACTTCAGACCAATTCGATCCGGACAGCACTCCCGGCAATGGCGTGGAAGCCGAGGATGACCAGCAGACCGTCAGCGTCGACCCGCCCGTAATCGATCTGTCGTTGGAAAAAACCATCGATGACGCCCGCCCCATTCTGGGTCAGACGATTCGCTACACACTGACGCTAATGAACTCCGGTCCATCCCTGGCGACCGGCGTAGTCGTAGCCGACGAGCTGCCTGATGGCCTCAATTTCGTCAGTTCAAGTGCCAGCAGCGGCTCCTACAATCCCAATACGGGTAGATGGACGGTGGGCTTAGTACCGCTCAACGGCACCGCGACTCTGAACATCGACGCCGTTGTGGATACAACGCAAACGACGACCAATGTGGCGGAGGTCTTCGAAGCGGATCAGTTTGATATTGACAGCACGCCGGGTAATGGTGATCCCAATGAAGATGATTACGCCGAGGTCACCTTTGTGCTGGCCGAAGCCGATCTTTCGTTGAGCAAGACGGTCGACAATGCGACGCCAAATGTTGGCGAGAATGTCACCTTCACCATTACAACGCGTAACGCCGGCGTTGATCCGGCAACGGGCGTGACGGTATTGGACCAGCTGCCATCGGGACTTTCCTACGTTTCTTCGACCGCTAACGTCGGTACCTATAATCCCAATACTGGTATTTGGAACATTGGTAATATCGCCGTGAACCAAACAGTGACTCTAACTCTGGTCGCCACGTCCACCAATGATGAACCCGTGACGAATACGGCGGAAGTAAATACTTCCGATCAAAGCGACCCAAACTCGACACCGGGCAACAACGATCCCAACGAGGACGACCAGGACAGCGTCGTGGTGACAGGGCAGTTGATCGACTTGGAGTTGAGTAAGACGGTCAATGACGACAAGCCAAACGTGGGTGACCAAATTACTTACACGTTGACCTTGTCCAACACCCGACAATCGCAAGCTACCGGTGTATCGGTGCGAGATATTCTGCCACCCGAGGTTCAGTTTCGAACCAGTAACGCCACACGCGGTAGCTACAACTCCAGTACGGGGGTGTGGACGGTGGGCAGCGTAGGTGGCGGCGAAACCGTTACGCTCAATTTGGTGGGTGCCGTGAATGAGATTGCCCTCAATGTCGTCAATACGGCCGAAGTCATCGCTGCCGATCAGCCGGACATCGACTCCACGCCGGACAACGGCGATCCCAACGAGGATGACCAGGACTCGGTTACCTTCTCGACGCAGGTAGCGGATCTTGAGTTGACCAAAACGGTCAACAATGACCGGCCCGATGTAGGAGGGCAGATTTCCTTCAATGTCGACTTGAGAAACAATGGTCCCGATCCGGCCAGCGGAGTTACGGTCAGGGATCTGCTGCCGGCCGGACTGACTTTTGTATCCGCCACGCCCAGTCGCGGAACTTACAATCCTCAGACCGGCATCTGGAATGTGGGAGCAATTAGCAATAATTCCAACGAGTCGCTGGAGATCTTTGCCACCGTCAACAACATTGGAGTCAAAACTAATGTGGCCGAAGTCGCTACTGCCGATCAGGCCGATCCAGATTCCACTCCCGGCAACAATGTTCCCTCGGAGGACGACCAGGATTCCGTATCAGTGCGTCCGACTCTGATCGATCTTTCGCTTGAGAAGACGGCCACGCCCTTTCGTCCTTCGGTGGGTGGCGAGCTCACTTACAACATCGTTCTCCGTAATGCCGGACCGGACACAGCCACAGGCATCGTAGTGCAAGACCGTCTACCGACGGGCGTCACGTTATCCAATGCTGTCGCTTCGTCAGGGCAGTTTGCAAACGGTCAGTGGCTGGTAGCTAGTTTGGCTCCCCAAGCCTCAGCGACCCTTGAGCTGACCGTGCTCGTCAATGAGCCTGGGCAATGGACGAATGTAGTGGAAGTCATGGCCGCCGATCAGTTCGATTTCGATAGCACTCCCGGCAATGGGGTTCCCTCCGAAGACGATCAAGATGATGTGACCAATGTCACTGCCAGCGCCGACCTGTCCATTAACAAGCGTGTCAGCAATGAACGCCCAGGCGGCGGAACTGAAGTTACCTATACCGTGGATTTGCGAAACAGCGGACCCGATGTGGCCAGGGATGTCGTGGTCTTGGATCAGATACCGACCGGTTTGACCTACGTCTCATCACAGGCAACCACCGGAAATTACAATCCTCAAACGGGATTGTGGAGCGTTCCGCAGATCGGCGAAAACCGTACGGAAACGCTTCAGATTGTTGTGCGTGTTACCAGTCTGGGTGAGAAAATCAACACGGCGGAAGTCGTCGCCTCCAGCGAATACGATCCCAATAGTACCCCCGGGAATAATGACCCCAACGAAGATGATCAGGACAGTGTGTCGTTAATTCCCGAGGTCGTAGATCTGGCCTTGACGAAGATTGTCGATGATCCCACACCGAACGTGGGAGAAGTCGTCCGCTTTACCTTGGAACTGACCAACCAGGGACCCTCGACGGCGACGGGCGTCATTGTTGAAGACAAACTGCCGCCCGGCTTGAGAACCACCCAAATCCTGCCGACCCAGGGCGTCTACGATCCCATTAACGGCTTTTGGAATGTGGGCTCGATTCCGGTTGGTTCGCGGCCGAGATTAGAGATCGATGTGGTGGTCGAAGACGAAAACATGAAGACGAATGTGGCCGAGGTATTCCGCGCCGATCAACCCGATATCGATTCGACCCCAGGCAATGGTGATCCCAACGAGGATGATTACGCGGAAGTGGAGATCACGCCTCAGATCGCGGATCTCGAATTGACAATGACGGTCAGTGATCCGACCCCCAACCAAAACGAAGAACTGTTCTATAGCATTGTGGTGATTAACCGCGGACCTGATGACGCAACCAACGTGGGAGTGCGAGCGATATTGCCCCCTGGACTGAATTACGTGCGCGATGTGGAAAGCACCGGGATCTATGATCCCAGCCGCGGTCTATGGGCTATGCCATTGATTCCTGCGCAATCCGCCGCGTCTTTGCAGTTGATCGTCACCGTCGACTCTCGAAATCCCATCACCAACACTGCCGAGGTGATAGCTTCGGATCAATTCGATCCTAACAGCACCCCCGATAACCAAGTCCCCACCGAAAACGATTTCGATAGCGCCACAATAACACCCAGACTGATCGACATTTCCGTGGCTGCTACGACCAACAACGCCGAGCCGAGACTGGGTGAGACAGTAGAGATGGTCTTCAGCGTCACGAACAGCGGCCCAGAGACGGCCACCGGGCTGCAATTGCAATTAACCTTACCAGCCGGTCTGGATGTTCTCAGTTCCGCTCCTGAAAGAGGAGTGTTCGATCTACCAGGTCAACCTAATCTGTGGCGTGTTGGAAATCTCGCGGCAGGCGAAACGGTGCGTCTGCGGATTACGGCCAGAGCTGTTGAACGTGGAGATCATTTGGTCGTCTTTGAAGCCGTGCGATACAACCAAGCGGATATCGACAGCCGACCCGGTAACGGTGTGCCGGAAGAGGACGATCAGACCTCGCTGCTCATTCGTGTACCTCGATTTTCCAAGCGACTTTACCTGTCGTCCAGTTCCTGAGCCGACGAGAAATCTGCATTGGGCGACCTAAGGTGTCGGTGGCTCCGCACACAAAACGGTCATGAGCCCCCGCAGAAGAAACTTGAGCCAGCCCGATCCGTTAGCCCAGCGTCAGCAAGTTGCCCGCCAATTGGCGGAACGCTTGGGAACCAGCCCAAAGCTGTTGCGCTTCGTCGAGGTCTGGTATCACGATGGATCCCAATGGACTTGCGTTTCCTACTGGGAGCAGCAGATTGACGGCAAGTGGCATCAAGTGCCTTGGACTGCTTATTAGGTGTGTTTCGATCCGAAAAACCGGAATTGCCGCCGAATCTCCCGTAATTGGCATAGAATCCAATACACTTCAGTTTGCATTGATCCCAATTACACTGGAGAATCGTGTAAAATGGCGGGGTTAAGGCGGTTTGGACGGTCCGACAGGCTTGGCCGTGACATCGCATCCCCATGTCCCTCCAGTGGGGCGTGAGCTGATTTAGTCTCTTCTCTGGAACGCAATCTATGTCGTCCTTTGCAAAGTTCATTCTCCCCCGTGCTTTGGCTGCAGCTGGGATCTTAGCCGGATTGGGAATGACTCCGCCATGTTCGGCACAAACGCTGCCTGTTTCCAAGGGCCGCAAGCTTGCTCCCGATGCTTTGGTCGTCATCGCGCCCGGAACCGAATGGGATGACACGGCATTGGGGCCTGTCGATCTGCCGCTCGTTTCCGCAAACGCCGATTTAGCGTGGGAGCCCAATTTTGCTCCCCCGACGGATACCCTGCTCGAAAAAGCCAAGAATGTCGTTTATCGGCAGGAAATCCACTGCCTTGAGTTCGCGTTTAAGCCGGTTCGTATG
>JANSWS010000259.1 GCA_024743355.1 bacterium
ACGGACCAGGAAGAGGTCGTCGTGTTGCATCCAGTGCCTTTCACTATCGGCCGGCGGCCAGGGTGCTCCGTTCAGCTGAATTTGAAAACGATTTCCGGTCGGCACGCCGAACTGACGACCAGGGAAAACCAGTTGTGGGTCGACGATCTGTCGAGCACGAATGGAACCTACGTCAACGGCCAGCGCATCGCGCAACCCACCGAGCTTCATCCTGGGGACCTGCTTCAGTTTGCCGACGTCGCGTTCCGAGTCAGGCACGACCAGCAGAACGGGACCGTAGCCACCATGCACGAGGACATGTGCGACAACGCCTTGGCCCTGGTGCAGTTCGATCGACTGATGGAAAAGCACCTGGTTACACCCTTCTTCCAACCCATCATCGAGTTGGACGGGGAAAAGACATTCGGCTACGAAATTTTGGCTCGCAGTCGCTTGCTAGGCCTGGAATCCTGCGCCGCGATGTTCGACGCAGCAGCTCGACTGAACATGGAAGTGGAGCTTAGCCGGATGTTGCGCTGGGAGGGAGTCCGCGAAGGCTTACAATTGATGGGCCGTCCGAAACTCTTCGTCAATACGCATCCACTCGAAATCCGCAAACAGGGCTTGGTCGAGTCGCTGGCTAAAGTGCGTCAGCTTTCCCAGGATGTCCCCTTGGTATTGGAGATCCATGAGGCCGCGATTACCGACCCCAGTGAAATGCTGATACTCCAGCAGCAATTAGCCGACTTGGGTGTGGGTCTCGCCTATGACGATTTTGGTGCCGGACAAACTCGATTAACCGAGTTGATTGAGGCTCCACCGGACTATTTGAAGTTCGACATTTCTCTGATTCATGAAATCGATCGAGGAACGCCAGAACGTCAACGGACACTTGAGTCTTTAGTTAAAGTTGCCTTGGACCTGGGGGTAAATCCGCTGGCAGAAGGTGTGGAAACAGCCGGAGAGGCGGAAGTCTGTCGCCAACTCGGTTTTCTGTCCGCGCAAGGCTTTCATTTCGGGCGTCCGACCCCGCTCCGAAGCGTACGCGATTAGCCAACAACCGCGTAACCTGCTACCCTTCCGAGCATATCGACGAGCTCGCCGCCAAAAAAACCTACCCGAAAACCACTAGACGTCTTAACGCTAGCCGCAGTTCTCTTCGGCTTACGGATAGTCTTTAACTGGACAGCGCCGCTTTCGATAAAGCTCCTGGCAAATCTTGGTTAGCCGTGATGACACAATTTCTGGTGAAGTGGTGTCTAAGCCCTTCGAAAACCGGGGCTAACGCCCTTACGGCTAATCGAAAGTGGCGCGGTCCAACTAACCATTGCGAGCGTCAGTCTAAGGCAGTTTGTCTACCAACACAGAAATCGCATCGGGATCGACCGAGTCCAAGTCTGGGGTCGGATATTCGAGCAAATCCCAGACTTCCGTAAATGCAGCTCGATCTCCTGGGTTGACCAGTTTTTCACGAGGTCCAATCGGCTCCAACTCAACCATGTCGTTGTCCGGGTACCAGATCGAAATCGTCAGCCCCGCGACTTCGTTGTAAGCCCGCTCGGGATAAGTCGCAAAGCGTTTGACGAACAGCAGATCGCCAGGTGCGTGGTATGCCAGCCAGCCCTGCATGGAATCAAAACCCAATTTCGGATATTGGGGGCGGTCCGTGACCAACAGATAATCCCCGCGACGAATGACATGCGCGTCTTCAGGCTGCATGTTAAGGAGTTTGCCGGGGGGATCATAACGTACATAGCCTGCGGGAAAGCGCCCGGGGGTTGTCAGCGGCACAATACAAATCCCATGCCCTCGTACAAAAGTTCGACTCCAATGACAGTACTCAACCGGTTTGTCGGTCGCATGCACGATGGTCTGCTTGCATGAAAGTCGCGAGCTATTAGGGCTGAGCTCAAAGTCGCGTACGAGATAAACTCCAGGACCATCATCAACTTGACTGGTCAATCGAGCGCTTCTCGCGCCCGTGATTTCTCCCTTCCATTTTCCCTGCCAAAGCAAATTTCTCTTGGGGACCATCTGCTCCGGGCCAATATCGAAGCGTCCCGCATGCATATTCGCCCATTGCTGCGTTCCGTTCCATGTCCATCCTTCGTCACCCGCCGGCAGATAAAGCACGTTCTGGTCATGCAGTGCATACTTAAGAACGCGTCCGCCAGCGGCGGGACACAGGATAACAACCGTGCTGTCATTGGATAGTTGAATGCAGTCATCATAGCCGTAGAAAGTGACCACCTCGGCCCCAGGAACACGATCCGAATCCTGAGCGACTACGATGATTTGCGAGCCACTACTGGCCGCCGACAGCACCATCAACATCAGCAATAGCCGAACAGAACCTTGCTTCACTCGTTTCCCTTGCTTCACTTGGTTGTCCTTTGCGATTCACACAAATGCAGAGTCATCCACCCAAACACCCGTCTAACGGTGCTTGTTCTACCACAGTTCTAAAAGAACTGCATGCCTGACAAATTTTTGAGCATCCGCGAAGGGCAAAACGCAATAGGCAATAACCCCCAGGTCGGTTAGTCTGGTGGTCGAGGATCTATGATCTCATGTCTTGCTCCACGCCCACCAACGACTTTCCCACACTCTTCCGCAAATAGTCCTGCCTTGCTTCGCCAAACCACCTCGGCTTCATCTGACACAACGCTGACGACAACTGTCGCCGACGGGCCTGAATTCGATTGGCCGGGTGAGCTGGAGGTTCATGAGCCGAAGGCTCACATAGACGTGCTCAAGACAGCTCACAGCGAGCGTCCAATTTTGCCTGGCAAGCCGGCTGAGCGACTTTACGACTTCAGCTTTTTCCTAGTATTCATCAGCCAGACACTGTTTGTGATCGCGAATTCGTTACTGGCCCACTACAGCCGGTGGATCGAATATCTGGGTGG
This sequence comes from bacterium, assembly GCA_024743355.1. Lineage (GTDB taxonomy): Bacteria > Planctomycetota > Planctomycetia > Pirellulales > Pirellulaceae > Aureliella. The sequence continues at coordinate 2,889 of JANSWS010000259.1, forward strand.
CGACTTGAGCCAGATCGGTTGGATCACAGGTGTGGGTTCACTGGCGGGGTTGCTGCTCCGCCCCTGGTTGGCACAGCTGATAAATCGCTTTGGCGCCAAGCAGATGTGGTTGGTAGGCTATGCGATTTTTTCCCTGGCAGCTCTGGCAAACTGCTTGCTTGTCGATCTCAACGCGGTGATCTATTTCATCCGCGCGGCAAGATTCTTTGGTGCGGCCGTAGTTTTCGCGAGCAGATTGACCTACGTGTCTCAGATCGCACCTGATCACCGCCGCACGGAAGCCATTGGAATTTTGGGAGTGGGTGGATTTCTGGGCATGATGGTCGGTCCCTATCTGGGTGACATTTTTCTTGTGGCGGAGCTTCGCGATCGGCAGCAGTTCATCAATGTGTTCTGGGTATCCGCGCTTGCCAATGTCATTCCAGCCATTCTGCTTTTGCTGGTACGACCGTCGGCGCCGCGGACGGAGGTACATTCGCTGCGGTTAAGCGAGTTCTTTCTTACGATTCGACGCCATTGGCCAGGAGCAATTCTGCTGGTGGATCTGGCCTTTGGTGCTTGCATGACGGTGCCCTTTGTTTTCGTCGCAAGTTTTATCGATGTGGCCCCACTCGATTTGGGATCGCTGTCGGAGTTGGGAGTCTTTTTCTTTCTGTATGCGGGCGCGGGTATCAGTCTGCGGGTAACCTTGCGGCGGCTGCCGGAACGGATTGGAGCGGTCCGCATCTTGGTTGCCGGAATGCTTTGCATGTCGCTGGGTATGTTCTCGTTTTGTTTGGCAACACCTGAGCGATCGTACTGGCTGGTCGTGCCCGCATTGCTATGTGGCTTTGGCCACGGACTGGTCTTTCACACGATGACTTCGCTTACGATTCGTCCATTTCCGTCTGAAGTACGCGGCACGGGCTCTGCTTTGGCTCTGATGATGCTGGATGCTGGCACGTTGATCGGAGCGCCGGTCTTGGGCTTGATCGGAAAACACTTCGGGTACCCGGCTCTCTTTTGTACATTGGGCGTGGGTACCATGCTTTCCGTGTTCGTGTTTCTGTGGGCGGCTCCCGAGGACGAACGGCTGGACGTTTCCTAGCTGGACAGCGCCACCTTCAAAAAAGCTCCTGGCAATCTGCTTTGGCTGCACTCGCCTGATTCAGCCGTTCGCCGCGACCGCACGAGCAGGTAGAATTGTGATAACAAAGCCGGAAAATTGGGCCGTCCTGTAGATTCGTGTGTTAGCCAACCCGGTCCAAAGATCATCAGCCGATTCCCGGATTGATTCTCGAGCCACCTAAAAACTAGCGATGCAAGTCCACAGCACAAATTCAGTCGTTGCCTCAAGACGATGTGATAGAGTTGCCCGAACCTTGATTTTGCCGAGTCGAAGATCCGCAGTGCGATATCAGGCGGTCTTTCTAAGACGGAAGCTGCGCAAGCCGCTGTGGATCAGTTTCTTTGTTTGCTTTGTCGTTTGCGCAACTTCGTTAGCACAAGAGGAATCCGCCGAGCTAGCGATCCCTGAAACGCTGGACTTTGCCCGCGACATCCAGCCCATCTTTTCAGCGGCTTGCACCTCCTGCCATGGAGGTGTGAAGCAAGCCGCGGACCTCTCATTCGTAAATCCCAAATCGGTCTTGCCTCCGCAGGGGTGGGTCATTGAGCCCGGCCGGCCTGATGAGTCTGAACTGTTCCATCGGATCGTTTCCGACGACCCTGAGCTGCGAATGCCTCCGCCTGAAGAGCATCCCCAAGGACTGTCCGCTCGGGACATCGGTTTGATTCGTCGCTGGATTGAACAGGGTGCGATATGGACGGACCACTGGTCCAGGGCGGCTCTCCAAGCTCCTGCAGTGGAAGACTCAACCGCCTCCACCGATTGGGCCAAGCAAACAGTTGATCACATAGTTGCGGCGGAACATCAGCGGCAAGGCTTAGCACACGCTCGGGAAGCAAATCCCGAAGAATGGCTGCGGCGAGTCAGCTTGGATTTGATCGGGCTTCCTCCCACTGCGGATGAGCATCTTGACTTCTTGCGGCAAGTCCGTGAGGCGGAAGATGAAACGGCCCGGGATGCAATCTATGAGAAGCAGGTGGACCGCCTTTTGGCATCCGCTCACTTCGGAGAACGTTGGGCATCCATGTGGATGGACTTGGCACGCTACGCGGACTCCAAAGGGTTTGAGAAGGATCCGCATCGTGATATCTGGCCCTATCGTGACTGGCTAATCCGAGCCTTCAATGCAGATATGCCTTACGATGAATTCACGGTGCGGCAGCTGGCCGGCGACTTGTTGCCGGATGCAACCTTTGAAGATCTCATCGCGACCGCGTTTCATCGCAATACACAAACCAATACCGAGGGTGGAACCGACGATGAAGAGTTTCGCACGGCAGCCGTGATCGACCGCTTGAACACGACATGGACCGTGTGGCAAGCCACCACCTTCGGATGTGTGCAATGCCATGCACATCCCTACGAACCATTTGCGAATCATGAATATTACGCGGGTCTTGCACTATTCAATAGTACGGAGGACTGCGATCTGGATTCAGAGTTCCCAACGATTCCATACACTGCTGATCCGGCGAAGCAGCAAGAATGGTTGCAGTTGACAGAAAAGGAAAGGCAGATCACAAGAGCCATTGACGCAATAGGTCATCAGCGGGTCCAAAAAACTGTTTGGAATCCGTTACCCGTCCTTTCAGCCAGCTCGACTTCGGGAATGTTGAACTTGGTTGGTTCGGAAGTCCGTAGCTCGGGCACCGTGGCCGTCGGCAGTACTTATACGCTTACCGCACGGGCGGAGAGCCTCTCCGCTTTGCGCATTCATATTTTGCCGGTCTCGGATGCGCCCGAGGACTGGCCGGAACAGGGCTCTGTGCTCTCGCACATCCAATTGAGCAAACACGGGCCAGAGAGCGAACAACCTCAACCAATTAATTTGACTACAGTCATTCCTGACTTTCGAGCTGGCAGCTATGAGCCGGAGCAAGTCTTGCAGCCAAACAAGGATGGATTCGGCGGATACCCCAAGCTCTTCGGACCGAGGTGGGTGGTGATTTGCCTGGAGACGCCCTTGAAGCTCGATTCCGATGAAAGCCTGCAAATCGAGCTGATTCAGAAGAGCAGCGTTACGGGCGGTTTATCGAATCATATACGTCGACTGCGCATAGATTATTCGGCGGACCAAAAGCTATCCGCGTTGGCGAACAACTCGGAAGTGCGCGAGCTACGCGACGAGTTGGACGCGACCCGCGAGAAGCTGAGTGAGTTTCGCGGCCCCGAGGTTCCCATCATGCAGGAACGATCGCAATCTTCCTCTAGGACCACGCGCGAGTTTCTGCGCGGCAACTTCTTGGAAAAGGGAGCGATCGTCAGGCCGGGTATTCCGCAAGCCTTTCAGGCAGTCCAGGATTCCCGGATTGAGAACCGCCTGGATTTCGCTCGCTGGTTGGTTTCGGATGCCAATCCTCTGTCCGCTCGTGTCTGGGCCAATCGTCTGTGGTCGGAGCTATTCGGTATCGGACTGGTCGAAACGCTGGAGGATTTTGGCCCTAGTGGTACCCCGCCCGTTCATCCCGAGTTGCTGGAATACTTGGCCAACTTCTTGCGGGAGGATTGCGGATGGCGGATCAAGCCATTCTTGCGCAGCATGGTCCTATCGGCAACCTACCGGCAGGACAGCAAAGCGAGTCCACAAGCCATGGAAAGGGATCCTAAGAATCGCTTTCTGGCAAGAGGTCCCAGAACCAGGTTGACTGCGGAAATGATCCGTGACCAGGCACTGCTCGCGTCCGGGAAGCTTAACAGGTCCATCGGTGGGCCCAGTGTCATGCCCCCTCAACCCGAGGGCGTATGGCAACAAGCTTATTCTTCCGCGCAGTGGCAAACGGCTATCGACCAGGATCGTTATCGTCGAGGACTGTATACCTATTGGCGGCGCACCAGCCCCTACCCTGGATTCCTGATGTTCGATGCCCCGGTGCGAGACGTTTGCAGCGCCCGTCGGATCCCGACCAATACGCCACTGCAAGCCTTGGTGACTCTCAATAGCGAAGTCTATGCTGAATTGGCTAAGGCTCTGGCACAGCGATGCTACTCGGAAACGGAGAGCTTGCCAGATGCTGTTGACGGCATGTTTCTCAGCGTCACCTCACGGCCAGCCTCAGACCAGGACAAGCAGGTATTAATGGAGTTATTGCAATCTCTGATGCCGGGTGACAATGCGTCTGTATCCGTTGAATCTGACCACGAGAATGCAGACTCAGGCGATGTACAGGCAACACAGCACGTACTGGACAAGCTGTCGCAGGTGGCTTTGGCGATCTTGAATTCAGATTGGGCACTCACCAAATGAACCTCGAAACTGAATGGTATTTACGATCTTTGCAAGCGAAGACACGTCGACACTTTCTCCGCGGCTGTAGCATGGGCTTAGCAGGGATGTGGCTGGGCTTGCAAACTCAAGCGGACCGTGTCATGGCCATCGATGGCGCGCATCCGCCGGCTCGCGCGAAGCGGGTTATCTTCCTGCACATGGCAGGATCTCCCAGCCAACTTGAATTGTTTGATTACAAACCCGCACTACAGCAATTGGACGGCCAGGATTGTCCGCAGTCATTCTTGGAAGGCAAACGATTTGCTTTCATTCAGGGCGTCCCAAAGATGCTTGGTCCCCAATATGCATTCGAGCAAGTTGGGGAATCTGCAGCCTGGGTTTCGGATCGTCTGCCAAATTTCAAGCAAGTGGTAGATCGCGTTTGTTTCATCAAATCGATGTATACCACGCAATTCAATCACGCTCCTGCCCAATTGCTGTTGCACACCGGCAACCAGAATCTCGGCGCGGCGTCCATGGGATCCTGGATCACTTATGGACTGGGGACAGAGAACGAGAATCTCCCGGGCTTCATTGTGCTGGTTTCGGGAGGACGTATGCCTTCAGCTGGAAAGAGCGCTTGGGGGGCTGGCTACTTGCCCAGCGTCTTTCAAGGTGTTCAGTGCCGATCGCAAGGCGACCCAGTGCTGTTCCTGTCCAATCCCGATGGTAGCAGCCGTGCAGACCGCAGAAAAACCCTGGACGCAATCGAACGCCTGAATCATCGAGCCTATCAGGAATACGGCGATCCAGAGACCCTGACGCGGATTGCTCAGTACGAATTGGCCTTTCGCATGCAAACATCTGCGATGGAGGCTTTCGATTTATCCCAAGAAAGCGAAAGCGTTCATCGGGCATATGGAGTGGAAGCTGGCAAGGAATCATTCGCCAATAATTGCTTGCTTGCACGGCGTCTCGCAGAACGCGGCGTACGATTCATTCAGCTGTTTCATTGGGGATGGGACTCTCATGGTGCGGCCGAAAGCGAAGCGCTCAACAAGGGCTTTAAAGACCGTTGCCGCGAGTGCGACCAACCCATGACTGCCTTGCTACAAGATCTCCAGCAACGAGGCATGCTGGAAGATACCCTGGTTGTTTGGGGTGGTGAATTCGGACGAACGCCGATGCGAGAAAATCGCAATGGAACCGAAATGAAATTCGTTGGCAGGGATCACAATCCCGGGGCCTTCACCATGTGGCTGGCCGGAGGCGGGGTGCGTCCTGGCTTTTCTTTTGGGGAAACCGACGAGCTGGGCTACGAATCCATTTCGAATCGGGTCTCACCCCATGACTTGCATGCAACCCTTTTGCACTTGCTGGGAATCAACCATCTCAAGCTGACTTACAATTTCCAGGGCGCCAACCAGCGGCTTTCCAATCTGACGAAAACATCGCGCGTTGTGGAAGAGATCATCGCATAGAGGAAACCGGCAAGAGGCTCAGATTGAAAGCTCCGAGTCAACTTCGGCAACGTCGGACGAAGTATTTTCGCTAGCCTTCGGCATAGGAAGAATCTTGATACTGCCGTTCGAGGTGCGAACGTTCAGCTTGTGCTCGACGTGATTCACATCGCCCTCCCCGATGATCACCTGCAGGCTGCGTTTATCCTCCTTAAGAATCGTTTGCGTCGGCATCGAGCACTCAATCGAACCGTTCGAGGTGCGAGTGGCAAGCTCTACCAGGTAGTCGTCTGGAAACTGAAGCTCGACTCGACCATTACTGGTACGGATTTGGTTTTCCGAGCCCGATGGCTGGCCGGAGAAGAACACTCGTCCGTTGCTGGTTTCCAGATCCACGTGACCGATCGCATTTTCGACGCGAATCGTACCGTTGCTGGTCTTAGCCTTGATTTCGTTGCCGATGTTGATCAAGTGGACAGTACCGTTGCTGGAGCGAGCTTCAACACCGTTGGGAAATCCCTGACAAGTAATCTTTCCGTTACTCGTCTTCAGCGTGAGTGAACACTCCTGGGGCACCTTCAAGCTGAATTCCACGGAACCCAGCCATTGGTCAGCCGGTTTCGTAGCTTGAATTTTCAGACATCCATCTTCCGCCTCGACGCTGCAGGACAGAGCCTCACTATTAGCCTCAGCTTGCTCGGGCGAAGCTCCGTAGCCTCGATATTTGATCTCCATCTCAATCGTCTGGTCGGATGAAGGCACAACATCGATAGCGCCGTTGAAAGTCGTCAAATCGACCGAATACAGCGGCGTCGTCTCGATTTGCTGGCTTTCAATCCGCTCGTGGCTATGCTGTGCCAGATGGCATCCGGAGAAGACCAGCAGGAATGTGGACGCTATTCCCAACCCTCGCATATTGCGATTCCTAAACAATGCTTTTCAAATCTTGGATGATGTCCGCTCCGACTGCAGCTAATAAGCGCAGCCCTTTGTCAGAACCGGATCCTGCGGAGGCATGGTTTCTCCCAGCCCAACCTGCACTTTGGGTGCGATCCACAGGCATTCACGATAAGAGTTCGTCGAATGTTAACCATTCTTGGGCCTGGAGCAGGAAATTGAGTGAAATTCGCCTATCGCCGGATTCTGCCGCGCTGATTCGGCAGACGACGTGGAGGACTGTTATAGTAGACGCATTGTTCATCTTGAGTTGGGGAAATCAACATGAGAATTTGGGCTTCTTCCGTGCATTTTATGGTTCTGTGGTCGCTTGCCATCGCCTGCATCAGCGTCCAATCAAGCTTGACGCCCGCGGCCTGTGGGGCGGCCGAGCGCCCCAACGTGCTCTTCGTGCTGTGCGATGATCTGCGATGGAATGCTCTCAGTTGCATGGGCCATCCGCACCTAAATACGCCGCACATTGATGCCTTGGCCAAAGCGGGAGTGCTTTTCGAGAACAGCTTTTGCACGACGAGTCTCTGCTCTCCAAGCCGCGCCTCGATCTTGAGTGGCCTGTACGCCCACGCACATGGCGTAACCAATAATTTTACGGAATACCCCGATGAAATGGAGACTTTCCCCAAACGCCTGCAAGAAGCCGGATATTCAACGGCCTACATCGGGAAATACCACATGGGCGAGGACAATGACGAACCGCGACCCGGTTTTGATCATTTCGTAACCCACAAAGGCCAGGGCAAGTACTTTGACACCGAATTCAATTTCAACGGGCAGCAAAGACGGGTTGTACCAGGCTATTACACAACGGTCGTTACCGACATGGCCGAGGAATGGATCCGCAAGCAACCGGCGGATGAACCATGGATGCTGATGCTGGGACACAAGGCACCTCACAGCTTCTACTTACCCGAGCCCAAATACGAGAATGCATTCGACCATGTAGAGGTTAACTACCCGCATTCCGCTTTCGAACTCAGCGATAAACCCCAGTGGATGCAAAAACGCCTGACCACCTGGCACGGCATCTATGGTCCGATTTTCGATTGGCGTAAGGATTTTCCCGACACTTCCGCCGCGGGTGTTATGGAGTTCCAGGACATGGTCCGAGCCTATTGGGGAACTATTCTCAGCGTGGATGACAGCATGGGACGTCTGGTGGCTCTGCTCAAAGAACGCGGCGAGTTTGAGGACACGCTCATCGTATTTATGGGCGACAATGGCCTGCTGGAGGGTGAACACGGCATGGTGGACAAGCGGACCATGCACGAAGCCAGCATACGCATTCCATTGATCATGCACTATTCACCGTGGACATCCAACGGCGGCAAGCGGATCCGTCAACAGATCCTGACCGTGGATCTGGCACCGACAATCTGCGAAGTGGCGGGAGCCCAAGAGCTCGGAGACATTCATGGCAGCTCGATGGTAGATTTGGTCCGTGAAGGCGATTCGGCTTGGAGAAAGGCCTGGTTCTACCACTACAACTACGAGAAGCAATTTCCCTATACGCCCAACGTGCGTGGCGTACGAACCGATCGGTGGAAGCTGATCCGCTACCC
>JANSWS010000351.1 GCA_024743355.1 bacterium
AAGCCGCAAACAACTCGCCCCTATTCATCGGCTGGCCGCTCTCCTTCGCGAATGCGCAGCCCGCCGCGTTGCAAAATCCAGAGATTGCCAATCAATCGTTCGGCATTTAGCAACAGTAGCAACTGACCAACCAAAGCCAGCACATCACTCTTGGATTGGGTCGAAGGTCGCAGCACGATAATTCCAGGATAGTCACTCGGCGGATAGGTCCGGATGTCCGAGAAATCCAAATCAAGGGTTAAGATCGCACGATCTTCATCACGACAAACCGCAGCAACACGTGGATCCGGTTCGCCCGACATGCGCTGATCGCCGATCGTCATCGCATCATGGCCTGCGTCACGCAGAACGCCAGCCACTTCGATTGGCAGATTTTCGTCGATCTTGAACCGCATCTACACGGCTCCCGGTGAAAGCGGTATGACCCTCTCTCGAGTCAGCTCCGCTGCATAGGCAATGGATGCATCGATATCTTCGCTGCGCAACGCAGGGTAGCTCGCCAGGATTTCATCCCGCGATAATCCACTGGCCAGGTTGTCCAACACAACGGACACCATGATCCGAGTGCCAGCGATACATGCTTTTCCATGACAGACCTGAGGATCGACACTAATTCTCTCTTGCCATTTCATTGGTCAGTATTCCTTCGATAGTCGCGATAAATCTTTACAGCCCTAGCCCGCGTTTCCGCGCCAACACGCCCTCGACCCAGCGGCGTTCCTCGGTGCCAGTTGGGTAGAGCTTGTTGAGGTTGTCAGCCAGTTTCCAGAAGCGATCTTCTTTACCGACTCCGTCGTCAACGAGGAATCGTTTTAGCAGTTCACCTCGGTTGGCGGCGAACAAGATCATTGCTTGGTGAACGCGATCGAGCGTCGTACTCCCTGGCGGTGGCCCCTTGAGCTGTGTCCAACCCGCTTCGGCTGCTTCCGCATCGTCCAGTTCATCGAACAACGTTCTTTGCTTTACTTTGGCAGAGCGGCCCGACGCTGATCGAGACGAATCGGTGCCGAATAGGTATCGAGTGCGAGCACTAACAGGCAGCAGTTTTGCTTGGTCCCCTTTAATCTCGACGAGCGACGTGCATTGCTCCAAGTGAACGCCTAGGCCTTGAGCGATCTTGCGAGCAGCATCGAATTCAAGCGTGTAGCCATCGGAGGGTTTTATTTTCCCGCCATCTTCTTTTGCGTTCTCACCGTCATCTTTGCCGCCTCCAATCGTCCACATCCACATCGCGGTCAGCCGCGCATCGGGCTCCAACCCTGAAGCATCGGCGTCTTTGAAGATCAACGCGAGAGCTTCAGTCGATACGGCAGCCCAGACATGTTCGAGGTACTCGCGTAAAGTCGCAGCGTCTCCGTTGGACTTTTCGACGCGGCTGTACTTGCTGAATATTTCAAGAGCTGGACCGATACATGCAAAGATTGCGTCAGCTCCAACGACGCCCTCGGACGCTAGTCTTGGCATCCATCGATGAATGCATCTGGGCAACTCGCTCAGCACCTCGCGCCATTCGCCCAAATGATTCGCAAGGCTGCCATCGGTTTGTTCACGTGGCCTAATGACAATGTGCACACTGCTTGCAAGTCTAGCTTGACCTTGTGCAGCGACACGCGTTTCCATCTCCGTGTCGATTGGCCACGATCCAGTGATGACCCAACCAGATTCAATGATCGCCTTAAGGATTGCCTCCCAGGAAGAGGTTGTCTTGCTTGCAAAAACCACGCATCCTAAACCGTCTGGCTTAACGACTCGACGGCATTCTGCAAACGCAATAGCCAAATTCTGTTCGTAGAAAGCAATCCCCTTGTTGGAGCTGCTCAGCTTGTGCGCACGGTCAACAACGATCTCATCAACTTTGGGTGAATGCGTTTCCGTAAAAAGCGAAGGATGCAAATGATTAAGGCATCGACGAAGCCAAACGTAGAAAAAGTCTGAAAGATGTGAGTATGGAACAGCGTCGTAATACGGCGGATCTGTGATCAATGCTGAGGCAAAGTCGTCCGGGAGAGGATGGTTTGTTGCGGACGCCGGCTGTACGGTGCCTTGAATAACAAAATTGTCGTCGGTTGACTGCAACGCTTTAATAACGCCTTCCACGCCATTAAGGAAATCGCGGGTTGCCTTGCTAAATGGGTTTACCTCCGCGAAGTCCCACGTCATTCCAATTGCTTGCCGTCCGAATAAGTGGCCAATGTCAAGGCTTGTTGGACGCCATGCACAATTTGCACAATTGGCGTCTGCATGCTTTGTAACAGCAAGTGCCAGGCAGGTCTGCACCGCTGCGGCGATCCCACGCTGCGAAACATCCAAGGTGTCTTCGTCAACCTTTATTGTCTTAAGCAATCTCGCAAATGTTGATAAAACTAACCCCTGTCTAGCGGTGAACAAATCGCCCCAACTAGTCATCCCGTAGATAGGCACGCTAATTCGTCTGAGTTCATTAAGTGAAATCAATTCGTCTGGAACAAGAGACAGTTCTCCTTCTCCTAATTCATCTTCCTGACGTGAAATCTCTTCCGATGCGTCTCTGCATGCTGCTAAGTCCACATCAGTTGGCAAACGAAAAAACCTTCCTTTTTCAGGCCAATCTTCGTACTTAGATTTTCGTCCGGTGTAGCGACTGGTAACCAAAGTTGTTACCACGGCCAGAAGTCTTGCATCCGTCGAACCGCCACGCCGTTCTTTAAGCTGTGTACGAACAGAATCAACCTTAGTTGTGTATCCCGTTATCGGGCACGTGACACTTCCCCGAGCGACGGTTGGAGGAAGAACCTCATCTGCATTGGAAGGACAGAACAACTCCATGACTGGCCGAGTAACCCGCCTAGTTGTAAGACGTTTGCCATTCACTAAAGGAACATCGACCGTTTCGGTCTTGATAGTCCCGTCTGGTTTTGTTGCCCATCGCATAGCAACTTCTTCATTCGCTTTCTTCGACAGCCAGAAAGATCGGATAAGTGGGACCTCAATTGGCACGCCCTGCTCTCCGGGCGCGTCGGAAAGTACAGTTCGCGCCCAAACATAAGCGATCGGTGTTTCACTCTTTACGTCGTCTAGATACCAAGACTTGTTCTCGACCCCACGCGTAATCACATCTTTTGGTTTTCGGAGGTAAGCAGTTAGGCCAAGTTTCTGACGTGGGAAGAAACGGGCAAGTTCTTTTTCGGCGGCTGTCGAAATCCTCGCCCCCCATCGTTGAACTTCGCCAACTAAAGATTTGCCATATCGAGGCATGTACTCCAAGGCTACTTTATTGAGGAGAATGGGAAGCGGATTTAGATCACTTGCGAACGCGTCGGCGCCAACTCGAAGTGCTTCAATCGGAATTGCACCCCCTCCAGCAAACGGATCAATTATCAATGGCCGGGTTCCGTCAATTCCACCAAGCGTCGTGTGCGAGATCAGAGTTAGTGCCCTCGCCGTTTCGAGGTATGCAGACTTCAAACTATTTCCCCAGTCAGAAAAATCCGCAACGAAATCGAGCAGGCAAAACCGCAGTACCCCCATGTCGGCAGGCTCATTCGGATCGAGCGTCAAGGTTCCCTTGGCAATCGCTTCCCAGCGGGCTCGGCTCTCGGGCGACAAACCTCGTTCAAGCTCGGCTTGCTCTTCGTTGAGTTTGGGACGCTCATCAGCAGGCAGCGAGCCCGAAGCAGCGCGAGCCGCGAAGGCTTTGATGTGCTTCACCGCCGCGTCACGGAATGCTTGAGGACACAATGGGTCAGCAGGATCAGGCCAAAGCGACGCGCAGATCACGGCGCGGCAAGCAGCCAACGGCCGCCTTGCCCACCAGATGTGTAAAGTCGAAATGTGCCCATGCCGAATTGACTTCTCCCGCCGCGCATGCGCCGAAATCCTCGCAATCGGTAAATCGACCTCGATCAACCGCTTGGGGTATTTAAGCGAGTTCGGATCGCTGCCGACGTAGTCTTCCCACGCTTCCTTGACTAGTTTTGTTGCTTTGCTCAATTCGTATCCTGTCGCTTAGTCGGTTGTGTTTTGGGGCTGCTGCTCAGGCTTGTCGGCTTCATCTGCCGCTTTGGCCGCGTCGTACTCGTCGTGCAACTGGGTCAGTTCGGGAAGGGCTTCGCGAGCAGCTTCGCGGAACTTCTCGTCCGAAAGAAGCTCGAATGTGACGCCTTTGAAGATCAGCTTGACCTTCATTTCTTTAATCAATGACTCGGCTGTGCCGAATGCTTTGCGTAAATCGTCATCGAGGAATTGCTTGACCGTGTCCGCATCGGGTTTTCGACCGTCCGATTTGATCCAATCGTGAGGCGGCGTTCGCTTGACCGTTGGCAACATAGCTTTTACAAGCGACTCGCGCTGCTTATCCATTGCCAACTGCAATTCGTCACGAATCTTTTCTGCGAATTTCTCGACATCTTGACGTAGCTGCTTGACTTCTGCTTCGAAAGCTCTTTTATCTGATCGAAGAACAACGGTTCCGTAACCAGCAATCGTTCGCAAGAACTTCTTGTCAATAAGCTTGCGATCTTTCTGCAAATGCTCACCGGACAACTTATGCCCAGGAGGTAGAATCGTGTACGAAGTGCGAAGTTGCTCGCGTGTTTTCGAGTCTTTGATTCCTGAAAGGTGCTTGGGGATAGAAACCGTTTTGCGATCGATAAATGTGCCAAGCAACTCCAGGTCCACAAACTCGAATGCTGCGTTGAAAACTCGTACACTACGGCTGACGTCGAATTTTTGCGGTGGGTTTTGCTTTAGCTGATTGTCGACCGCTTGGATCGCTGACTTATCGGCCTTGTCGAGTCCAATCTGCTGTTCACGAACACCATTAGGACCTTGCCCTAATTCGCGTTCCACATTCGCTGGTGGTGCTCCGAGTCGAACTGCGTTGGGTGTTTCGGGACGTTTGGGGCCGGCTTCGATCAATAGTGGTGTCGGAGAGTAAACGAGAGTCTCATCGTCAACGATGATGAGACCAATGCGGATGCCAGGTTGCCGATTTAATGTCGTGCCAGCTTTGGCTGCGGTTGCTTCCAGCAGCGCAAGGGCATCAAACTCTCCATAGCCAAGTCGATAAACCTCCGGATCCACGTCAAGAACCACGGACACGGCGTCACCGCCAAGATCGTTCCACTTGGCGACAATGGACTCTGCGATCACCCTGGATACCGCCGGCGCAAGAACGACGACTCGGCGGGTGGCCGAAGCAATCATGCTTGATATCGTTGAGTCATTAGCGATCGTGATCGCTTTACCGTCGATCATTTCTTGGCCTCCCCGCGAATCTGCTTTGGATCGACCTGATAGTGCTCAACTGAAGTAACGGGTTCCCATCCGAGACGTGCTGGATCTTGGATTGCATTTAATTCAGGTGATGAAGCGCAGTTGAATACCGCATACAGCCAATAGTCTTCTCCAAGACGCTCCGAAGTGCGGTATTCGTTCTCGCTGAGCGCAACAATTCCGACGCCCGCTCTGCCTTTGACTTCGATGAAGCGCACTTCGCTAAAGGTCTTTGGATCGTGAGGATGAGGCTTCTTAGAGATGAGGTCAAAGCCTCGATTTTCGGATTCAACGCTTTCGACAATGCACCCGCGGGCTTCTTCGAACCGAATCGCTTCTTCGATGGCAATGCGTTCGATCTCATCGTCGCGAACCATTGGTGCAAATTGCGGGTTGGTGCGATCAGGGTGAGGCGCAACCCAAGCACGTCCGAGATGAGTGATGTCAGAAATGGATGTGTGGCGCTCGAGCTCGAGTTCTTTCTGTCGATTCTCGAGCCGGTTGGTTAGGTCATCGAGGTGGATCTCTGACTGTGCGATCAATCCATCTAAGCCGGTTACTGTTTCACCATCGATCTTTCGACTGAGGTACTCCGCTTGCTGAAGTTGAGCACGGTTTATCAACGCGTTGAGGCTAATTTCAACGTGTCGGCGTATCCTCGCGATTTCTTGCGTTTGCGCGGTTGCAATAGAGGCGATCCAAGGCTGTAGCCCGTTTTGATAAAGATACTGTTCAACCGCCTGACGACTCGGAAGAACAATGGATTCGGAAGGTCCCGGAGCACCCGAAGGTGCTGCAGCTACATCGAGCAATAGCGTTGGCTCATGAATTTTCATTTCCCCGGATAATGCGGTTTCCACAGCAAACAATCGTCTGTGCAGCGTTCGCCCTCGCCCATCCTTTATGGAGGCAGCAAAAATATCGACCAAGCAGGGATCGCTGCGATGCAAGTCGTAGTAAACGGCACCGCGGCGGAGTTGGTCGCCTGTGCGAGCGAGAATGTCTGTGCGAATGGATTCAAATAGCGGATGACCGGGGGTGACCCATTCCAACGTCGGGTCGTCCCGCAGATTCGCTTTGTCGAACGCTATTTGCTTGTACTCCCGCCCTAGCCGGCCGAAACGATCTTCCTGACGGTCGCCGATCGGGAGCAGGTTGCGAGGGACCTTACCAATTGCGTAAACGCCACTGCCTTTCGGCTTCTCCTTCGGTCGTAGGCCAGATTCTGGAGCGGCATCGATAAAGAACTGCTCTATTACCTCAGGAACAAGCCTACGCTCTTTTGCTTCGGCGTGCTTACCGATGATGTTGGACAGGTTTAATTCTTTTTTTGCCAAACCCTCTAGCGTCGACTCGGTAATTGCTCGGAAGCGATCTGGACTGACATCGCGGACGATTCGGTCTTCGATCTTGCTGACATCGGTTTGCCTCGCATACATGTCACGCAACATGCGTTCGAGTTGGTTGGCCGGAAATACTTCACCTACAACGTCAAAAACCTGATCAGAACCAAGGTCTAAACGAATTTCAGCGAGTCGATCGAGCAATTTGCGAAGCACGCGGCCTTCGCGAGTGTTCTGGGCGACGAAGTTAAAGATCAAGCAGTCTTTTTCTTGACCATAACGGTGAATGCGTCCAACACGTTGTTCCAGTCTTACTGGATTCCATGGAATGTCGAAGTTGACCATCAACCAGCAGAATTGCAGGTTGATGCCTTCGCCGGCTGCTTCGGTCGCGACGAGTACTTGCGCGCTCTCCTTGAATTCACGCTCGGCATAAATACGAGTACCAGGAGTGTCTCGGTCACCGATCTTCATGCCACCATGGATCTGCGTCGTCGCGAGACCCCACTCGACGAGCTTTCCAAGCGGGCGACCGTCTTTGCCGTCACCCGCGAGAAAGTCGAGCGTATCTTTGTGCTCGGTGAAAATCAGAAGCTTGGTTTGTTGGTTATCGAAGATGCCTTCCTGGTTGAGCACCGATTGCAGTTTGATAACCTTGGTCTGTATGTCGAGTGCCTCGAGCTGAACCGCTTGGGTGACCAAACGGGTGAGCTGCGCGATCTCCTCTTTCAATGCAGTTGGGTCTACCGAAAGAACTTCGTTTTCCAGGTCGTCGATGATCTGCTGCTGTTCGACGGAATCGAGTTCGTCGAAGTCGTCTGGGACACGCCGCCCGATCTGTTCTCTTCGGTAAGCTTCGGGATCCGACAAGATTTTTTCGCGGCGGGTTCGCATCCGTTCCAGGCTGCGACGAACTGCGTAGATCGACGACGCCATCCGGCGTTGTAGCATCGCCATCGTGAAACCAACTGCTCGGCCGCGAGGGCCTCCATCAGCCGCAGCAGCCATCGATTGGTCTTCGACGTAGCGAGTCAGTTCGTCGTAGAATTCGAGTTCCTCCCCGTTAAGATCAAACGCTGCGCTGCGAACTTCGCGTTTTGTGAACAATTTGCGAACTTCGCCAGTGTCAGGATCGGGGAATGTGACCAGAGCTTCTTTAGTTCGACGAAGATAGAAGGGGGCTTCCTGGTCTTTCATCGCCTGTTCGAGACTTTGAATACTGCCGTACACGTCTGCGTCAAGCAGGGCCAGGAAGCGTCTGAAGTGCTCTGGGTCACCCTTGTGCGGCGTCGCCGTCATGAGCAGGTAGTGGTCGGTCATCTTGGACAGATTTTCGCCGAGCCGATAAGCGTACGTTTTGTGATCGTCAGATCGCGCGCTCATCTTGTGGGCTTCATCGACGATGACCAAGTCCCAACGCGATCGAAGCAGGCTTTCCCTCGCATCCTCGACGATTGAGACCCACGACACTGAAGTGACCACTTGGTCTCGTTCTTGCCATGGGTTCTGCCCGTAATTGGCTCGCAGAACATCACCGCGAATGACCTCAAACTTTTCGCGGAACTTGTCCGCCATTTCGCGCTGCCATTGAAAGGTCAAGCTTGCCGGCGAGACGATCAGGACGCGTTTGACAAGGCCACGTGCTTTCAGTTCTTTCAGCAGCAGACCGGCCATGATCGTCTTACCTGCACCAGGGTCATCGGCAAGCAAGAAGCGAATTCGCGGCAACTTCATGAAGTAGCTGTAGACCGCTTCAAGCTGGTGCGGCAGCGGATCGACGCGAGCGATCGACAATGAGAAGAATGGGTCGTACTCGTAGGCCAACCCTA
>JANSWS010000250.1 GCA_024743355.1 bacterium
ACTTCCGGCAGTCATCTTGGTAGTTCTCTGGGCGGTGATGAGTCGGCCGGAGGAGAAGAGGGCTCGGATGTCAGCAGCGACGTTTCGCTGGTGGCGGAACCGGGTGCAGGCAGCGACGTTCGGCTGGTCGCGTCGGGAAGCGGAATTTCTGACGACGATGACGAGCTGAGGTTGGCTGACAGTGATGACGACGATGACGAACTCTCCTTGGCTGCGGAGGACGGAGACGATCTGCTGGCTGCGGCGAGCGATGCCATGTCCGGCATCGGCAGCGATCTCGGTCTGGATAGCGGTATTGAAAGCAAGGGCTCTGGCGCGACCGACAGCGATATTCCGCTCGGTTCGGACTTGGGACTGCTTTCCGAAGATCCCTCAGGAGTCATCAGCGGCTCCGACTTAAACCTGGCTACAGCCGGCGCCAATTCCAGCGATTTGATCAAGGGGGATAGCGACCCAGCCATCGATGCGAGTGGCCTCGGAAGTGACCTTGCGCTGAGCGACGAAGATGACTTGGTGTTGGGCGGTGGCAGTGACCTGGCTCTGGGAACAGACAGCGGAATCAATCTGATGAGCCCCTCCGATAGCGGCATTTCGCTAGAGGATGAGCCCTTGGATTTGGCTGCCAGCGGAATTTCAGGTTTGGATCTGGCTGCGGAAGACTCCGACGTCGAAGGTGGATCTGCCGCCGGATCGGCCGTTGATTTCCAACAGGACGAAGAATTCCAGTTGTCACCATCAGGCTCCATCGAAGCCGACGATGATAGCGGCTCGCAGGTGATCGAACTCGAAGACTCGTCCGAATTCGGCGACGCGGCGGTCGCCTTGCCGGCCGAAGAGGGCTTCGATGCCTTCGCTGACGTGGACGGCGGTGGTGGATTGGACGACGCGGAAGCACTGGGCGGAATGGCTCCAACGGGCGCCGCGGCAATGGCTTCGCCAGAGATTCCTTACAGTCTGTTGCAGGTTTTGAGCCTGCTGGGGATTCTGTTGCTGATGTGTATGTCCGGTATTCTGATTACCGACGTCGTCCGCAACATGTGGGCTTGGTCGGGAGGCGAGAGCACACTCACCAGCGGCTTTACCGATGCCATTCTGAGTGCCTTCGGGCAAAAGTAGGCCATTTCACCTGCAGTCCTTTGGACCATCGCCGGGCTCCATGGATTCCCGGTGACGGATTGCTGGCATCCAATCACCCAGTTGATGGAATCGGACTTCCCGTCAGCTGGGATACTTGGTAGCGTGCCCGTCGAATAGGAGCCGGAGTTATGGAGAGCTTTGGCATCCGTATGGATTCTCAATGGTTGGTCTCGGAAAGGAGTTCGCGACGTGGTCTGCCAGGAAAACGATTCCTTAGACCCTGGCCTTCGGCGCCCACGCGCTTCGTGGCGGCTTGCTTGCTGCCTTTCTTTTCGTGTGTCGGTTGGCATTCTGGGATGTTTCATTCTGCTTGGCTCCACGGGCTGCAATGCTTTCAACTTTGGAAGCAATAATCTCGTGCAAGAATTGCAAAGCGAGAACGAACGGTTGCTGGCGGAGTTCCGCGCGGAGCGTGATCGACGTCAGAGAACCGAAGAACAGCTGCGGGTTATGGAGAATCGTCTGGCGGAAAGTGAAAAGCTGATTGCCAGGCAGTATTCTTCCTCTGGGCAGCGATTGTCGCAGCTTTCCGCACCTTCAGGTGGTTCGGGCTATAGTCTCCCAGCTTCTCCAGGTTTCACCAATTCATCTTCCGGAGGTTACGGGCCTGCGGATCCCGAGTCTGGGCTGCGCTGGCAGCGTCGCGCCTCGCCCTGATAATCGAGGTGGCGAATCGCCGCAGTGGACTGGCGAGCTATGATCACGGGGAATGCCGTTGAATCGCAGCAGAGCTCTCCAGCCAAAATTTGTCCCCAAGAACCTGTCCGCAACGCATTTAGCAGCGTTTCTCCCCGAATTTCGGATCCGTTCTAAGTCCCACGGCATCGTGTACGAATCTGCAGGTCACGATAGAATATAGGGGACGAAGGGAATCGGCATTCGCTCCATTGGTACTGGTCTGAGTCAGTGCCGGAGCGAAGGAAAGCCGCCTTGGATGGCCCATCTAGGCGGCTTGCGCAAACGTTCGGTGGCGGAATTTCGTAGAACCATCGAGAATTTTGAAGCGCGATTGCTGGGACGGTTTCAGATCCCGCCTCCGTTCCTTGGGTAGTTTGCCAGCATCCTAGCGCCCGGCTTGGTCGCGGAGAGCAACTCTTCCGCTGAACATGCTTTCCATTGGTTGCACGGATGCATGAATCTTCGCAGAGACTAAGCATATGATGCAGTTTTGGTTGCGTTCCTCCTACTGGATCCCTCGGGGTCGTGGCGCACAGCGTTGGTTGGCGTTGTTGGTTATGACGCTGTTGTTGAGTGGCTGCGCGGAAGAGCAGGGGATCCGCGTATATGAGGTGGCCAAGCAGGACGACCGCGGCGGACGCTCCATGGCTGCTACACCCGCTGCTGTGCAAGAACAGCAGATGCTGGGAGCCATCGTGCCTGACGGCAAGAAATACTGGGTTTTCAAGCTGCTGGGAGATCCCGAGAAGGTCGCCAAAAACCGGGACGAGTTTCTACAGATCGTGAATTCTCTTCAGTTCGATGCGGGTACCCCTAGGTGGCAGCTGTCGGATGGATGGACCGATCAATTGCTTGGCGGAATTACTTATGCCGAGTTGCGAAAGGATTCCGACGCGCTGCGAGCTACGGTCACGGAACTGCCCGTCATGGAACAGTGGCAAGAGTTGGTCAAGCGAAATGTGAATCGCTGGCGCGATCAGCTCGACTTGGAACCGCGTGACGACTGGAACAGCATCGAGCCTGAATTGGAAGAAGTCGAGGCGCTTTCTCAAGGTGAGAACAAGGCGTATTTCGTCAGCCTGAAAGGCATGGGCAGCGGTCAAATGTCAGGCGGCATGGGACCCTTCCAACGAGCGCAGGCTCAAGCCAATGCGGCTCCCAGCGAGACGACGGCGGAGCCCCCAGCTGCCCCGGAAAAGCCCAAGCTGGACTATCGGGTTCCGGAAACATGGCTGGCCCAAGACGTTTCCCAGAATCCAATGCGGCTGGCCGCCTTTGAGGTAGCCGCCGGAGATGAGCAGGCCGAGTTGACGATCATTCCCGCCAGCGGTGCCATCGAAAGCAATCTCGGCATTTGGTTCAACCAAGTCGGGCTGGAACCCTCCGAGACAGCCGTTCAGAAAGTGATGGAACAAGCCACGCAGGTGCAGGTCAATGATTTGGCAGCCAAGATCTATGAATTGGACGGAGGAGCCGACCAAGAGTCGATCTTGGTTGCGGATATTCCCTGGCGGGACGAAGAGTCGCTGTTTGTGAAATTGAAAGGCAAGTCGCAGGTGGTCGCTACGGAACGCGACCGCTTCGAAGAATTTGTCGAATCCATTCGTTGGTAGAAGAGGTAAAGCCCATGTCCACTGCGGCTTGGTCATCCAGCCGGGCAGCGTCCGCGCGTGCCACGGATTCCTTTCCATACATGGTCCTGAAGGCCCTGGGGTCGCTCAAGATCACGGTCACGATGTTTACCCTGGCGATCTTCATCGTGCTTTTCGGGACGCTGGCCCAGGATGAAATGGATCTGGCGGCGGTCAAACGCGAGTTCTTTAATTGTTGGATCGCACACGTGCCCTTGGACGTGCTGTTCCCCGTGACTTTGATCCCGCACGATGAGCCCTACCTGGGAGGTTTTGGTTTCTATTTTCCAGGTGGAGCCACCATCGGTCTGATTCTGCTCATCAATCTGATTGCCGCTAAGACCACCCGCTTCTCGGTGCAATCCAAGGGTTTGCAGTTGTGGGGTGGCATCCTCGTTTCCCTGTTGGGCATGGCCCTGGTGGTAGCGGTCATTGTGAGCGGTCATGCGGCCAATGGTTTGCAAGGTCAGCCACCCATGGAGTACGACACGCTATGGGGCCTGCTTAAAGGTGGTTGCGTCGTGCTGACGCTGGCTTTGGTTGGCTATTCCGTAGTTGGAAAGATGCCACTGCTGGCGAGAATTCTCTCGATTGCCGCTTCCGTTCTGGCCTTTGCTACCAGTGTGGTCGTATTAACGGGCGGCGAATCGGTGCGCTTGGACAATCCGGGGCTGAGAATTGTCTGGCAGTTGCTGCAGGCATCCATTGCTTCCTGCGTGCTGTTGGCCGGTCTGTGGATGGTGTTCAAGAAACGCGGTGGCAACGTTCTGATTCACGCTGGCGTCGGTCTTTTAATGGTAGGCCAGTTCGTATTCGGTGACCGGCAGATCGAGCAGCGCATCGGTTTGGCGGAGGGAAGCTCTACCAACCTGGCCGTCATCGAAGACGAGATCGAAATCGCGCTGATTGACACCAGCGATCCTGACAAGAATACAGTCTATGCGATCCCCGAATCGATGATTCGCAGCAAGGGTCCGGGGCAGGTGATTGATGACGAAAGTCTGCCCTGCAAACTGCGGATCGTTGAATTTATGCCTAACAGCATTTTGGAGCCCGTGGAGGATTCGCAGACGAATCCGGCAACCGCAGGGATGGGTCTGAAGAGCATCGCGCGGAACATCAAGCCCTACGGTGGAGCGGTCGCCGACAAGGTAAATCTGGCCTCCGCCTATGTCGAAATCCTGGATAAGCAAAGCAACGAGTCCCTGGGAACTTATCTGCTGGCTCAAGAACAGAACGATCAATCGCAGCTTTACGCGGCTTTGCTGCAGGACAATCGCGAGCAAGTAGAAATCGATGGTAAGCCCTTCGAAATGGCCATTCGTTATCGACAGGAACGCAAGGGCTACGATGTCTTCCTGAAAGACGTCCAAAGGATCGACTACAGCGGGACGGAAACACCCCGCGACTATTCCTCGGTGATTGTCATTACGGATCGGGAAACTGGCGAAAGCCAGGAAGATAAGACCTGGATGAACAACCCGGTTCGCTACCAGGGGGAGACGTTTTATCAGAGTCGTTACAACAAGCTCCCCACGGGTAATGGCCAGTTTATCGAAACGACGGGACTGCAAGTTGTAGAGAATGCGGGCTGGGTGATTCCCTATGTCGCCTGCATGATGGTCTTTTGGGGCATGTTCGCCCACTTCGGCGGCACCTTCTTCCGCTTTGCCAACAAGTACTCGCGCAGCAACGTGGATGCGGAGAACCGTCCCCGCAGCAGCATCTTGAGCCATGCACTCATTGCCGTGGTGTGCCTGTTGTTGGTGGGTGCCATCTCAGGCTATTTCGCCAAACCAGCTTCTTACAACCGCAATCAGATTGATTGGACCGCCATCAGTCAGTTGCCCGTTCAGCATGAGGGACGCATTAAGTCTTTCGACACCGTGGCCCGCAATGTACTGCAAAGAATCAGCGAGCCGATCTTTGGCAATACGCCTTACGTGAAGGATCCAGAAGGCAACAAGCACACTCCCACGGAATGGCTGATGGGGGTCATGGCCGGAGAAGACTGGGTCCGCGACGCTCAGGTTTTTCGCGTGTATGCCAAAGAAGCCCGCTCGTTTATGGATCTGGAGGCCAAGCGCAAAGGCTATCGCTACTCGTACAACGAAATTGAAAAGAACATTGATAAGCTGCGGCAAGAGATTGAGCCTCTCCGGGGGCGTGACCCGGACAGCTTTAGTTTCCGCGATCAAAAACTGGTCAGCCTTCACAGCAAGCTAAATTTGTTTGATCTGATTGCGTTGAGCTACATGGAACCCAGATTGCCTTCGCCGGCAGGGGTCGAAACGGAGCAGCAGCGAGAACAGTTTTTTGCGCAGGTCATGCGGATCTTTGAACTGATGCAGAATCTGGAATCCGGCGGGCCGCCTGCGGTGATTCCCCCCACGGGAGAAGCCACCGAGAAGAATCTGGTGGATGCCAAGTGGCAAGCTTACGCTCCAGCCAGCTTCAAAGATACGCTCGGGCGGCTGATGGCAATCGAGGAACGCCAGGACAATCCGGCTATCCAAGGCTTTGCCTCGGTGATGGCAGCCGTGCAACAGGGCGAGGCCGCGGAAGTGAATAAGAACGTCAAGGCTTTTGCCCGGCAGTTGGAGGACTTGCCATTGGCTTCAGCCTCGCTGCCCAAGGCCGTCACGGAAAGCTGGCTGAACAAGTTCAACCCAACCGCGCAAGGAGTGTTGCTTTACTTGCTGGCCATCGCCATGGGGTTTGCCAGCTTCCTGGTTCGCTGGGATGGCATGCGGAAGGCGACGTTCTGGGTTCTGGTCGGCGTGTTCGTGATTCACACCATCGCCATCCTTTCTCGGATTTACATTTCGGGTCGTGCGCCGGTCATCAACCTTTATTCCTCGGCGGTGTTTATCGGCTGGGCCTGCGTCTTGCTTGGACTGATCTTGGAGTGCATTCATCCGGTGGGCATCGCGAATTTGGTTTCCGGGATTATTGGAGTAGCCACCATCAGCGTGGCCCGATTCCTGGACACCAGCGATACGATGCCGGTGCTGCAGGCCGTCTTGGATACCCAGTTCTGGCTGTCGACGCATGTGATTACGGTCACCGCCGGCTATGCCGTGACGTTTTTGGCGGGCTTCATCGGCGCTTGCGCGCTCGTGCATCGCATCGTCACGGGATACGATTCCTATCCGCCGGATAAGCGACCCAAACAGTCGGAAAATCTGCAGAAGGTGCTCTACAGCATGTGCTATGGCGTCATTTGCTTTGCGATCTTTTTCAGCTTCATTGGAACGGTTTTGGGCGGCTTGTGGGCTGACGACAGTTGGGGCCGTTTTTGGGGATGGGATCCGAAGGAAAATGGTGCCATGATGATCGTGCTGTGGAACGCTATCCTGCTGCACGCTCGCTGGGACAAGCAGGTGGGGCCACGCGGTTTTGCCGCTCTGGCGGTGCTGGGCAATGTAGTTACCGCCTGGTCCTGGTTTGGTACCAATCAATTGGGTATCGGGCTGCACAGCTATGGATTTACCAGCGGCGCGCTGGTGGGCTTGAGCGCCTTTGTGCTGCTGAATCTTGTGTTTGTGGTCGTGGCCTTGATGATCACCAAGTCGATGGCCATGGGTGCCAGAAATTCGAGTAGCGGTGCTTAGTGGAGCAGCAGAATCAATCGCTGGCACAGGCCGGCTCCGGAGCTGACGGGAGCCTGGGCAACGCGGGCGCCCATGGTGAGGGCTCCAGTGGCGAGGGGCCAGCTGGCGGGGCTTCGCTGAGCGGGGTTCCTGATGCGAGGCCGCACGAGTCTTGGCTCGGCGGCCGGTTGCAGATATTGCTGGCGGGCATCTTGTGGAGCACCAGCGGCTTCTTTGCCAAAGCGCCTTGGTTCGACGCTTGGCCGGAAGACATCCGCGGCCTGATGCTGGCCTTTTGGCGAAGCTTCTTTGCTTGTTTGATTCTGGTACCGCTCATCCGCAAGCCGCGTTTCCAGTGGCAATTGTTACCGATGGTGGTTTGCTTTGCCGTTATGGTCTGGTCCTTTATGTCGGCCATGGTGCACGGTCCGGCGGCCAACGCCATCTGGCTGCAGTACTTGAGTCCTGCCTGGGTGCTGATTGCCAGCGTATTGCTATTGCGCGAGCAAGTCTCCAGAGCGGATGTGGGCATGATCGCCTGCTGCATGACAGGGGTGCTCTTAATTCTGCTGATGGAAATGCGCTACGGCGTTTCGCTTTATCCGACCGCCATGGGGATCCTATCCGGACTGAGTTTTGCGGGTGTGGTCATCAGCATGCGCAGCCTGCGCGATGCGGATCCGGCATGGTTGATTACGCTGAATCATGGGGCAACGGCCCTGCTTTTACTGCCCTGGGTCTGGCAGTGTGAGCAGCGGGTGAGTGCGGGAGGCTATTTGGCGTTGGGCATGTTCGGTATTTTCCAGATGTCGATTCCTTACGTGCTTTTCGCCCGCGGACTGAAGACGACCTCCAGTCCCGAGGCGACCGTTTTGACGTTAGTGGAACCCATGCTGGTGCCGCTGTGGGTCTACATCGCCTGGCACAATCATCCCAGCTATGACGCTCCTCAGTGGTGGACCTGGGCGGGGGCCGCATTCATATTGAGCGGCTTGCTCGGCCGTTACCTGTTTGTTCTGCGTCGTGGGTTACCGTTTCTGCGACGAAATCCACATGCATGAAAGCCCGTGTTATCACGGTCAACCAAGGAATTGCCAGGAGCTTGATCGAAAGTGGGGCTGTCGAGCTAGGCAACAACTAAAAATGAGTTTTAGTGGCATGCTTCACGAATGAGCTTGCGTAAACCAGATAATGATAGTCGCCGGGTTCGCACTGGCTGTGAGTTTTGATCGAGTCGTAGATGACTCGCATAACTACATCAGTTTGCTCGTCATTCTCCTCCAGGTAACGCCAGCCCTCGATTGCCTCCATGACCGAGGTGACAATTTCAGACGGAGAATCCTTGCGTTGAACCACGCAGCGGAGGGCAGTAGCTAAGGCGCCATCGTCAATTTTGTCATTACGCTCGGCTGCTTCGACAAGCACTGTCTCCAATCGCAGCATCATTGGAGCATTGGTTCGCGTAGCGCGATTACGTTCCCCATTGCCAACGGTCATCGGGCGTGTGAATTCAATCGTTGGCTGCGGACGTCGCGCGCGACGTTTGGATGCTAAAGCCAGTTGGTGACGTTGTTTCTTGCTGAGAGCCATCGCAGAATCCTTTCATGCACTGAAGTCAAGCCAGTGTGGTGGCATGGCCAATCGGAATCACCCCAGTATTCACGAAGAGCATTATTCCGCAAAGGTCAATTTTTTGACTCAGCAGGGCAACTTAATCACAGCCAACCCATGGCAATCGCTGAATAGCGGACAATCAGCGAGGCGGCGACGACGCTGACGATGCTCATCAATTTGATGAGGATGTTCAAGCTTGGGCCGCTGGTGTCTTTGAACGGATCTCCGACCGTGTCACCCACCACTGCTGCCTTGTGGGCGTCGGAACCCTTGCCACCCAGTTGACCGCTTTCGATGTACTTCTTGGCGTTATCCCATGATCCCCCCGAGTTGGACATGAAAATCGCCAGGCAGAAGCCGGTCGAAAGCGAACCGACCAACAGCCCCAATACGCCAGCGACTCCCAATACCAATCCGGTGACAATGGGAGTGGCCAATCCAAGTATCGAGGGAATCGCCATTTCCCGCTGGGCGGCCTTGGTGCTAATGGCAACCGGGCTTTGGTAATCGGGTTTGGTTTCCCCAGTCAAAATGCCCGGTGACTCGGCAAGCTGCCGACGCACTTCGACGACCATTGCCTGGGCAGCTCGACCGACGGCTTTCATCGTCAAGGCGCAGAAAACAAAGGTGGTCATGGCACCGATGAAGATGCCGATGAGCACTCGCGGATTCATAACCGAGGCGGTGTAGTAACTGGTGAAGTCAATCAAGGTGGCCAATCGCAGGTTGGTCAATCTGCCTCCCGTCGGTGTGAAGGATGCAATGGTCCCCAACTCTCCCTGTCGGGTTGTCAGAATTGTTTCGGGAGCACTCACCGGGCCCTGGGAAAAATCCAGCTCGCGCCATTGTTGGCGGAGATCCGGATCCTGGTTAAGCAAGTAGGGTAGGACCAAAAAGAAATCCTTCTGTTCTCCTTGCTTGGCTACCACAAATCCAGGCGAAAGCTTGTAGATACCATCCTCATAGCTTTCAGTGATGACCTCGTTACCCCACATGTCGAAGCTGATTCTTACTTGTTCAACATAGGCGGCCAGCAAGGCTAGCGCGGTCAACGCGGCCGAGCCGATGGCAAAGCCTTTGCCGGTAGCGGCCGTGGTGTTTCCCAAGGAGTCCAAGGCGTCGGTGCGGGCCCGCACTTCTGGCTCCAAGCCGGCCATTTCCGCGTTGCCCCCGGCATTGTCCGCGATCGGGCCATAGGCATCGGTGGCCAAGGTAATTCCCAATGTGCTGAGCATGCCCACGGCTGCGATTCCTACTCCGTACAGCCCCAGTGCGAAGAACTGGGGTTCGTTGAGCATCCATCCGCAAGCAAAGCCGAAGGACAGCAAGGTCGCAAAGCAAATCACGATGACTGGAGCCCAAACGCTGCCCATGCCGTCCGCGATGCCTCCAATAATGATCGTTGCCGGTCCGGTCTTGGCCTGGTCGGCCAACTTGCGGGTCGGAGAAAACTCATCGCTGGTCGCATACTCGGTGTATTTCCCGATCAGCCAACCCGCAGCCAGTCCAACGATGACGCTTATGGCAACTCCCGGAATGGGACCCAGCATGGCTTCGGGTACCTTGGGCATCAGCCACCAGGTAAGACCCAACGTGGCCACCGATACTGCGATTGCCGAAAAGTTGATGCCGCGTCCTAGAGCCGCCAGGAGGTTCTTTTGAGTCGCATCCTCGGCAGTTCGGACAAGGTAAATGCCGGCAATGGACAGAACGATACCGACGGCCGCCAACACCAGGGGCAAAAAGATCGCGTTGAGTTGATTGGCAATCCGCTCGTCCGGGCTCAGTCCGGGAATCAGATACGGATTGGCGAAAGCCGCGACACCCAAGGATGCTGTGGCCAGAATCGAGCCACAATAGGATTCGTATAGGTCTGCTCCCATACCCGCCACGTCACCCACATTGTCCCCGACGTTATCCGCGATGGTGGCTGGATTTCTGGGCGAATCCTCACTCATGCTTTGTTCAACTTTGCCGACCAAATCGGCTCCCACGTCCGCGGCCTTGGTGAAAATGCCTCCACCAACCCGCGCGAACAAAGCCTGGGCACTGGCACCCATGCCAAAACACAGCATGGCCACGCTGATCGCTTCCAGCGACAATCGGTTGCCAGTGAAGCTAGGCCATAGCCAGTAAAGAATTGCAAACCAGATCGTGATGTAGAACAACCCGAGCCCGACCACGGTCAGTCCCATTACCGCACCGCTGCGGAAGGCGACTCGCAAGCCCTGGTTCAAAGAGTGCTTGGCAGCTGCTGCGGTCCGAGCACTGGCTTGGGTTGCGGTCTTCATGCCCAGCCAACCGCTGAGTCCCGAGAAGAAGCCGCCCGTCAAAAATGCGATCGGCACAAACTTGCTCTGCAGCCCGAAAAAGGCTGCCAACCCAAGCAGGATCGCAATAACGACAAACACGATCGTCACCACCACATACTGCTGTCTTAGATAGGCGTTGGCACCATCCCGCACGGCGGTGGCGATGGCACGCATTTCTTCGTTGCCTTCATCGCACGTCATCATCCAGCGGTAGAAGAGGTAGGCCTGAACGAGAGCAGCAATCGAAGCAGCGAATGCAACGAACCAAATGAAGACTTCCATGGCTTAGGCGTCCGTGGATCTTTGTTCTAGGATGATGACTGGAATGAATTAAATATTCCAAAGGGCTAGCATACACGAGCCCAACAAAATAACCGAAACAAAAGGCTTTTACGAGCGTGCTGGAATTTTCATTTTCCCTAAAGTCGGAAATACGGGACG